>NZ_JAAFZC010000002.1:372720-745440 GCF_010614805.1 Pseudooceanicola aestuarii
AGCTGAAGCGAGAAGATGGTGGAGAACCCGATCTGCTGCCCGGCCTTGAAATAGCCGATGGCGGCCAGTGTCGGGGCCAGCACCGCCAGCACCGACATCGCCCGACCCAACAGCATCAGCACCCGCAGGCGAAAGCTCTGCTCCTCCTCGTCGGCCTGTTCGGACCGGGTGTGCAGTACCAGCAGCCGCGACAGGCGCATGATCATCAGCCCGGCCACCACCAGCAGCGGAAAATAGACGATGTTCTGGGTGCCCGGCGACCAGCCGGCCGCGCCCGACGCGGTGTCGATCAGAACCGCCAGGAAGACCACTACCCCCAGGGCCGAGGCAAACACCCGCCCCTCACGGCGGCGCGCGCGGTCCAGCCCGGAGGTCAATTCCGAGGTCTCTCCCATGCCGAAGATGCGTCCGCCCAGCCAGCGGGAGACGAACAGCACGAACCCGGCCTCCGGCAATGCGGCGATCAACGCGTCGCCCACCGTGCCGGTCAACCCGAGGTTGGAGACCGCCGCGCTCAGCGCGATCAAACCGCCCACCGGGATCACGATCTGCCCCAGCGACATGACAAAGCCCAGCAGCCAGCGTTCGGCGGTGCGGCGGCGTTCCTCCACCCCCTCGCCCATGCGTTCGATCCAGCCACGCCCGCGCAGCACCATCAGCAGCGCCACAACCAGCAGCAAAAGCGTGGTCGGCAGGTTGCCCAGCACCTCGTCCCGGCGCTGAGGATCGGACCAGGAGGCGCGGGTTTCCTCCGCCAGCTCCAGCAGGAAATCCGACAATTCGGTCACGGCGCCGGGCCAGTTGGCGGGATTCAGCGGCGAGGGCCCGATCTCCATCAGCTCATCCGCCTGGCGTTCGCGCAGCAGGGCGTCGATCACCCGGATCTGCGCATCGGCCACGCTATAGGCGACATCGGCCTGGAGCACCGGCGCACGCAGTTCGGCCAGCCGGGCCTCCAGTGTCTCGCGCTGTTCGGCGACGGCGGGCGGCTCTTCCCCCTCGTCGGGTTTGGGGCCAAGCGCGTCGATCTGCGCCAGCACCGTCTCGATCGCACCGGCATTGACGCTCCGCGCGGCGGTGAACCGTTCCCGCGCGCTGGCCAGTTGCGCACGCAGAGTCTCCAGCGCATCATCGGAGGCGCGGTTGGCCCCGATCACGTCTTCGGCGCGGGTGGTCAGGGTTTCCCAGTCGCTCACCTCCTGCTGGGTCAGGGCGGCGCCGGTGGCGCGGGTCTGCGCCATGCCACTGGCCGGAGCCAGCAGGACAGCGCAGAGCAACAGTGAACCCAAAACACGAAGAACGACGTTCATCATATTGATATCTTTATCCTTTCAGGGATAGTTCATTCAGTGAACACACCCGGAATTGAGCGCGGCCCCTCGGTCAGCCAGGACGGGGTGGGCAGGCCCTTTTCACGCAGGAACTCCGGGTTGAACAGCTTGGACTGATAGCGGTTGCCGTAATCGCACAGGATCGTCACGATCGTATGGCCCGGCCCCAGATCACGCGCCAGGCGCACGGCGCCGGCGACGTTGATCCCCGTGGACCCGCCCAGGCACAGCCCCTCCTCCGCCAGCAGATCGAAGATATAGGGCAACGCCTCCTCATCCGGGATCTGATAGGCGAAATCGGGGGTGAACCCTTCGAGATTGGCGGTGATGCGCCCCTGGCCGATCCCCTCGGTGATCGACGAGCCTTCGGATTTCAGATCCCCGTTGCGGTAGAATTCATAAAGCGCGGCCCCCATCGGATCGGCCAGCGCGACCTTGACCCCATGCGGTTGCAGCGCCATCGCGGTGCCCGCCAGCGTGCCCCCCGACCCGACCGACGAGACAAAGCCGTCGACCTTGCCCCCGGTCTGTTCCCAGATCTCCGGCCCGGTGCCGGCGACATGGGCCTGGCGGTTGGCGACGTTGTCGAACTGATTTGCCCAGATCGCACCATGAGGTTCGGATTGAGCAAGCTTTTCGGCCAGACGTTGCGAATACTTGACGTAATTGTTGGGATTGCGATAGGGCGCGGCCGGCACCTGGACCAGTTCCGCCCCGGCCAGGCGCAGCATGTCCTTCTTTTCCTGACTCTGCGTTTCGGGAATGACGATCACCGTCTTGAACCCCATCGAGGCCCCTACCAGCGCCAGACCGATACCGGTGTTGCCGGCCGTGCCCTCGACGATGGTGCCCCCCGGTTCCAACTGCCCCTTCTCAATCGCATCGCGAATGATGTACAGGGCCGCGCGGTCCTTGACCGACTGGCCGGGATTCAGGAATTCGGCCTTGCCCAGAATGGTGCAGCCGGTTTCCTCGCTTGCGCGGCGCAACTTGATCAGCGGCGTATTCCCGACCGCTTCGGCCAGATCAGAGGCAAATCGCATCGGCTTTCCTTTCAGCTTGGACGCCACGACCCAATGCCGGACGCCATTTCCCGTGTCTCGCAAGATCTACCGCCGCCCCCGCGCGACCTCAAGCAGCGCCCCGCGCAAGCCCGGCCCGCAGGCGGGAACGTTCACGCGCCAGCCAGAGCAGCGACAGAATGAGCGGGCCGTTATCGGCCTCCCCTCGGGACAACAGATCCATCGCGGCCTCAAAGCTCAGAATATGGGTTCTTATGTCCTCCCCCTCGTTGTCCAGCCCGCCGGGGCCGGTATGGCCGTCGGGCAGGTCGCACAGGCCGAGGTAAAGGTAGAAATACTCCGTCAGAAAGCCCGGGCTGGGATAGAAACTGCCGATCTCCTCCAGCCTGTGCAGGCTCAGCCCGGCCTCTTCGGCGCATTCGCGGCGCGCGGCGGCGGCAGGGGTTTCGCCCACGTCGACCCGGCCCGCCACGGGTTCCAGCACCCAGGGGTGCGGCGCCCCGCGCCCGTAGGGGCCCATGCGGAATTGTTCGACCAACAGCACCCGGTCGCGCAGCGGATCATAGGGAAGAACGATGGCCGCATCGGCGGCGACGAAGATCTCCCGCCGGATCGGATCCGACAGCGCCCCGGCAAAGGTCGGGTGGCGCAGGTCGTGGACCTCCGTGCGGAAGTAGCCCTGATGCGCAGCATCCACCGCCAGCGAGGTCACGTCGCGCCGGTGCAGATCGGTGCCCATCTGACGGGGGGGCGCGTCGCGCTGCGCCCGCATCCGCGATGCCGCGCGGGCCAGCACCTGGGGCATCCGCCCTTGCAGGTCGGTCCCGGCAAAGCGGCCATGGTGGGACATTACTTCCGGCACTGCTTCCAGCGTATCGGCGCGCGACCGGGCCTGCCAGATCTCCAGCGCCCAGACCTCGTCCGAGGCATCGGGCGGACCCTGGGTGCGGTAGACCAGCGCCGGCACCGGACCGGTCGCGGTCTCCACCACCTCTTCGCGGGCAACGTAGCCAAAGGCGTCCTCGTAGTGGTGCAGCCGGTCCAGCGCCCGCGCACCGGGATCGCGCAGCAGCAGACCCGGCGCACCGTGGCCGGGCGTGTTCACCAGCACCGGCCAGGCCCCGGCGGCGGCCCGCATCGCCCGCCATCCGGGCAGGGTGGCGGGCTCCACCGCCAGGTCGGCGCCTGCAACCATGCGCAGCAGGTCGGGGTCACGCAGCGTTCCGAATACGAAAAGAGATGTGGTCACGGCCCCTCCTAGCGCCAGCGGGTGGCGGCGAACCGGGTCACCAGGACGGCGACGAGCCCCCCCCCGAACAATGTCGCCGCGATATGCGGATATGCCATCTTGGTCAGGAAATCGAAGCCCAGCGGGATCATGGCATAAATCGCCTCCACCGGGCCATCGTATTGGCGGGCAAGGGCGCGATCCAGCACCTCGTTGCCGACTTGCAGGAACAGGGCCAGTGCGACCAGCACGATGGGCGCGGTGATCGCATGGCTGATCATGTCGGACAGGGTGGTGTCCGCGCGCACCTGCCGCCCCACCAGCCGCCACCCCACCAGAAAGCCGAAGCCGGCGTTGATCAGGGCAAAGTTGCCGAAATTTCGCTGCTCCGGCCAGACCTCGATCACCTGGAGAGAGACCAGGTAGCCCAGGGCGGCCAGGCACACACCGGCCAGAAGTTTGGGCGCCGTGAACATGTGGTGGTCCTTTTGTTGCTCCTGCTGATACCTAGCCGTGCTCACGGGGCGGGCGCAAGGCGTCGCAGGGGCGGGGCGGGCGGCTGCACGGGCGGTGGTCACTCGACCTTGTGGCGGGCATAGGCTTCCAGCGCGGCCCGCCGCCCGTCGGAAAGGGAAACCACGGGTTCGGGATAGGGTTGATCGGGCGACAGCGCCCAGTGGCGCGGGATCGCGGCGTACCAGGACCGTGCGGTCTGTGGCGGATCGGCCTGCCCCTCGGCGATCCAGGCGCGGCGCCAGCTGCCGCCGGGATCGAATTTCGCCGCCTGGGTGTCCGGGTTGAAGATGCGGAAATAGGGCGCGGCATCCGGCCCCGACCCCGCCACCCATTGCCAGCCAAGCGCATTGCTGGCCACATCCCAATCCACCAGGCAGTCGCGGAACCATTCCGCCCCGATGGACCAATGGCACAGCAGGTGTTTCGTCAGGTAGGAGGCGGCGATCATTCGCGCCCGGTTGTGCATCCGCCCGGTGACATACATCTGCCGCATCGCGGCATCGACGAAGGGCACGCCGGTACGGCCCTGTTTCCAGGCGCGGACCCTGGCGCTGCGGGCGTCGCGGTCCCAGTCGAACCCGTCCCATTCCGGGCGCCAGTTGGCGTCCAGCAGCTGTGGCGTGTGGTACATCAGGTGATAGGCGAATTCACGCCAGACCAGTTCCTTGCGAAAGGTTTCGGCCCCTGCCTTGCCGTCCTGCGCGGCCCGCAACGCGGCGTGCCAGCAACGCCGGGGGGAAATCTCCCCAAGGCTGAGGTGATCCGACAAGTCGCTGGTGCCGTCGCGGCCGGGAAAGTCGCGGGATCGGGCGTAATCCTCTGCCCGGTCGCGGATGAAGACCGACAGGCGGGCCAGGGCGGCGGCCTCTCCGGCATCGACATGGCGGGCAACGATCGCAGCGCCCCGGTCCATGGCGGCCCCCAACTGCCAATCGGCCAGCCGATCGCTGTCGGGCCAGCGGTCGGGTGCGGGGATGTGGGCGGGCGCGGGCCGAGGCTGCGGCAGGTCGCGGTCCTTCACATTGCGCCACATGGGGGTAAAGACCTTGTAATAGCCGCCCTGCCCCGTCTCCACCTCCCAGGGTTCGAACAGCAGGTGACCGGCGTGGGAAGTCGCGCGCAGACCGGCGTCACGCAGGGCGGATTTCACCCGGCTGTCACGCTCCGTCGTTTCGGGATCATAGAGACGCGACCAATGCACCGCCCCCGCCCCGGTTTGTCGGGCAAGGTCTTCCAGCACTTCGCGCGCGGGACCGGCACGCAGGATCAGGCGGCTGCCGACGGCTTCCAGATCACCGGCCAGCGCCTGGAGCGACAGGCCCAGTCGGAATTTCGGCGCCGCCCCCAGACCATCGACACCGGCATCGCGGATGAACACCGGGATGACCGGCGCCCCCTGCGCCAGAGCGGCGGCGAGAGCGGGGTGGTCCGACAGCCGCAGGTCACGGCGCAGCCAGAGGATCACGGGGGCAGGCATCGGCAACTCCTTGACGGTTTCGGCCAAGGTAGCGCGTGACCCGCCGGGTCAAGAGCCGCGCTCCGGACCGGCCGACGCGGCAGCAGCGCTCAGTCACCCGGCAGCCGCCCATGAAAAACCCCCGCCCGCCAAGGACGGCGGACGGGGGCATCACGTGATCCCATGGTCGGGATCAGGTCTTGCGGCGTTCTTCCAGCAGACCCCGCCAGATGGTGAAGCACATCAGCAGCAGCACGACCGTGAACGGCAGGCCCGTGGAAATCACCATGGATTGCAGGCTGTTCAACCCACCCGCCGACAACAGCAGCACGATGGCCACCGCGCCTTCGAACAGGCACCAGAAAACCCGCTGCGGCACCGGCGCATCGACCTTGCCGCCGGCGGTGATCGTGTCGATCACCAGCGACCCGGAATCCGAGGAGGTGACAAAGAAGACGATGACCAGCACGATCCCGATGAAGGAGGTGATCGTGGTCAACGGCAGACCATCCAGCATCTTGAACAGCTGGATCGGCAGCTCGGCCTCCTTGGCGGCGGTGTAGCCGTCCTGGATCACCTGCTGGATCGCGACGCCGCCAAAGACGGACATCCACAGCACGCAGACCAGCGAGGGGATCAGCAGCACGCAGGTGATGAACTCACGCACCGACCGGCCCCGGCTGACACGGGCGATGAACATCCCGACAAAGGGTGACCAGGAGATCCACCAGGCCCAGTAGAACGAAGTCCAGCCCTGCACGAAATTGGTGTCGTCTCGTCCGATCGGATTGGCCAGGGCAGGCAGATGTTGCAGGTAGGCACCCAGGTAATCGACAAAGCCGGTCAGGATCGCGATGGTCGGCCCCGCGATCAGCGTGAACAGCAGCAGCGCGAAGGCCAGGCCCATGTTGACCTCGGACAGCAGCTTGACCCCGCCATCCAGCCCGCGCAGCACCGACACCAGCGCCACCGCCGTGATGCAGGAGATCAGGATCACCTCCGTGGTGGAGGAGACGGGAATGCCGAACAGCTCGTTCAGGCCGGCGTTGGCCTGCGTCGCCCCCAGCCCCAGCGAGGTCGCCAGGCCGAACAGCGTGGCAAAGACCGCCAACGTGTCGATCAGATGGCCCCACCAGCCCCAGACGCGTTCGCCCAGCAGCGGATAGAAGGCGGAGCGGATGGTCAGCGGCAGGCCCTTGTTGTAGCTGAACAGCGCCAGTGCCAGCGCGACCACGGCATAGATCGCCCAGGGGTGCAGACCCCAGTGGAAGATCGTCGCCGCCATGCCCAGACGGATGGCCGCCTGCTCGTCACCCTCGGCACCGCCCAGCGGCGCCCAATCGGTACGCAGGCCGTCCTCGCCGGTGGCGATCCCGCCCAGGGAGGACGAGAAATGCGACAGCGGCTCGCTGACGCCGTAGAACATCAGGCCGATACCCATACCGGCGGCGAACAGCATCGCGAACCAGCCGGCATAGGTATAGTCCGGAGTGGCTTCCTTGCCGCCCAGGCGGACATTGCCCAGCGGCGTCACGATCAGCAGCAGGCAGAAGATGACAAAGAGGTTGGCCGCCCCGATGAAGAACCAGTCAAAGCCCTTGGTCACCTCGGAGAAGAGCCAGGAGAACGCCGCGCCCGCATGTTCGGGCAGGGCGAGGGTGTAGAAGACGAAGGCGATGATCGCCAGGCCCGAGACCAGGAAGACCGGGTTGTGGATGTCAAATCCGAATGGCCCAACCTGCCCGTCGATATTGTCCTGACCGATTTCGTAATCGGTCTGGATCACAGCCGCCGCACCTTCCGGCGCGGGGATTCCCTGATCCGATGTGTCACTCATGTTACGATTCCCGTTTCAGTCATTTCTCTTTTTGTTGTCGCGCTATTCTCTCGCGTTGCTTCCCTGTTTATTTTTCGTCGTCTTTTCATTGACTTCGCGGTGTATCCCGCGATTCCCCCCGGCCCTGCCGGGGACGCAAGGCGCGACCGCGGGGATGCCCCCCCACGACAGCGCCGCGCTGGCGGTGCGCATCCGGCGGGGTCAACCGCCCCGGACGATCAGCACCGAAACCTTGGCATGGGTCGCCAGCGACCCGCCGTTGGACGGCCAGATGTAATCGGTCACATTGGGGATGTGGCTGGCCATCACCACGAGGTCCGCGCCGGTGTCCTTGACCGCGTCCAGCAGGGCCGGGTCCAGGTCGGTGGCGGGGTCGTGGCTGGTCACCGCATGGGCCGTGGCCTCGATCCCGCGCAGGCGGGCCTGCTCGTTGGCGAAGGCGTCCAGCTTGGCGGCGAATTCCTCGGGCGTGCGGGCCACGGCGCCGGGCACCGCAGCGGAAACGCCGACATAGACCACACGCGCCTTGTACAGCTGCGCCAGATCGGCGGCGCAGCTCAGCGCGCGATCCAGCTTGTCCGCATGGGCGAGGTCCACGGGGACCATCACTGTGTTGAACACGTCGATTACTCCTTTTGCTTGCCAGCCCAGCGGCGCCACCTTGGAAAAAGGGCAATGCGGGCGGTCCTGCGCGGGCGTCACATCACCGAAAGGGTGCGGCGCCTCGATTTTGTGCAGGCTAACAGGAGTTGCGCCGGGATGACACCCGTGCACAGGAAATAGACATCGTCGCATCTCGGAGCGGGCCGCCCGCAGGGGCCGCCCGTCCCGTTGGCAAGGGGCGCCCTCGGCTCAGCCGGCGATATCGACGACCACGCGACCCTTGACCTGGCCTTGCAGGATCGCGGCGCCCAGTTTGGGCAGGTCGTCCAACGTGGCAGGCTGCACCGCCGCCTCCAGCTTGTCCATCGGCAGGTCGCGAGCCACCCGTTCCCAGGCGCGCAGACGGTTCTCGTAGGGTTGCATCACGCTGTCGATGCCCAGCAGATTCACCCCGCGCAGCAGGAAGGGGATCACCGTGGCCGGCAGTTTCGCGCCGCCCGCCAGGCCCACGGCGGCGACCGAGGCGCCGTATTTCATCTGTCCCAGCACGCGGGCCAGCATGTCGCCGCCAACCGCGTCGATGCAGCCGGCCCAGGCCTCGGATTCCAGCGGGCGTTTGACCGTTTCGGCCAGATCGGCACGCGGCACGATGGTGGAGGCGCCCAGCGACTTCAGGTAGTCACCTGTTTCAGGGCGGCCGGTGACAGCGGCGACCTCGTAGCCCAGCCCGGACAGGATCATCGTCGCGACAGAGCCGACACCGCCCGCGGCCCCCGTGACCAGCACCGGGCCCTTGTCCGGGGTCAGACCATGATCCTCCAGCGCCATCACCGACAGCATCGCGGTGAACCCGGCGGTGCCGACGGCCATCGCCTGGCGCGAGGTCAGCCCGGCGGGCAGCGGCACCAGCCAATCGGCGCGCACTCGGGCCTTTTCCGCGTAGCCGCCCCAATGCGCCTCACCCACGCGCCAGCCGGTCAGCACGACCTTGTCGCCCGGCGCGTAGCGGTCATCGCTGGACGACTCCACCGTGCCGGCGAAATCGATGCCCGGCACATGGGGATACTTGCGCACCAGACCGCCGCCATTCTCCGACAGACACAGCCCGTCCTTGTAGTTCACGGTGGAATATTCCACCGCGACCGTCACCTCCGCCTCGGGCAAGTCGCTTTCGGGGATATCGCGGATCGCCGGTTTCGCCGGTCCGTCGCCGTCCTTTTCGACAAGCAGCGCTTTCATGTCGGTCTCCTTTTCTGGGTATGACGTGATCCTGGTGTGACTTCGGGGTGCGGGCCGATCAGCCAGGCGGGGGGCTGTCCGGGCGCGCAGGGGCGGCAGGCGTCGGATCGGGGATCAGGAACAGGTCCGTATCCGCCGGGGCGGCGCCGGCCGCCGTCAGCAGCGCGTGCACCTGGCCGCGATGATGGGCCTGGTGGTTGAACATATGTGCGATGCAAAGCCCGCGCGGCCGGGTCACCTCGGCGCTCAGGGCGCCGGAATACCAGCGCAGATCGCCGGCCAGCGCGGCCGCCGTCTGCGTCGCGGCCCAGCGGTCGATCCGGGCGTCCATCCGCTGGCGGTCCCGCCACCAGGCGGCCAGATCCGGCGTCAGTCCGGGACTGTCGGCCACGCCCCCCTGCGGACGCGCGCCGCCGTCGAACCGCGACATCCACATCGCGTCCCCCCAAAGCAGATGGTTCGCCGTGCCCAGGATCGACCCGAAGAACGCCCCGCGGTCGGCCCGCAGCGCGGCCTCGGACAGCCCTGCCATCGCGGCCTGCATCCGGCAATTCTGCCAGGCGTTGTAACGCGCCATGGTCTGGCAATAGTCCGGCGTGATCATCGCGGTCTTTCCCCTCCTGTGGCGCGCCGGGCGCGACGTCCGCCACGGCCAGGTGTGGCGGCCCTGCGATAACAGCGGCTGCGGCGGCGGAATGCAACCACCCACCCCGTCGGGGCGCGGCGTTCAGCGCATCATCTTGCCGACAGCGCGTCCGCGAGCAGCCCGTGCAGGATCTCCGGCGGCACCTCCGCCGAGACGAAGGCCGTGCCGATCCCCCGCGCCAGGACGAACCGCAACTGGCCATCCACGACCTTCTTGTCCTGCGCCATCAAGTTCATCAGCGCCTCCGCCTCCGGCAGATCACCGGGGATGTCGGCCAGGTCGGTCTTCATTCCCATATCGCGCAGATGCGCCCGCAGTCGCGAGGGGTCTTCCTGCGCACACAGGCCCAACCGCGCCGACAGTTCGAACGCCAGCGCACAGCCGATGGCAACGCCTTCGCCGTGCAGCAAGCGGTCGGAATAGCCGGTGGCCGATTCCAGCGCGTGACAGAAGGTGTGGCCGAGGTTCAGCAGCGCGCGGTCGCCCTGCTCCGTCTCGTCGCGAGCGACGATCTCGGCCTTCATCTCGCAGGAGCGCCGAACCGCATGCACCCGCGCGGCCATATCGCCGGCGGCCATGTCGGGGCCATGCGCCTCAAGCCAGTCAAAGAATTCCGCATCGCCCAGCAGACCGTATTTCACAACCTCGCCATAGCCGGACAGGAACTCCCGCCCCGGCAGTGACGACAGCACATCGGTATCCGCCAGAACCAGCGTCGGCTGGTGAAAGGCGCCGATCAGGTTCTTGCCCTGTGGCGCGTTGATCCCGGTCTTGCCCCCGACCGAACTGTCGACCTGCGCCAACAGCGTCGTGGGCACCTGTACGAACCGGACCCCCCGGCGCAGCACGGCGGCGGCGAATCCCGCCAGATCGCCGATCACCCCGCCCCCCAGGGCCAGAATCATGTCGTTCCGCTCGATCTTCTGGTCCAGCAGCCAGTCGACGGCGCGGCAGAGCTGCGGCCAGCCCTTGGTCTGTTCACCGGCTGGCAAAGCCAGGGACACCATGTCGATTCCCTGCCCGGCCAGCCCGTCGCGCAGGCCTTCAAGATGGAGGGGCGCGACCGTCTCGTCTGTCAGGACCGCCACGCGGGAGCGGTGCAGATGCGGCGCGATCAGCGCGCCGGAGCGGGCCAGCAGCCCAGGCCCGATTTCGATGTCATAGGACCGGGGGCCCAGGTTCACGCGGACGGTTTCGATCATGTCTCCTCCAGGACGTCGGGGCGGGTCAGCAGGGCGGAGGTCACACGTTCGGCCATCTGTGCCACCGATACCCCCGCCTCGGAGCGGGCGGACAGATCGGCGGTGGCATAGACCGGCACGCGGACCTCGAACAGCTGGGTGAGGGTGGCCAGGGGATCGGGCGTGCGCAACAGCGGCCGGGTATCGCGATGCCGCACCCGCGACCACAGCACCCGCAGATCCGCGTCCAGCCAGACAGACACCCCCCGTTCCGAGATAATGCGCCGGTTCCCGTCACGCAGGAAGGCCCCGCCGCCGGTGGACAGGATACAGGGCGCGTCGTCCAGCAACCGGGCCAACACCTGGCTTTCGCGGTCACGAAAGAACTGCTCACCGTCGCGGGCGAAGATCTCGGCGATTTCCATGTTGGCGGCAGTCACGATCTCGGCGTCCGAATCGCGGAACGGCACGGCCAGATGCGCCGCCAGGGCCTTGCCCACGGCGGTCTTGCCGGCGCCCATCATGCCGACCATCACTACCGTTTTCTTCAGTCTCCAGCCCATCGCCCGGCAAAACCTCGGCACCGAAATGCCTGTTGCGGAATTTCCCGACTGAATGGCGTGATCTTGCCGGAAAGGCCAGCTATAACTTGGTACGAAAACGCGAAAAATCGGGCAGGTCACGCATGTTTCGGATAATCAAATGGCTGTTCTACCTTGCCATTCTGGGGGGAATCGCCCTCGTCGCCTATGCCTATGTCGGGCCGTTCTTCGGCGCCGATTTCGCGCCGCCCTCGCAGGAGATGCGAACCCCCGTGGTGCTGGATGCGAGCTGAGGCACAGGCCCTGTCCACCCCTAGGCCCGCCTCCCGGCGGCGGCACGAATGCGCCCTGCCCGACGCGGTCCCCGGCCTTCTGACCTTCTACGCAGGGATCGCCCCGCCGGTACCGCCACCAACCGCCGCCGGTCCATTGCCGGCCCGCCCACGGCCGTTGTGGCTGCTGATGGGTCTGACGCTGGCGCTGTCCACGCTGAGCGGCGCGGCCGTCGCGCAGGAGACGGGTGAGCGCCCGATCTCGGCCATCGACTGGCTGAACCGCGATGTGCTGCCGGCGCCCCACGCAGCCCCCCGCGCCGGCATCGGCTCCACCACCGGCCTGAACGGCGTGGCACGGCCCGGCGCGGATCCGACCTTCGGTCTGGACCTCGACGGGGCCGCGCTGCAAACCACAGGCCGCTTTGCCCCACCCGGCGAACCGCCTGTGGCCAGCACCGCGCAACGCCCGGAGGTCCGCACCAGCACCCTGGACGAGACCCGCGCCGGGGGAGTCGGCCTGTTGCCGCAAGCGGTAACCGGCCTGCCGCTGACGCTCTGGTCCGCCTCCGAGGCGGAAATTCTGTCGCGGCGGATCGGCGGGCTGGACGTGGCAGGCTTGCCCGCGATGCAATCCCTGCTCTATTCCCTGCTGCTGGCCGAAGCTGATCCCCCCAGGGGCGAAGGCCGCGATCCCGTGCTGCTGCAGGCCCGCGTCGACAAGCTTTACGAGCTGGGGGCGGTGGATCCCGCGCTGGCCCTGCTGGCCCGCGCCGGGCCGGACCGTCACGAGGCATTGTTCGCCCGATGGTTCGACCTGTCGCTGCTGGCCGGCACCGAAGACGAAGCCTGCACCCGCCTGATCGCCGCCCCCGATCTGTCGCCGGGCTATGCCGAACATATCTTCTGCCTTGCCCGCACCGGCGATTGGGAGACGGCGGCCCTGACCTTCGGCTCCGTCAGCGCGCTTGGCCTGCTGGACCCGTCGACGGAGGGGCTGTTGCTGCGGTTTCTCGATGTCGGCATGGACGAGGACGCGGTGGCGCTGCCGCCGCCGTCGCAGATCACCCCGCTGGCTTTTCGCCTTCAGGAAGCCATCGGAGAACCGTTGCCCGCCGCCGCCCTGCCGCGTGCCTTTGCCATGACGGATCTGCGCAACGTTTCCGGCTGGAAGGCCGAGATCGAAGCGGCAGAGCGCCTGGCCCGCACCGGCGCCATGCCTGAAAACCGCCTGCTGGGCGTCTATTCGGATCGCAAGCCGGCGGCGTCCGGCGGGATCTGGGACCGGGTGGCCGCGATCCAGCGCTTTGACGCGGCGATCCAGTCGCGACGCGATGCCGATCGCGCCCTGGCCGCCCTGCCCGAGGCCTGGACGGCGATGCGCCGCGCCGAGCTGGAGGTGCCGTTTTCCCGTCTCTACGGTCCCGCGCTGGCCCGGATCACCCCCGCATCGGGGCCGGCCCGCGCGCTGGCGTTTCGCATCGCGCTGCTGTCGGACGATTACGAGGCCGCCGCCGGACAGCTGAAACCGGCCACGCCCACCGAACGTTTCCTGCTGGGCCTGACCCGGGGCGAGCCCGCGCCTGACGACGTGATCGGCCCGCGTGCCGCCGCGATCGCGCGCGGCTTCGACCTGTCGCGGCCCTTGCCGCGCGGTATCCGCGCCCATCTGGACGCCGGCCGGCTGGGGGAGGCCATCGTGGAGGCGATGGCCCTTTATACCCGCGCCGCCTCCGGCGAATGGAAGGATATTTCCGACGCGCTGGCCACCTTCCGCCATGTCGGGCTGGAGGACACCGCCCGTCGGGCGGCATTGCAGATGATGATCCTGGACCGGGCGGGCTGATGGGCGGGCAGATGGGCGGCGACGGCGGCGATGCGCATTGGATCTCGGCCTTTCTGGACGCCCAGGCGGCAGAGGCCGGCGCGGCGCGCAACACCCTGTTGGGCTATGGCCGCGACCTGAAGGACACCGGTGCCTGGCTGGCCGGACGCAACACCGGCTGGTCCACGGCCACCCGCGACGATATCGAGGCCTACCTGGTCCATTGCGAGGCGCAGGGTTTTTCCGCCGCGACCCGCGCCCGTCGCCTGTCTTCCATCCGACAGCTCTACCGCTTTGCCTTCGAAGAGGGCTGGCGCGCCGACAACCCCGCGATCCGCATCAAGGGGCCCGGTCGCAGCCGCGCCCTGCCCCGCACCCTGACCATGGCGGAGGTCGAGGACCTGCTCGCCGCCGCCCGCACCCTCGGCCGGACGGAGGCGATCCGCGCCCGCAACACCTGCCTGGTGGAGGTTCTCTACGCCACCGGGATGCGGGTGACGGAACTGGTCTCCCTGCCCGTCAGCGCCGCGCGGGGCGATCCGCAGATGCTGCTGATCCGGGGCAAGGGCGGCAGGGAACGGATGGTGCCGCTGTCCCCCCCGGCGCGGGAGGCGTTGACCGCCTGGTTGACGCTGCGCGACGCCGCAGAGGCCGCCGCGCGCCGCAAAGGGCACCCTCCCTCGCCGCATCTCTTTCCCTCCGGTTCCTCCGACGGCTACCTGACCCGTCACAGGTTCTACTTGCTGATCAAGGAAATGGCCGTGATTGCCGGGGTCTCGCCGCAGGCCGTGACGCCGCACCGTCTGCGCCATGCCTTTGCCACCCACCTGCTGGAAAACGGGGCCGACCTGCGCGCGATCCAGACCCTTCTGGGCCATGCCGACCTTGCCACGACCGAAATCTACACCCATGTGCTGGAGGCCCGCCTGCGGGAATTGGTGGAGGCGCATCACCCCCTGGTCAAACCGCGCTGAGAGCCAAACCGCCGCCGCATCTCGCCGGCTCCCGATTCGCAGGCCCTGCCCCTGTGTCCTTCGCCGCGCCCTCGCCCTGCATTCTCAACCTGTCCCTGGCATCTTCCTCTCAGGTCTGACCTCGCTCCTCCGGGTGGAACGCTCCCTCCCTTCGGGCCCAAGTACCGCCGCCGGAGGCGCCTGCCCTCACCACCGGGACGAGTTTGCCAGGCAAGGGTGCCACCATCTCCCCGCTCATCGCCTTCCGGCACGGCCTCACCAGCCCATCACCCGCCCGCGTCCCATCGTAGACCCCGCCGCCTCTCCTGCCACCCACCCCGGGCGGCACGTCACACCAAGGGCTCGGCCCGCCCTGCCCACATCGCCCCCGACATTACCCGGCCTGCGTCACCCCGTCCCGCCATGCCGCGTCACGCCCCCTTGATCCGCCCCGCTCCCGCCACCATAACCCCTGCAAATGTCCAAGCAGGAAGCATCATGGAAACCGGTCTGATCTTCGATACCGCCTTCTGGGTCACCTCCGGCTCGATCCTGTTGCTGCTGGTGCTGTCCGCCTTCTTTTCCGGCTCCGAAACCGCGCTGACGGCCGCCTCACGCGGCAAGCTCCGATCGCTGGCCGACAAGGGGTCCAAGGGCGCCACGTCCGCGCTGGACATCACCGAGGACAACGAACGGCTGATCGGTTCTGTCCTGCTGGGCAACAACCTGGTGAACATCCTGGCGACCTCGCTGACCACTGCGCTGTTCACCCGGATGCTGGGCGACAGCGGCGTGGCGCTGGCGACGCTGGTGATGACCGTGCTGGTGCTGATCTTCGCGGAGGTTCTGCCAAAGACCTATGCCATCACCAATGCCGAGGTCGCGGCCTCCCGCGTGGCGGGACCGATCCGGGTGATCATCACCCTGTTCTCGCCCATCGTGTCCGCCGTCCGGGTTCTGGTGCGTGGCGTGCTGCGCATCTTTGGCGTGCGCACCGATCCCGACAGCCAGATCCTGGCCGTGCGGGAGGAAATCGCCGGCGCCTTGCAGCTGGGCCATTCCGAAGGCGTGGTGGAAAAGGAGGACCGCGACCGCATTCTGGGCGCGCTCGACCTGGGCGACCGCGCCGTGGAAGAGATCATGCTGCACCGTTCGCGGATCGAGATGATCAACGCCGCCGATGCGCCGGCGGACATCCTGACGCAATGCCTGCGCTCCAACCACACCCGTCTGCCTGTCTACGAGGGGGAGCCGGAGAACATCATCGGCATCATCCACGCAAAGGACCTGTTGCGCGCGATGCACAAGCTGGCCTTTGTCACGGCGTCGGAAACCGCGGAGGATGCGGAAACCCCTGCCGTCACCGCCCTGACCGGGTTTCGCATCGAAGACGTGGTGATGCCGCCCTATTTCGTGCCGGAAACCACAACGCTGGACGAACAAATGCGCCAGTTCCTGCGGCTGCATACGCATTTCGCGCTGGTGGTGGATGAATACGGCGCCTTGCAGGGTCTGATCACGCTGGAAGACATCCTTGAAGAGATCGTGGGCGAAATCACCGACGAGTTCGACCAGGATGGAGAGCATGAATTGCGCCCTTCCGAGGACGGGCATTTCCAGATCGACGGGGCCATGACCATCCGCGATCTGAACCGGGCGCTGGATTGGTCGCTGCCGGACGAGGAGGCCAACACCGTTGCCGGCCTGGTGATCCACGAGGCCCAGACGATCCCCACGGTGGGACAGGTGTTTTCCTTCCACGGCTTCCGTTTCGAGGTCACGGCGCGCAAGGACAACCGGATCACCGGGCTGAAGATCCGGCCGCTGATGCGCGGTCTCTGACCAGCCCTGCGCGAACCGGTCGCGATTTCTTGACGGGCCGGACGCGATGGCGCGACAGGCTCTGCCCCCTGGCCCGTTCGGATCGGCGCGGCCGCATCGGTCCTGTTCAGAACAGCCCCGCTCCTCTCAGCCCGGCCACCCTGCCCCGCGCCGCACAACCGCCCGAAGGCGCCTGCCGCACCCGGCGCCGGATTGGTCGGCGCACCACAGCCCCCCCCCGGCAAGGCGCGAAACCTCTGGTCCCCTGCTGGCACCGGCGCTAACCATTCCGCATGACTCATTCTGACACCTATTTCGACCTTGGCCCGCATTCCCGTCCCGTCACCTGCGCCAATGCCCAGGCACAGACCTGGTTCGATCGCGGGCTGAACTGGACCTTTGGCTATCACCACGTGGAAGCCGTAGCCTGTTTTCGCCGCGCGGCGGAGGCCGATCCCGCCTGCGCCATGGCGCATTGGGGCGTGGCCTATGCCTCGGGGCCGAATTACAACCTGCCATGGAAGGTGATGGACCTGCCCTCGCGCCGTGCCGCCCTGGCCGTGGCGCGCGATGCGATGGACCGTGCACTGGCGCTGGCCGACCGGGTTCAGCCCTGGGAGGCGGCGCTGATCCGCGCCCTGCCCGCCCGCTACCCCCAGGCCGAGCCGGTCGAGGACATGCGCCCCTGGGACGAAGACTATGCCGCCGCGATGCGCCAGGTCCACCAGGCCCTGCCCGAAGATGCGGAGGCGGCGACGATCTTCGCTGAGGCGCTGCTGAACGTCACGCCCTGGAAGATGTGGGATCTGCCCGCCGGCCAACCCAATCCGCGGGCCCATACGGTGGAATGCCGCCAGGTGCTGGAAACCGCGCTGGCCCGGCCCGGCGCCATGGCTCATCCCGGCCTGCTGCACCTTTACATCCACCTGATGGAGATGTCGCCCGAACCGCAGGCCGCGCTGCGCGCCGGCGACGCGTTGCGCAGGCTGGTGCCGGATGCCGGCCACCTGGTGCATATGCCCACCCATATCGACGTGCTCTGCGGCGACTACCAGGCCACGGTGGACTGGAACCAGCAGGCCGTGCGGGCCGACCGGCGCTGGTACGACAGCAGGGGCGGCATGGATTTCTACACCGGCTACCGGCAGCACAATTACCATTTCGTCATCTACGGCGCCATGTTCCTGGGTCAGATCGCGCCTGCCCTGGCCGCCAATCGCGACCTGATCGCCACCACCCCCGACGAGATGCTGCGCATCGAAAGCCCACCGATGGCCGATTATTTCGAAAGCTTCATGGGGTTCGAGCCGCATATCCTGATCCGATTTGGCCGCTGGGCGGAGCTGCTGGCCCTGCCCCTGCCCGAGGATCAGGCGTTCTACTGCGCCACCACCGCCTTTGTCCTTTATGGCAAGGCGTTGGCCCATGCCGCTCTGGGCCAGGTGGACCAGGCGCTGACGGCGGAACATATCTTTCTGGAGGCCGCCGCGCGGGTGCCGTCGACGCGGTTGATGCACAACAACCGCGTGGTGGACCTGCTGGCCGTGGCCCGCGCCATGCTGCGCGGGGAAATCCTTTACCGGCAGCAGGATTTCCCCGCTGCCTTCGACGCCCTGCGGGAGGCGGTCCGCCTCGACGATACCCTGCCCTATGACGAGCCCTGGGGCTGGATGCAGCCCGCCCGGCACGCCCTTGGAGCGCTGCTGTTCGAACAAGGCCAGGTGGCGGAGGCCGAACAGGTCTACCGCGAAGATCTGGGGCTGGCGGGTGATCTGCCCCGCGTCTGCATCCACCCCGATAACGTCTGGGCGCTGAAGGGGTTGCACGATTGCCTGGAAGCGCGCGGCGAAGCGTCAGAGCGTCCGCTGATCCGGCAACGTCTGGACTTGGCACTTGCCCGCGCCGATGTGGAGGTCGCCGCCAGCTGTTTCTGCGCGCAGGCCGCGATGCGGGGCTGTTGTTCCACCGGCTGACAGGGCGCGATCTGGCCTCTGACAGATTGACACCGGGCAGCGCGCGTCCCATGCACCGCTTTGCCCCTCCGCTTGCCGGAGGCGATCCTGCCCCCGGCGGCGGTGGTCACTTCGCGGCCTTGGCCCGCGCGGCCTTTTTCGCGGCGATGACCTTTTCGGCCAGGTCGCGCGCGATGGCAAAGGCGCCCTTGATCTTGTCGCTTTCCTTTTTCCAGTCGCGGCGGACGATGATCTTGTTGTCCTTGACCTTGGCCAGGCCGCGCTGGTCCTTGATGAATTCGACCAGCCCTTCGGGATTGGCGAACTTGTCGTTGTGGAACTGGATCGTTGCACCCTTGGGGCCGCCGTCCAGCTTGGCGATGCCGGCGCGTTTGCACATCGCCTTGATCCGCACGATCAGCAGCAGGGTGTTGACCTCACGCGGCAGCGGGCCGAACCGGTCGATCAACTCCGCTGCAAAGCCTTCCAGCTCCACCTTGGTCGACAGGCTCGACAGGCGGCGATAGAGGCCCAGGCGCAGGTCGAGATCGGGCACGAAATCCTCGGGGATCAGAACCGGCACGCCCAGATTGATCTGCGGCGCCCATTGGTCGTCGGCCTCCGTCAGGCCGTCCAGTTCCCCGGTGCGGATCTTGGCGATCGCCTCCTCCAGCATGCTCTGGTACAGTTCATAGCCGACATCGCGCATGTTGCCGGACTGTTCCTCCCCCAACAGGTTGCCGGCGCCCCGAATGTCCAGATCCTGCGAAGCAAGGGTAAAGCCCGCGCCCAGCGTGTCCAGCGTGCCCAGCACCCGCAGGCGCTTTTCGGCGGCAGGCGTCAGCCGGACGCGGGGTTTCGTCGTCAGGTAGGCATAGGCACGGGTCTTGGACCGGCCGACGCGTCCCCGGATCTGATACAGCTGCGACAGGCCGAACATGTCCGCGCGCCAGACAACCATCGTGTTGGCGCGGGGGATATCCAGCCCGCTTTCCACGATGGTGGTGGCCAGCAGCACATCGTAGCGCCCGTCGTAGAAGGCGTTCATCCGCTGATCCAGATCGCCAGCCGCCAATTGACCATGGGCAGTGACGAAACTGACCTCCGGCACCTGGGTTTTCAGGAATTCCTCCATCTCCGCCAGATCGGACACGCGCGGCACCACGACAAAGCTCTGCCCGCCGCGATAATGTTCGCGCAGCAGCGCCTCGCGAATGGTGACGGTGTCGAATTCGCTGACGTAGGTGCGGATTGACAGGCGGTCCACCGGCGGGGTGCCGATGATCGACAGGTCACGCACCCCCGACAGAGACAATTGCAGCGTGCGCGGAATTGGTGTGGCGGTCAGGGTCAGCACATGAACATCGGTGCGCAGCGCCTTCAGCCGTTCCTTGTGATTGACGCCAAAGCGCTGTTCCTCGTCCACGATCAGCAGGCCCAGGTTCTGAAACCGGATGCCCTTGGCCAGCAGGGCATGGGTGCCCACGGCGATATCCACCGTCCCGCGCGAGATCCCCTCACGCGTCTTTGTGGCGTCGGAGGCAGAGACGAACCGCGACAGCGGGCTGACCTGAATCGGGAAGCCCCGGAACCGTTCGGCGAAGCCCTGGTAATGCTGGCGCGCCAACAGGGTGGTGGGCGCGATCACCGCCACCTGCACCCCCGACATGGCCGCGACAAAGGCCGCGCGCAACGCCACCTCTGTTTTGCCGAACCCCACGTCGCCGCAGATCAGCCGGTCCATCGGGTGGCCGGAGCCGAGGTCGTCCATCACGTCATGGATTGCAGACAGCTGGTCCTCTGTCTCCTCATAGGGGAAACGGGCCTGAAAGGCGTCCCATTCACCGCCCGGCGGCTCCAGCATGGGGGCGCGGCGCAGGGCACGTTCGGCGGCGACGCGGATCAGCCGGTCGGCCATCTCGCGGATGCGTTCCTTCAGCCGGGCCTTCTTGGCCTGCCAGGCGCCGCCGCCGAGCTTGTCCAGCAGCCCCTCTTCGTGGCCATATTTCGACAGCAGCTCGATATTTTCGACCGGCAGATAAAGGCGCGCGCTTTCGGCATATTCCAGCACCAGGCATTCATGCGCGGCACCGGCTGCGGTGATCACCTCCAACCCGTGATAGCGCCCGATGCCGTGATCGACATGCACCACCAGGTCACCGGGGCTGAGCGATTGCGCCTCGGTCAGGAAATTTTCGGCCTTGCGCTTGCGGCGGGCGCCACGGATCAGTCGGTCACCCAGGACGTCCTGTTCGGAGATCACGGTGACAGGTCGGTCCTGCCAGCGCCCTTCGAACCCGTGTTCCAGCGCCCAGACGGCGAGATAAAGGCCGGTCTTGCCGACACGGCTGGCGTCGGGAATGTGGATCGTTTCCGACAGGCCCTCGTCCTCGATCAGGCCGGACAGGCGTTCGCGCGCGCCTTCGGAATAAGAAGCGATGACCACCGGACCGTCCGGCAGGCGTTTCTTGATATGGCTGGCCAGCGCAGCAAAGAGATTGACGTTCTCCATCTGCCGTTCAGGAGAGAAATTGCGCCCCACGCGCCCGCCCGCATCCACCACGCCGGGGCCCGAGGCCTGCGGCAGCGGCGACAGCTGCACCACCCGGCGCCCGGCCACCGCCCGCGTCCAGGCGGCATCGTCAAGGTAAAGCAGCTCCGGCGGCGTGGGCTTGTAGATCGAATCCATCCGCCCCTTTTCCGTCAGGGCGATGCGGCGGGTTTCATATTGATCGGCAACACTGTCCCACCGCGCCAGGCGTGCGGCGGTGGAATGTTCGTCCAGCGTGATCGAGACACCGGGCAGGTAGTCGAACAGCACTTCCAGCCGGTCGTGGAAGAACGGCAACCAATGCTCGATGCCCTGGTGCTTGCGTCCCGCGCTGACGGCCTCGTACAGCGGATCGTCGGTGCCGGCGGCGCCGAATTCGATGCGATAGTTCTGGCGGAACCGGGTGATCGCCTGATCATCCAGGATGACCTCGGACACCGGAGCCAATTCGACCAGCTCCAGCTTCTCCGTGGTGCGCTGTGTCGCCGGATCGAAGCGGCGGGCGCCATCCAGCACGTCCCCGAAAAAATCCAGCCGCACCGGCCCACCGGGTCCGGGCGGGAAAATGTCGATGATGCCGCCGCGAATGGCGTAATCGCCCGGTTCGGTCACCGAATGGGATTGCGAGAACCCCATGCGCACCAGGAAATCGCGCAGCCCCGCCTCGTCCACCCGATCACCGACACGCGCGGAAAAGGCAGAGGTTTCCAGCACCTTGCGCGCCGGCACCCGTTGGGTCGCGGCGTTCAGCGTGGTCAACAGGACGAACCGGTCCGGCATCCCGTGCACCAGCGCCGCCAGTGTGGCCATGCGGGTGGCCGAGATCTCGGCATTGGGCGAGACGCGGTCATAGGGCAGGCAATCCCAGCCCGGAAAACTGAACACCGGCATCCCCGGATCGAAGAAGCGCAGCGCCTCCGCCATGGCGGCCATCCGCTTGTCATCGCGGGCCACGTGCACGACCGATCCGCCGTGGCGGCGGGCCTCCGACAGGATCAGGGCGGCGTCGAACCCTTCGGGCGCCCCGCCAAGGGTGATATGGGCGGGATCCGTTGCCATCGCGCCTTTCCTTTGTGTCTAGCCGAGAACCCCGAGCGTGGCGTTCTGGTACATGCCCCACATCGCCGTGATGAGTATGGCAAGCACGCCGATCCCCTGCACGGCCATCCTGTGCCGGTGGAGACGCTTGTATAACGTTTCGGGATCCGGATCTTCCAGCCGGATCTGCCGGGCCGTGCGCACCGACATCAGCGCAACCAGGCTGAGCGGCAGCATCAGCAGGAACAGCGCCTGGGCGAATTCGACATCGTAGAAGAACCCAAGCGCCACCAGCATGGTCAGCACGAAACTGCCCAGCCCCACCATGATCAGCCCCGAGACTTCGGCCGCGTAGAGAAGACGCGTCACGTTGATCCGCACCAGGTCGATCAAATCGTCCTCGAACCGGCCGCGATGGCGGCGCGCGCGCAGCACCAGGTCATAGGGCACGCCCAGCACCCAGTGGCTGGCCGAGGACCAGACAACCGCAAGCGCAATCCAGAACCAGAGATTCGAAAACGATCTGAGGTCGATCAGCTCGAAGATACTCGTCGAAATGTTCACCCGCCTGCCTTTCGTGCCCCCATGTTGCGCGTTCGTTCGCGCCGGGATCGGACCCCGTCGCCGCGCCGGAACCGGATGGCCCGTTGCGTCCCGGTAAGGAGACGCGCTATTCCATGCCACCACCGCCCCGCCGGATCAAGCACAGGATCACCGATGCAGCCGCTTCATGCCCCCTTTCCCGCCACCCGTTTCCGCAGAACCCGCGCCAGCGGCGCGCTCCGCGACCTGGTTCAGGAGAACCGCTTGTCGGTCTCGGACCTGATCTGGCCCGTCTTCGTCTGTGAGGGCGAGGACCACGAGGAACCCGTACCCTCCATGCCCGGCGTGGTGCGCCGTTCGGTCGATCGCGTGGTTCTGGCCGCGCAGGAGGCCCACGTTCTGGGCATCCCGGCGATCTGCCTGTTTCCCTATACGCCAATGGAGAAACGCACATCCGATTGCGCGGAGGCCTGGTCCCCCGACAATTTGTCCAACCGTGCCACCCGCGCGATCAAGGCCGCCTGCCCCGACCTGCTGGTCATGACAGATGTGGCGCTGGACCCCTACAACATCGATGGGCACGACGGTTTCGTCGTGGACGGCGAGATCGTGAACGACGCCACGGTGGAGGCGCTGGTGAAACAGGCGCTCAGCCAGGCCGAGGCGGGCGCCGACATCATCGGTCCCTCGGACATGATGGATGGCCGCATCGGCGCGATGCGCAGCGCGCTGGAAGCCGCCGACCACCAAAACGTGTCGATCCTGAGCTACTCGGCCAAGTATGCCTCGGCCTTCTACGGGCCGTTCCGCGACGCGGTCGGGGCCTCGGGCGCGCTGAAGGGCGACAAGAAGACCTACCAGATGAACCCCGGGAACACCGACGAGGCCCTGCGCCTGGTCGCCCGCGACCTGACCGAGGGCGCGGACATGGTGATGATCAAGCCGGGAATGCCCTACCTGGACATGTGCCGGCGGATAAAGGATGCCTTCGGCGTGCCGACCTTTGCCTATCAGGTGTCGGGCGAATACGCGATGATCCAGGCGGCGGCGCAAAATGGCTGGATCGACGGGGAAAAGGCCATGGTGGAAAGCCTGCTGGGCTTTCGTCGGGCCGGATGCGACGGGGTGCTGACCTACTTTGCCCCCGCCGTGGCGCGCCTGCTGTCGGATTGACCGCACCGGACCGGAGGGGTGTGATCACGCCGCGGTCGGTTCCCGCCGCCGCGACCGGCCGGATCCTGCCCCCTGCCGGCGCGCACGGCGTTATCCGGTGACAGGATCTGCGCGCAGGACTATACTGCGCCCTGCGCGGGGCTCCCCCGCGCCACGCAGACATGGGCCGGCAATCCGGGCGCAACCCGGACAAGGCCCGACAGAACAAGGTCCGAGCAGGACAGAACAACGAAACGCCACCGGCCTGACCGGGGCAGTGACAGGCAAGTGACATGACCCAACTGACCAGACGTTCCTTCACTCTGGCCGGCCTCGCGGCCCTGCCCGCGCTGGCGGCTTGCAGCCGCGGCGTCGGCTCCCGCGCGCCGTCCGAGATCGACGCCCGCGTCGATGCCACCATCGCCCACATGTTCGAGAAATACCCGCAGACGCGGACCCTCTCTGCGCGGTCCTCGGGCATGATGGTGATGCCCGTCATCACCGAGGCAGGGCTGGGCGTCGGCGGCGGCTATGGTCGCGGCGCGCTGCGCGTTGGCGGTGCGACGGTGGATTACTACTCTGCCACCCGTGCCAATGTGGGCCTGCAATTCGGCGCACAGCAATATGCCCATGTGCTGTTTTTCATGACCGAAGAGGCGTTGCAGAACTTCCGCCGATCCGATGGTTGGGCGGCTTCCGCCGACGTGGAATACGCCTTCAACGACGTGGGCGAGATGCTGCGCGCGGAAACCACCACCTCGGTCTCGCCGGTGGTGGCGGTGGTCTTCGGCCAGGCCGGGCTGCGGCTTGGCGCGACGCTGGAAGGTCTGAAATACACGCGCATCCTGCCCTGATCCTGCGGCGCGGCGCGACGGCGTTGATCGGGCGCGGCACGGGTCGCGCCCGCGGATCCGCCTCCGGCAGCGGTATTTGCCGCCCGAAGGGCGGGACGGGCAGTCGCAGTCACAGGGCGCGGTTTTGCGGCGCCCGGGTTCGACCGGCCGATCTGGGTCTGCCGATCTGGGTCTGCCGGTCTGGGTCTGAGTGCACGCCCGGCGATCCGGAGTGCGCGGACCAAGAGAGGCCCTTGCAGCCCTCGAACCTGACCCGCTTGCCCTCAGTGATAGCGGAATTCGCCCACGCATTGACGCCACTCGCCCGGCGCGATTTCCTTGCGGTGGGTGAAGCGGACCGAATGCAGGGCGCCCTCGATCTCGGCCTGCCAGAATTCGATGAAGCCGAACAGTTTCGGGTGGTCCGGCGCCAGGTCGTATTCCTGCCAGATGAACGTATTCAGCACATGGCAGTAATCCGGCATGCGGTAGAAGAATTCCGCCGTGGTCAGCCCGTACCCCTTGAGCATCAGCTCCGTTTCCCGCTCCATTCCTGCCATCCTTTCCTGTCCTCGCACCAGTTTATTCGATCAGCATGACCTGTCTGATTTTTATTGCAACAAAAACAGTGTGTTATCAGCCATTCCTCATGGCTGCCAGCGAACCGGACAGGCGCCATTGCACCCAAGATACACGGGGTGCTATAACGACGTTCAACAAGATGTAGTTCCCCCCAACGCGACAGGCAGACGACTTGACCGACACGCCGGAACCCCCTGAAAACGAAGACGAAATCAAACCGACGCCCTATGATGGGCCGAGTGTGCAGATCACGGACGAAATGCGCGTTTCCTATCTGGATTACGCCATGTCCGTCATCGTGGCCCGCGCCATCCCGGATCTGCGCGACGGCCTGAAGCCCGTGCATCGGCGTATTCTTTACGCAATGAACGAGGTCGGAAACACCTTCGACAAGTCCTACCGGAAATCGTCGCGCCCCGTGGCCGACGCGATGGGCAAGTATCACCCGCATGGCGATAGCGCGATCTACGATGCGCTGGTGCGGATGACGCAGAACTTTTCCATGTCCCTGCCGCTGCTGGACGGTCAGGGCAATTTCGGCTCCATGGACGGGGACAAGGCTGCGGCCTTCCGCTATACCGAAGTGCGCATGGCCAAGGCCGCGAATTACATGCTGGCCGATATCGACAAGGATACGGTCAATTTCCAGGACAATTACGACGGCAAGGACCGCGAGCCCGTCGTCCTCCCGGCGCGGTTCCCCAACATGCTGGTCAATGGCGCCGGCGGCATTGCCGTGGGCATGGCGACCAACATTCCGCCCCATAACCTGGGCGAGGTGGTGGATGCCACGCTGGCGCTGATCGAAAATCCCGACATGTCGATCGAAGAGCTGATCGACTTCATCCCCGGCCCCGACTTTCCCACCGGCGGCGTGATGCTGGGCCGGTCCGGCGCGCGCAAGGCCTACTTGCAGGGGCGTGGCAGCGTGATCATCCGCTCCAAGACCCATGTGGAGGAGCTGCGCCGCGACCGCTATGCCATCGTCATCGACGAGATCCCCTATCAGGTGAACAAGGCCGCGATGATCGAGAAGATCGCGGAACATGTGCGTGACAAGCGGATCGAAGGCATTTCCCACGTCCAGGACGAAAGCGACCGTCAGGGCGTGCGCGTGGTCATCGAACTGAAGCGCGACGCCACGCCCGACGTGGTGCTGAACCAGCTGTTCCGCTTTACCCCGATGCAGACCTCCTTTGGCTGCAACATGCTGGCGCTGAACGGGGGCAAGCCGGAGGTTCTGACGCTTTACGGGTTCCTCTCCGCTTTCATCCAGTTCCGCGAGGAGGTCGTCGCCCGCCGCACCGCGTTCGAGCTGCGCAAGGCGCGGGAACGCTCCCATGTGCTGTGCGGTCTGGCCGTGGCGGTCAGCAACGTGGACGAGGTCGTCGCGACGATCCGTGCCTCCTCCGACGCTGCCGAAGCCCGTCAGAAGCTGATGACGCGCCGCTGGCCGGCTGGCGATATTGCCGAATACATCCAGTTGATCGACGATCCGACCCACCGGATGAACGACGACGGCACCTATAACCTGTCGGAAACCCAGGCCCGCGCCATCTTGGAGCTGCGGCTGCAACGGCTGACCCAGCTGGGCGTGCGCGAAGTCACCGACGAGTTGCAGGAGCTGGCGAAGAAGATCCGGGAATATCTGGAGATCCTTGGCTCTCGCGAGCGGATCATGGGCATCATTTCGGACGAACTGCGCGAGGTGCGCGACCTCTTTGCCGTGCCCCGCCGTACCGAGATCGTCGACTGGTCCGGCGACATGGAAGACGAAGACCTGATCGAACGGGAAGACATGGTCGTCACCGTTACGGCCGGCGGCTATATCAAGCGCACCCCGCTGGCCGATTTCCGCGCCCAGAAGCGTGGCGGCAAGGGGCTGTCGGGCGGCTCCCTCAAGGAAGACGATGCTGTCACCACCCTGTTCGTGGCCAATACCCATACCCAACTGCTGTTTTTCACCACCGAAGGCATGGTCTACAAGATGAAGACCTGGCGCCTGCCGCTGGGTGGACGGACATCCAAGGGCAAGGCGATCGTCAACATTCTTCCGATTCCCATCGGTGCCTCTGTCGCGGCGATCATGCCCGTGGACCGGGACGAGGCGGATTGGGCCGATCTCCAGATCGTCTTTGCCACCTCTGCCGGGGATGTGCGGCGCAATGCGCTGTCGGATTTCACCAATGTCATGCGTAACGGCAAGATCGCCATGGATCTGCCCGAAGGGGTGGAACTGGTAAACGCGCGCATCGCCTCCGAAGAGGACGACGTGATGCTGGTGACGGATGCGGGCCGGGCGATCCGGTTCTCCACCACCGCTGTGCGGGTCTTCAAGGGGCGCAAATCCACCGGTGTGCGCGGCATTCGCCTGTCCGACGGGGATCACGTCGTCTCCATGGCGGTGATCCGGCATTTCGAAGCCACATCGGACGAGCGCGCCGCCTATCTGAAGATGCGCCGCCTGATGGCCGGCGTGACGGAGGAGACGGAAACCGACGAGGAGGACGGCAACGCGGATGCCATCCTGCCCTCGGAACGTTACGCCGAGATGTCGGCCGCCGAGAACCTGATCCTGACGATCACCGAACAAGGCACCGGCAAGCTGTCGTCGTCGCACGATTACCCGGTGCGCGGACGCGGCGGGATGGGCGTGACAGCGATGGACAAGGCAATGCGCGGCGGCCCGATCGTGGCAGCATTTCCAGTCGAAATGGACGATCAGATCATGTTGGCGACCTCACGCGGGCAATCCATTCGCGTTCCGGTGGATGGAATTTCCTTCCGATCCCGGTCTGCGGGCGGGGTACGGGTGTTCAACACCGGAACCGGTGAACAGGTTGTTTCGGTCGCGCGGATCGTCGAGGAAGGTGATGAAGACGCTGGCGAAAATGACGCATAGCACCGATTGCGAATCGCACCGGGAAAATACGGGATTGCGCTGACCGTCGATTTTTGAGTATACGGGATTGCGGGAATGTGTGGTGCTATCGGCACCTCGTATTCCCGCCTTTGGATGCAAAAATCTATCGGGACAAGAAACCATGAAGAACTGGGACGATCTGCGTTACCTGGTCGCTGTGCACAAAACCGGCTCCATGAGTTCGGCCGCACGTCTTTTGGACACCAACCCGGCCACCGTGTCGCGGCGGCTGGCCCGGCTATCCGAAACCCTGGGCTTTGAACTGTTTCTGAAGACCCCGTCAGGCTGGGTCGCCAATGACGCGGTGGGAGAGCTGATCGACAGCATCACCACCTTTGAGAACGATCTCGAATCCTACCTGAATGCCAAGGACACGACCGCCACGGAAACCCGCGGTCACGTCACCATCGGCACCCCGCCAACCGTCGCCGCCATGGTCCTGCTGCCCGGCCTGCGGGATTTCATCGAGAAATATCCAGAGCTGGAACTGACCTTCAACACCCTGCTCTATCAAGAGGCCCTGGGCGAAACCGACCTGTTCCTGACCCCCGTACGGCCCGAACAGGGGCGGCTTGTGGTGCGTTATGTCGGCAAGGTCTCGACCAATGTCTATGGTTTCGAGGACAGCCCCCGCGACGGTCGCTGGGTCGGGCTGCTGCGTGTGCATGAAAAATTTGCACCCATGCAACATGCTCGCGCGATCATGGGCGGCGCCGATCCCGATATCCGCATGGAAACCATGCTGGATGTCTGCCGCGCAGTGACCAGGACCCGCCTGCCCGGCGTCATGACCCTCTCTGCCGCGCGCAGCATCGAGGGCCTGCAAGTCTTTGATCCCGAAGCAAAGCCCAATACCTCGCCGCTATACTTGTGTTTTCACGAGACCCGGCGCAAGGATCCGGTACTGCAAACCGTGGCGGATTGGGCATCGGAATGTGTGGGCCTGCAAGAGGCGACATGATTGCGACACTGCAAAAATGCAACCACAGGTTTTCCGTCGGACAACTTGTGGCGCATATGATGACCATGCATATTCATTCACAGATTGATTGATTTGTTTCGATGGCGCAAAATCACTCCCCCTATGGGCTGCGCCATTTCCCCCTTTTTTGGGGTTCGCCCAGGCGAAGGGTTTTTGAATTTACGCGGCAATCGAATTTTTCGATCGCTGTGGAGGTTGGCCTGAAACGCCGGTTCGCGGCGGTCCTCGGTCCGTTGGCTGACCTCAACATGGTGGTTTGACGCTTCTACCCCGTCAATCCCTTCCAACTGGGCCGGCCCGAACCGCCGGCCCTTTTTCTTTCCCTGACATGGTCGCCACTGCACTGCCGCTGCCATGGCGCACGCCGCATGGCAGCGACATGTGGCCGAGCCATGCTTGCAACCGACACACGCGCCGGAGCGTTTGCGCCCCTACAGGTTGTAGAGATCACCAAATTTAGCCTCGACATAATCCAGCAGCGGCGCGGCCGTGGGCGCCGCACCGACGGCCTGGGTGATCACGTCGCGCGGGGTCCGCAGGCTGCCGTGACGCTGTACCTTCTCTTGCAGCCATCCGGTTGCGGCGCTGGTATCGCCCTGCGCCAGCTGGTCATCAAGGTTCGGCACATCCGCGCGCAGCGCCTGGTGCAGACAACCGGCATAGACATTGCCCAGCGAATAGGTCGGGAAATAGCCAAATAGCCCGACCGACCAATGCACATCCTGCAAACACCCCAGCGAGGGGCGCGGCACGTCATAGCCGAAATCGGCACGGAAGCGTTCGTTCCATGCCCCTTCCAGATCGGCGACGGCCAGATCGCCGAAGATCAAAGCCCGCTCCAGATCGAATCGCAGCATGACGTGCAGATTGTATTGCAGCTCATCCGCCTCAGTCCGGATAAAGCCCCGCTGCACATTGTTGACAGCGGCATAGAAGGCCTCCTCATCCGCGATACCGAAATCACCGAAGGCATCACGCATCTGACCGAAGACCCAGCTGGTAAACGCGCGGGAACGCCCCAGCTGATTTTCGTAGATGCGGCTTTGGCTTTCGTGCACCCCCATCGAAACACCCTGCCCCAGCGGCGACAGGGCATAGGCCTCATCGATATTCTGTTCATAGCAGGCGTGACCCACCTCGTGAATCGTCGAATACAGACAATTGAACGGATCCGTCGGGCTGGTGCGGGTGGTGATCCGCACATCCGCCCCGGAGCCGGAGGAAAACGGATGCACCGCCTTGTCGATCCGGCCCCGGTTCAGATCATAGCCGAAGGCCAGGGCCAGTTTTTCCGTCAGGGCCATCTGCGCGGCTTCGTCGAACTGGCCTTTCACGCCCTGCGGCGCCGGGCGGTCCAGCACGCGGGCGCGCAGCTCGACCAGCCGGGGGCGCATTTCGGCGAACATCGCCTCCAGCTGCGAGGCGGTGGCGCCGGGTTCGTAATCGTCAAGCAACGCGTCGTAGGGATCGCCGCCGTCGGCCAGCGCCGCACCCTCTTCCTGCCGCAGCCGGACGATGGTTTCCAGCACCGGGACAAAGGCCGCGACATCGTCATCCCCCCGCGCCTGGGCCCATTGCCCCTGCGCCACGGATGTCACCCGTGCGATCTCCGCCGCCAGGCTGGCCGGCACGCGGGAGTTGCGTTCAAAGCCACGCCGGATCAACCGCAGCTTGGCGGCGTCCACTTCCGTCAGGGTCGTGCCCTCCGCCTCTGACAGCCAGTCACCGATCCGGGGATCGGTGCGCCGGGCGTGCAGCACTGCCTCGATCGCGGCCTTTTCCTCGCCCCGTTGGGCGGCGGCGCCGCGCGGCATCATGGTTTCCTGGTCCCATTCCAGGCGTCCGGCAATGGCGGCCAGCGCTTCGGTCCCGGATTGGAAGGTCAGTAGATCGGTCAATGCGGTCATGGGGTTAGCCTCTGATGGAGGTTGCAACGGGATAAGCGGCGAGGAACCGGGCGCGCAGGATCAGAACCCAGAGGATCACGGCCGCCAGCTGATGCAGGATCGCCACCTGCCAGGGGGCGCCGGTCACCACCGTGGCGATACCCAGGCCAACCTGGAAGCACAGCGCGATGAAGGCGGCAGCAAAGGCGGCACGGGTGCGCGGATGGGCCGATTTCCGCCCCCGCAGGACCACAACGATGCCAAAGACGAACAGCAGGTAGCCCGTCATCCGGTGAATGAACTGCACCAGTCCCGGATTCTCCAGGAAGTTGCGCCAGACCGGGTCGATGAAGAACGGATCGGGCGGCAGGATCCCCCCGCCCATTGTCGGCCAATCCGTATAGGACCGGCCCGCGTCGATCCCCGCCACCAGCGCCCCGATCAGGATCTGGAGAAAGGCGAAATGCAGGAACCCGGTCGCCAGGCCGAACTGCTTGCGTTCCCGCGCGCGGCGGGCCTGAAGCAGGTCGCGGTCCGGGCGGCCCAGCTCGAACACGTACCAGGCGATGTAGCCCAGGATCACGAAAGCCAGCCCCAAATGTACCGCCAGGCGGTAGGAGGCCACGTCCAGCATCGTCCCCGCCAGCCCCGAGGACACCATCCACCAGCCCACGGCCCCCTGCGCGCCGCCCAGCAGGCCGACCCACAACCCGCGTTCGCGCCAGCCGGGGGGAAACTTGCCCAGCCCCCACAGCGCAAAGAACCCAAGCGCCCAGACCAGTCCGATCACCCGGCCCAGTTGCCGATGGCCCCATTCCCACCAGTAGATCTGCTTGAAATCAGACAGTTCCATCCAGGCGTTCTGCACCTTGAACTCGGGGATCTGGCGGTACTTGTCGAATTCCGATTGCCAATCGGCCTGCGACATCGGCGGCACCGCCCCGGTCACCGGGCGCCATTCGGTGATCGACAGCCCGCTGTCGGTCAGCCGGGTCAGACCGCCGACGACGATCATCGCCATCACCAGCGCAAAGATCACCATCAGCCAGCCCCGCACCGCCCGGCGCGAGCCGCGGCGCCCGCGGTCGATCACACCTGTCTCGGCCCCGGCCTTCTGGTCGGTGGCGACTTCCTCGAAAATGTTGCGGTTCTGGCTCATCACGCTCTCCGTCCTGTCGCCGCGAACCTAGGCGCCCGAAAGGGCAGCGGCAAGTCAGCCGCGCTCTTTCCAGCGGACCATCTGTCGCAGGATCCCGTGCAGCATCTGCACGTCCGAGCGGGTCAACGGCATTCGCGACCAGAGGTTGCGCAGATTCAGCTTCATCCCCTCTGCCTTGGTCTCGGGAAGGAAGAAACCCGCCTGGTCCAGCCGCTCTTCGTAATGGGCCGACAGCTTTTCCATCTCCACCTGGCTCGCCCAGTCCGAGCCGGCCATCTCCACCCGCTCCGGCGTCACCTCCACCGCCTGGCGGCGCCATTCATAGGCTGTCAGCAACACGCATTGCGCCAGGTTGAGCGAGGCGAATTCCGGGTTCACCGGTACGTTGATGATCGCGTTGGCACGAACGATGTCGTCATTCTCCAGACCCGCGCGCTCCGGCCCGAAGAGCACCGCCACCCTTTCCCCGCCAGAGATTTTCTCCCGCGCGATCTCCATGGCGCGTTCGGGGGTGACCACCGGCTTGGTCAGGCCCCGCGACCGGGCCGTGGTGGCAAAGACATAGGTGCAATCCTCCAGCGCGGCGGGCGTATCGGCATGGATCCCCGCCTCGTCCAGCAGCCGCCCCGCGCCCGAGGCCAGCGCCACGGCCCGCGGATTGGGCCAGCCATCGCGCGGATCAACGATGCGCATCCGATCCAGCCCGAAATTCCACATTGCACGGGCCGCACCCCCGATATTTTCACCCATCTGCGGGCGGACAAGGACAAAGGCGGGCTGGGACATGGGGAACCTCCTGGGCGAAACCTGCATTCTCCTATCCAAGCCATCGGGGGAAGTCACCCCCGCCGGATCCCGCCGCTCTTCGGCCAGGGGGGGCCGCGCCCGCCCCCTTCGGGCGGAAAAATACCGCCGCCGGAGGCACGGCGCGCAGCGCCGTCCCCCCTTCCCCTCCCGCGCGGTTCCGCGTTATAGCACCGCGACGTGAAAGGATCCCGTCATGTCAGAATCCGCGACCTCCGAACCGACACAGCCGCAGATCTACCTGATCTCGCCGCCCGATTTCGAATTGTCGACCTTCCCCGACCAGCTGGCCGCCGTGCTGGACCGGCACGATGTCGCCTGTGTGCGCCTGGCCCTGGCCAGCCATGACGAGGACCGCCTGTGCCGCGCCGCAGATGCGCTGCGCGAGGTGACACATCAGCGCGACGTGGCGCTGGTGATCTCCCGCCATTTCCTGCTGGCCGAACGGCTGGGCCTGGATGGCGTGCACCTGGAGGACGGCGCCCGATCCGTGCGCAAGGCGCGCAAGCAGCTGGGCACCGAGGCCATCGTCGGCGCCCATTGCGGCACCTCCCGCCACGAGGGGATCGGCGCGGCGGAGGCCGGCGCCGATTACGTCAGTTTCGGCCCGCTGGCGGCCAGCGCGCTGGCGGATGGCGACCTGGCGGAGGCCGAGCTCTTCCAATGGTGGTCCGAGATGATCGAGGTGCCGGTGGTCGCAGAGGGCGGCCTGACCTCCGATCTGGCGCGCGCGCTGTCGCCCATGACCGATTTCTTCGGAATAGGCGCCCCGCTTTGGGAGGCGGAAGACCCCGCCGCAGCCCTCACCACCCTGACACAGGCTTTTCAGGCCTGACGCTCCCGGCGTCGGTCAGCGCATTGCCGCCTGTCAGACGCCGGGCGCGTCAGGCGGCCTGCCGAACCCGCGTCTCCGCAGCGGATCGGGCTGCTGCGGGTTCCGGCAAGGGCGACGCGGTCCAAACAGGCGCGACCACCCTCCGCCGGACGCTCCCGTCCCCTTGCAACACAGGGCCCAAAAACCAGGGCCCGCAAACACAGGGTCCGCAATCACAGGCCTCGTTTCCGCCCTGCCGGACCCGCCGCCGGGTCCGGAAAATCGATCATCGGTCTAACCGATCACCCGCCGATCCGGCGCACCTCCGGCATGGCGCCGCGCACCGTGTTCTCGCAGGCGCGGGTCAGGGCCTTTCGGTCGGCGAAATCGCGCACCCTGAACGGCGGGTGGTAGACCACGCGCACGCCCCCCCCCCGGCGCTGGCCGAGAACCGTCATCAGGTGCTCTCCGAACCCGGTATCGCCCCACCAGCCGTAGAAATCCACGTCCTGCCCGTCGGGGCCGGTATAGATCAGTGTCACCGGCTGGACATGCAGGTCGGCATCCAGCGCCGGGTCGAACAGCGCCGCGAACAAGGTGGATTTGAAAGGCAACACCCGCATCCCGTCGGTGGATGTCCCCTCGGGAAAGAACAGCAGCCGCTGCCCCCGCGCCAGCCGGTCGCGAAAGGCCGCCGTCTGGCTGCGGGCCTCCCGCCGGTCGCGGCGCACGAACAGGGTATCGGCGATCCGCGCCAGCGGGCCGATGCCCGGCCAGGCGGCGACCTCCGCCTTGGCGACGAAAGTGATGCGCTGCGCCCGGTTCAGGCTGAAGATATCGACCCAGCTGACATGATTGGCCACCACGATGCCTGGCTCCTCCATCGGGCGCCCTTCGACCTGGTGGGAGATCCGGGCCAGCGGAAAGAACAGCCGGCAGATCCGCTGCTGAACCCGTGCCGACCAGGGGCGGCGCGCGCCGTGAAACGGCCGCTCTGCCGCACGCAGGATCAGCATCACCGCCAGTCCCAGGGCGATCAACGTTCCCAGCAGCGCGGCCCGCAGCACGAACCGCGCTTTCTGCACCGGGGTCAACGCGATCACCGGCGCGGGGCGCACCCCCATCCAGGTGCTCACGCGTCGCCCCGCCGATAGATCCGGCCCTGGGCTTCGTTCACCCGCCGCATGTCGAGAACCAGACAGACATCCACCGTGTTGAATGCATGATCTACAAACGCCCCCTCGCCCACGAATCCGCCCAGCCGCAGGTAGCCCTTGATCAGGGCCGGAACCTCCAGCATGGCGCGGCGGCGGTCCAGCCCTGCCTCCGGCAACAGGTCCATGGGCTGGAAGGCCTCTGCCACCGTGCGCACCCGCAGATCCGCCGGCGCCAGGTGCCGGTGATGCAACAGCGACAGCGGCGCCGCCAGCGCCTGCACATCCGTGCCGTGAAAGGACGCGACGCCGAACAGAACCTCGATCCTGCGGCTTTCGACATATTCGGCCAATGCCGCCCAGAGATGGAACATCGCCATGCCGCCGCGATAGGCCGGATGCAGGCAGGAGCGGCCCAGCTCCAGCAACCGCCGGCCAGAGGTTTTCAGCACCGACAGATCGTATTCATCCTCGGAATAGAACTGCCCGATCCGCGCCGCGCGGTCCTGCGGCAACAACCGGTAGACGCCGACAACCTGGTCACGCACCCCGCCGCCCCGTGCCTGGTCCAGCAGCAGAAGATGGTCGAAATCCGGGTCGAAGCGGTCACGCTCAAGCCCCGCGTCGTGGTCGACCAGCTCGCCCCCGCCACCCAATTCGCGCACGAAGACATCATAGCGCAGGCGCTGCGCGGCCTCCAGATCCTCGGCGGAGGCGGCAAGCCGGGTTACGAATCGCGGAGAAGAAGCTGTCATGACGGCAAGCTACGGAAAAAGAACAGAAAGAGAAGGACCATGTGCTGCGGCTTTTAGGAAGTCCGGCGCCGCCGCGCAAGGGACTGCGCAAGCGCGCGCCCCGCCGCCACGACAGAGACACGGCGGCCTTGGCCGAAAACCGCTGCGCTGTTAACCTGACCTTAATGTCTAACCCGTTTCATAGACCTGGATGAGACCAACGCGGGCGCCGTCGATAACGATCTTGCCTGCCTCGGGGAAATTGACCGTGATACGACCACCGATATTCGACTGTACCTGCCCCACACCCCAATCCGGTTGCTGCGGATGACGTACCAGCATCCCCGGTTCCAGCAATGCGTTCAATTCCATCATCCGCGCGTTCCCTTCGGCTGGGGATCAGGTCATGGGGGATGATAGACTGATCCTTGCCCGGCTCATAGGGTCGCGGATCTGCCATGACCTGACCTCCCCCGTCGGGGCGATCCAGAACGGGCTGGAATTGCTGACCATGATGCCCTCCGCCGGCAGTGGGGAACTGGCGATGATCAGCGAAAGCGCCGTACACGCCTCCGCCCGGCTGCGGTTCATGCGGCTTGCCTTCGGCATGGCCGGGACCGATCACACCGCCGCTGCCGGGGAAATCGTCGGGATCCTGCATGATCTGGGAAGCGGACGGCGATGCGCCTATCACTGGACCCCCGACAGCACCACGACCCGGCGGGAAGTGCAGGAGGTCTTTCTGGCCATGCTCTGCCTGGAAAGCGCGCTGCCACGCGGCGGGGACATCCGCGTCACCACCCCGGCGCTAACCGCGATGGTCGGGGCAGCCGCCGCGCCCGGGCCGCCCGCCGGTCCCGCCCCCCGATGGCAGATCGCAGCACCCGCCACACCGACCCACCCTGCGCCCTTCCTGTGGGAAACGCTGAAAACCGGCGCCGATGCTGCGCAGGTGCAGCCGGACCAGGTGCAGTTCCTGCTGCTGTATCACCTGCTTGCGGCGCGACAGACCCAGGTGGAAATGGGGATGTCCGACGGGCAGATCACCCTGCGCCTTTAACCCTCCACGGACGGACGCATGTCTCGGGCCAGTTGACGGGAAGATTGTGCCCATGTGCTACATCGCCGGGCGCAGGCGAATCCCGTTCATCGCCAGGTCAACGATATGTGCCCGCCGTTCGGATCGCGCTTGCGGCGTGTCGAATTCCCGTCCGAACGCGCGAGAGATGGTGAAGATGTTGGCAAAGTAAAAGAACGACATGCCCGCGATCGACAGGTAGAAATGCAGCGGGTCCAGCCCCCGGCGGAACACGCCTTCCTCGACACCGCGGGCCAATGTTTCCGCGATCAACTCGATGATCGGGGTATTTAGTGCCTGCACATGATCAGAGATCACCAGATGCCGCCCACCGTGGGCATTCTCGTCGGCCAACAAGCGCACGAAATCACGATTGTCATCCAGGTAATCATAGGAAAACTCGATCAACCGGCGCATTGCTTCCTCCGCCGGGATGGCGCCCAGGTGCAGCTCTGCCTCCCGCTCCCGGATCTGGGCATAGACCTTCTCCAGCACAGCGGAATACAGCCCGTCCTTGCTGCCGAAATAATGGTAGACCAGCTGCTTGTTCACGCCCGCCCGCTGCGCGATGGCGTCGATCCGTGCCCCCTCCAGTCCCGATTCCGCAAACACCGCCTGCGCTGCTTTCAGCAACAGGCGCCGCGTCTCGTCCGCCATCTCCGTTCGGGTTTTCCTGCCTGCCATGATACTGATTTCACACCCGTTTCCGAACCGAAGCCTGCGATGAAACCTATCCGCGATCCTTGCAGGCGGCAAGCGCGCGGGCCGCGCCATGGCCCAGCTGTCCGGGCTTTGTCACGAATTGGGGGAATTTGACGGGCCGGTGTTAACCCCCGCTTAGGGACAGGTCTCTAGAACCGACGCCAGGGACGCCTATCCGCGCTGCGCCCGGCGCCAGGCGGCGGGTGTGGTGCCGGCAAGTTGGCGAAAGGTGCGGGTCAGGTGCGATTGGTCGGAGAAACCCAGGCTGGCGGCGATATCACCCAGCGGTCTGTCCGTGCCGCGCAGCATCTCCTTTGCGCGGGCAATGCGCTCGCGGCGCTGCCAGTTCAGGGGAGTCTCGCCGGTTGTTTCCTTGAACACATGGGCGAACCAGCTATCGGACAGGCCGACCTCGGCCGCCATCTCCGCGATGGTCATCCGCTGGCAACGCCCGGCATGAAACCGGGTAGTCAGGCGTTTCACCTGCGCCGCCGTCAGGCCTCCCCGCGCGGGGGCCTCCCGAAGGTCCAGGAGGCCGGTGACCAGGCTGGCCACCAGGCTTTGCGCATAAAGCGCATGGTGGCGGGGTTCGGTCAACTCCTCCACCAGCAAACTGGCCAACACGTCCGTCCCGGCGACGTCCTGACGCTCCACGGGTCGGTCAAGTGCGGCGCGTGCACCGGCCTGGCCAAGGGCCGGCGCCAGCAGCTCCATCATCCGATCGCGATGCAGATGCAGGTCGAGATGGGCAAACCGGTGCGGCGCGGTAAAGCTGGTCCAGACCGGCATCCCGGCAGGGACATAGACCGCCCGGCGCATCGGGCGCGCGGCGGCAAGGCCGCCGCCGATATCGTTCGTCACCTGGATCTGTCGGGAAACATCGTTGAAAAAGAAGACAATGCGCGGATCTGGAGACAAGTAATATCCCTCTGCCCCGGTCACACCTTCCGCCTGCCAGAAGGCACCGACGATCCCGCCCAGCCCCCGCCACCGCACTGGTGCGGTGGGTTGGATGCCCCGGGTATAGGTTGTCATGGAATGCCGAAAGCTCATCGCGCGCCCTGCCTTGCGTCCCGCACCGGGAGGGACCCGGGGATCGCGGTGATCTGGCTGGCTGGCGAGGCCGCACTGGTTCCGAGGGAAACCGGCAGGGCCGTTGGCTGGCGCTGCGCCCGTCCTAAGGCGATTGGCGGAGGGGCGCAAGGCCGGGGCGCGGGCGAAATTCGCGGCGCGCCCCGAAGCAGGATTGTTTCCCGATCGCCCCCGACGGGGCGGTCCGGCGGATCAGATGTGTATCACCTTGCCAAAGGCGTCCAGGACGGATTCGTGCATCATTTCCGACAGGGTCGGATGCGGGAAGACGGTTTGCATCAGGTCTTCCTCGGTCGTTTCCAACTGGCGGGCGACGACGTAGCCCTGGATCAACTCCGTCACCTCGGCCCCGACCATGTGGGCGCCCAGCAACTCCCCGGTTTTGACGTCGAAGATCGTCTTGACCAGCCCGTCGGCTTCGCCCATCGCGACGGCCTTGCCGTTGCCGATGAAGGGGAAGCGCCCGACCTTGATCTCATAGCCCTGCGCCTTCGCCTTTTCCTCCGTCAGCCCGACAGATGCGACTTGCGGATGGCAATAGGTGCAGCCGGCAATCTGCTCCGGCTTGACCGGATGAGGATGCCGACCGGCGGCCAGTTCGGCCACCATCACGCCCTCGTGGCTGGCCTTGTGCGCCAGCCAAGGCGCGCCGGCGATATCGCCAATGGCATACAGCCCCTCGACCCCGGTGCGGCAGAACTCATCCGTCACCACATGGGTGCGGTCGATCTTGACCCCGAGCTCCTCCAGGCCCAGCCCCTCGGTATTGCCGACGATGCCCACGGCGGAAATCACGGTGTCGAAATCGCGTGTTTCCACCTTGCCGTCGATCTCGATATGCGCGGTCACCTTGCCCTTGGCGCGATCCAGTTTCTTCACCCCGGCCTTTTGCAGGAGGGTCATGCCCTGTTTCTCGAACCGCTTCTTCGCAAAGGCGGAGATTTCGGCATCTTCCACCGGCAACACGCGGTCCATCACCTCCACCACCGTGGTATCGGCGCCCATCGTGTTGTAAAAGCTCGCGAATTCAATGCCGATGGCACCCGATCCGATAACCAGGAGCTTTTTCGGCATGCGGGGCGGGTTCAATGCGTGACGGTAGGTCCAGACCAGATCGCCATCGGCCTCGAGGCCGGGCAGCTCACGCGCGCGGGCGCCGGTGGCGACAATGATATGCGTACCGGTCAGATCCTCGGTTCCGGCGTCGGTTTTCACCAAGACGCGGCCTTTGGCGGGCAGCGATGCCTCACCCATGAAGACGGTGACCTTGTTCTTCTTCAGCAGGTGCTTCACCCCGCTTTCCATCTGTTTCGCCACCCCGCGCGAACGCTTGACGACACGGCCGAGGTCAAAACCGACCCCCTCCACGGAGAGGCCGAATTCCTCCGCCCGGTGCATGGTGTGAAACACTTCGGAGGAGCGCAGCAGCGCCTTGGTCGGGATGCAGCCCCAGTTCAGGCAGATGCCGCCCAGGTTCTCCCGCTCCACCACCGCGACGCTCAGCCCCAGCTGCGCGGCCCGGATCGCGGAGACATAGCCACCCGGGCCTGCCCCGATCACGATGAAATCAAACGATTTGGCCGCCATCTCAGCCTCCCTTTTTCAGATAGTTTGATATTAAACTATTTCTAAACCCCCAGCAACCAAAGCCGCCGGCACCGCGTCGAAACGCGAAACGCGGCGCGATAGGCACCGCGCCGCGTTCTGAAACCTGTATCACATATCCGCCCCGGCAAGGGGTGTGGATCAGCCTGCGCGCAGTTCGGCCACGGTGCTGCCATAGCCGCCATTGTCGACATAGGCCTGTTCAGGGGCGGTGAACTTCCGCGCCAGCGCGCTGTTGCGGTAGGGGAAGCGGCCGAATTTGCGGATCACTTCGCGGTGGGCCTTGGCGTGCAGCAAATTGTCCTGCCCGGACTGCGGCATCCGGTCCAGCATCAGGCGGACACAGCGGTCCTGGTCGCACAGGTTCTCCGAATGCATCAGCGGCAGATAGAAGAACTGGCGCGCCGGCTCGTCGATGCGCATGTCCCAGCCCGACTTGATCGCCATCTTTGCCGCCGCCAAGGCCGGACGGTCGGTGGCGAATGCCTGCCCCGTGCCGCGGAACATGTTGCGGGGGAACTGGTCGGTCAGGATGATGTAGGCCAGCGCGCCCGAGGCATAGGTCAGCCACATGCCGTAGCCGCCCTCCTCCGCGCAGCTCCAGGCCTCTGCGAACCTGTCGGTGATGGTGGCATCCAGATCGGGACCGGGGACGTACCAGCCGGCGGGGCCGACCTCGTCCAGCCAGAATGACAGAACCTGCTCCGGCGAAACCATGTGGTCCTCCTTTACGCCGCATTACCTCATGTCAACGAATGTGACAGGTTTTCGCTGCACGCGAAACGGTTGAATGCTCCGGTTTCGTCGCTAACACCCCGGCTACTGGTCGTTTTCCTCGTCCGCTGATTCAATTGCCCATTCCTGCGCCGCTCCGACGGCGACCGGGGTGGATTGCATGAGGACAGCGGCATACGCGCCCTGATCCTCGATTTTCTGGGCCGGGCGCTGCGTCATCCGCCACAGCGCGTAGGCTGTCATGATCAGCAGCAGCGCGGAGATGAACAGGAAGAACCCCGCCGGACCGATCATGCTCATCACCCACCCCGTCAGGAGCGGACCGCCGATGGCGCCGACGCCGTTGACGAAGACCATGCCTCCGGAGCCGGCGGCCATCTGCTCGGGCTCCAGGAAATCGTTAAGGTAGGACAGCAGCAGCGAATACAGCGGGTTGGACGCCCCGCCGATCACGAAGGCCGCCAGCAGCAGCATCGGGAAGCTGCCCAACGCCAGCGCGCCCAGCCCCGCGCCGGTGCCCCCCACCAGCGCCACCAGCATGATCAGGCGGCGGCGGTCCATGCGGTCCGACAGCCAGCCCAGCGGGAATTGCGCCAGCGTCGCGCCGATGTAGAACGCCGCGATGAAGATGGAGATCTGCGGCAGCGTCAGCCCGGCCTGGGTGCCGAAGACGGCCGCCATGCCGAATTGCGCCGAAAACGCCCCGCCCAGCAGGAAGACCCCGACGATGGACAAAGGTGACGCCTGGTAGAGCGCGCGCAGCGACATCGGCTTCGTCGTATCAAAGGCCGGTGTCGGGGAGATCGACAGCAGAATGGGCGCGAAGGAGATCGAAACCAGCACCGAGGGGATGACAAACAGGATGAACCCGCTGGGATCGCCGACCAGCAACAGCCCCTGCGCCGCCACGATGCCCACCATCTGGCAGATCATGTACAGCGACAGCACCTGGCCACGCGTCTCGTTGGTGGCGGAATTGTTCAGCCAGCTTTCGGCGGTGACATAGACCCCGGAGAAGCAGAAGCCGATGATCATCCGCTCCACTGTCCAGGCCCAGGGGTTGGCGAAGGACGGGTAGAGGATCAGCACCGCCGAAATGAAGGAGGCCAGCGCGGCAAACACCCGCACATGCCCGACCCGCCGGATCAGCTCCGGCGCCAGTCGGGAGCCGCCAAGGAAGCCTACGAAATAGGCCGACATCACGATCGACAGCGACAGGGTGGAGAACCCCTCGATTTCGCCACGCACCCCCAGCAGGGTGCCCTGGATGCCGTTTCCGACCATCAGCAGCATCAACCCGAGAAGCAGTGCCCAGACGGACCCGAGAACCTGAAGCATTTGCATCTCCTTGCGGCAGGCGACACGGCGCTGCGGCGCCGGAGGTGAGGTTGCGCCCCGTGCCTGTCACGTTCCGATCAGGGGATCAACAGCGACGCATCCCCGTAGGAGAAAAATCGGTATTCCGCGCCGATGGCATGGTCGTAGATGGCGCGGATCCGCGCCGGCCCCATCAAGGCCGAAACCAGCATCATAAGGGTCGATTTCGGCAGGTGGAAATTGGTCATCAATGCATCGGTCACGTTGAACCGGAACCCGGGATAGATGAAGATGTCCGTCTCGCCCTGCCATGGCGCGATGGCACCGCTGTCGCGGGCGGCCGTCTCGATCAGGCGCAGGGCGGTCGTGCCGACGGGAATGACCCGTCCGCCCGCTGCGCGGGTGGCGGCGATCTCGGCGGCGGCGGTCGGTGTCACCTCGCCCCATTCCGCATGCATCTTGTGGGTGGTCACGTCGTCGACCTTGACCGGAAGGAAAGTCCCGGCGCCGACATGCAGGGTGACATAAGTGAAATCGACACCCCGCGCCGCCAGCCTGTCCAGCAGCGGCTGGTCGAAATGCAGGCTGGCCGTGGGGGCCGCCACTGCGCCGGAGCGGTCGGCCCAGACGGTCTGGTAATCGTCGCGGTCGCGCGCATCGGCCGGCCGGCGCGCGGCGATATAGGGCGGCAAGGGCATGGCGCCGGCCTCCGCCAGGGCGGTGTCGAAATCGGTGCCGGTGACGTCGAAGCTCAGGACGCCCTGCCCGTCTTCCTTGGCGCTCAGCACCGCCGACAGCGCGGGGGAGAAGCGGATCACCTCCCCCTCCCGCACCTTCTTCAGCGGCTTGAGCAGCGCGGCCCAGCCTCCGCCCGGCCGCGGCTCAAGCAACGTCACCTCGATCCGGGCCTCCGTTTCCCCCTCCGGGCCGGTGCGGCGGCGGCTGCCGGACAGGCGGGCCGGGATCACGCGGGTGTCGTTCAACACCAGCCGATCGCCAGGCCGCAGCCAATCACCCAGGTCGCGGACCACCGCATCGGTGATCCGGTCCCCCTGCGCCACCAACAGCCGGGCGGCACTGCGCGGCTGCGACGGGCGCAGGGCGATGCGGTCTTCGGGCAGGTCGAAATCGAAATCGGACAATTGCATGGGCGGCTCCTGATCAGAGCCACGATCTATCATGCCGGCGCGCCGGTTCAACCGGAACCGAATCGTCCCCGTGTTCCTGCCGCAATGCCCCGCACCCGCCGGATCCCGCCCTTGTGCCTTTCGGCACGGCGGCGCGGGGCGGGTCCGACTAACCTGCCGCCATCAAGAGCATGTCAAAGGGGGCTTCAGACATGGCACTGGATGTGACGCATGCCATAAATCGCGCGCTTGCCGACATTTTCGCCGAGGCGGAGGAGGCGATCACCCTGGATTCCGCCGGCATGGTCACGCTGGTCTTCGATCGGGACGTGGTGCTGACACTGGACCTGGATCCGGCGGGTGACGGCCTGGCTCTGCACGCCGCCGTGATGGCAGCCGCCCGACCGGAGGCGGAATTGCTGCGCCGGGTCTGCGCGCTGAACTACTTCGGATTGTCCCCCGCCGGCGCCTGGCTGGCTCTTGACCCCGCCAGCGCCAGTTTGCGGCTCTGTTCACGCTTGGATGCTGCCACCGCCAGCACTCCGGAGGGTCTGATCCGCGCCATCGACGCCATGACAACCGGGGTGGAGGCGGCGCGCGCGCGCCTGGCCCAGACCGACGTGAAGGAGATGGCGTTGCCGCAGGACGAAACCATGCTGCGCCTCTGAGACGTGGCAAGCGGATGACACATCGCCGTGACGGACCGCCCGATGGTCCCACGCGGCAGCCGCGCGCCGCGCGGCCGGAGACAGGGAAGGAATGGCCATGAAAATCACGGGAAAGATCGGCCTGCCGTCGCAGGAGATCGCATCGTTCGGAAAGACCTCCGGAAAGAAGGCGAGCGGCACGCACCTGGCGTTCAAGGGCAAGATCAAGGGCCCACGCAAGGTGACGCCTCAGCCCCCTGCCCGTCCCGTTCCGCTGGCCAACCTGCGCTCGGCCATGGCGACGGCACGCCGGTCGCTGGTGCCCCTGCCCGCGCCACCCCTGCCACCCGCGCGCGCGGCGGCGCCCCTGACTGCCACCCCGCCCGCGCCGCAACAGGGCGCGGCGAACGCAGCCCGGCCCGCCGCGCAACCGGCAGCGCAGCCCGCCGCCACCCCTGCCCGTCTGGAGGCCCGTACCGCCGCACTGACCCTGGCGCAGTTGGCGCAGGACGAATTCGGGCGCCATGTTCTTGACGTCCACGAAGCCGCCAACGCGCTGGCCGAGGGTCGAGCCCATGCTGGCCGCCATGGCACCGATCTGGTCGCCTTGCAGCTGGACCTGTCACGCGGCATCGAGGACAAGATCACCCTGCTGAGCGAAGCGGCAAGCGGCCTTCCCCCTCATGCAGAGACCACCGAAGCCCTGCGCGCGCTGACACGTCAGGCGATCCTTGTCGAACGCCCCGGCCTGGTTCTCGCCAGCGACGCCGCGCTGGAGGCGCTGTCGGATGCGCTGCTGGACCTCAAGGCGGGCTCTGGCGTGACCGGCGACGCGCTGACCGGCGACCTGGTGCGCGCCCTGACGCGGTCGGAGGCGTTCTGCCAACTGGCCTCTCCTGGCAGCAAGACCGCCGCCACCGCCGACGAACAGACCGCGATCCTGACGCAGATGACCCGCGCCCTGGCCCAGGGCAACAGCGCCATCAGCGGCAAGCAATTGCTGCATGCGCCGCATGGCGATGTCGGCCGGGTGATGACTGCACTGACGGTTGGACATCTGCGCGACATGGCCGCCAGTCAGTTCATCGCCGCCGCCGATGGCGACGCATTCGATGCGGCGCGCGGACTTTATGACGAGGGTGCGCGGCCCTCGGTGGCCGACCTTCGGGCCGCGTTGCCTGCGGCGGCGCGCGCGGATTTCGATACGTCGCAGGCGGTGGCCGGCGAAATCGCCGACCTGCGCGTTGCCTTCGACACCCAGCAGTCCCGCGTCGTTCGGCTGCTGGGACCGAAGCAGGCCCATCTGGCCCAGGCCGCGCTGCTGATCGCCGCAGGTGGCCTGCGCGACACCCGGGAAGATGACACCGGCCGGATGGATATCCGGCGCCTCAAATTCGACGATAACGATGCGCAGGGGGCCCGTGTCGCCGGGTTGCTGGACAAGCTGGGCCGCGACAACAAGCCAGCGGCGTTCCAGCTGGCCCGTTTGGCGCATATGCTCTCTGCGCTGGCCGATGCAGAACGTGGTATTCTGGGCGTCGATCGCTTCGGGCTGGGACCGGATGCGAAATTCGACGCCGCTGCCGTGCTACGCGCCACGGGGCTGACCGAACAGGACATGTCAAAGCTTTACGGCGATCGCGACCTGGGCACCGACGTCCACCTGCACATGGAACGGCTGGGCAATTCGGGGTTCAAGGGGGTCAAGGATCTCAAGCGGCATATCGACCGCACCTCCGGCGCCGGTGAGGTTCTGCGCAATCGCGGTGTGCAGAAGGGTTTGCAGGATCGAACCCACTCCAGCCTGTCGGCCACCGGTGCCCTACAGATCAAGCGAACGCTTGAAGACGCCGCGCAATTCTTCGAAACCGCCGACGCCCGGACCCGTGCGGCAGATGCCGACGGACCCGACCTGCCCCGCGATGCGGGCGACCAGGCGCGTCTTTTCATGGGCACCGTTGCCCGCGCGATCCAGTCCACCTGCCTGGACGGCCCCGACGGCCAGGCCACCCGGGACAGTTTCGCCAGCCATGCCGCCACCGTGGCAGAGGCCGTCGAAGCCGAGGTCGGTGCCTTGTCCGATCTGGCCGAACTGGAGGCGGAGGTCGCCACCGCCAAACGCTTGCTGAACGATCTCTCGGCAGGGGATGACGGCCCCCTGTCGGGCACGAAGATCAACGCCAAACACCCCCGCGGCCTGCACAGCGCAAAGGCCGTGCTGACCGCCCTGGCGGCCATGGACGCCCTGGCGGAGGCCGAGGCGGCGCGCGACACCGAGTTGGACGAATTGCGCGCCATGGGGATGAGCGATGCGACCCTGGAGGGCGCCGCCACCACGATGGACGCGAACATGCAACCCGCCCGCCAGGCCATGACTGACGCGCTGGAAACGATACGCGGGCTGGACCTGACAAAGATGCACCGCTCCTGGACCGACAGGTTCTCCCGCGCTGCCGCCCGCCAGGCCCTGCCCGATCCCGCCACGCTGCGCGACGCCCGCGCGGCAGCAGAGGCGATCGTGCTGATCCGCGAGGGCGCGGCTCAGCGGCGCGCCGGGCTGGAGGACGCGGTCACAGCGGCCGGGCTGGCCAGGGAACAGGCCCACGAGGACCGCCGCGCCGACGCGCCCGAGCTGTTTCGCGTGATGGACCGGATGATCCGCACCGCCGTCATGTCCCACCTGCCGAACGAAGGCGGCGGCACCGCCGATGGCCGGGGCGGGATCACCACCGATGCCGACATGTCCACCCCCGACAGGCGTGCCGCGATCGAACGCACGCTTACCGGATGGGGTGTGGACATCGCCGTCTTCGCGCCGGAGATCGACCGCGCGACCGCGGACCCGATCAGCCTGGGCACCCTGAAGTCCTGGCAGGCGGATCTGCGGACAGACCGTTTTGCCGACCTTCTGGGTTTGGACATCCCCGCCGCAGCCGCCACGGGTCCAAGCGAGGCCGTGCGCAATCTCGGCGAGAACTTCCTGCTTTTCATCGCCAACAAGCGGGTGATCGACAGCCAGGCCCGGGAAGAGCTGGAGGCGTTGTTCTCCCACATGGAAAACGGGTCGAAATTCGATCTCAAATCCGGCACTGAGATCAAGCTGAGCAGCGGCAAGATCCCGCTGGATCCCTCCGGCATGCTGACCCTGCAAGGCCGCTTGAAGGGGTCGATCCTGAAGAACCTGGGGATCGAGATGTCTTCCAAAGGGCAGTTCAAGATCACCGGTGCCCTGGGGGGTGGCGTTGGCGCGGGAGTGGATTTCGACGCCACCGCGCTGAAGTTGACGGCCGATGCCGGCGTCGCCAAGGCGCAGCTGAAGGTCGGCGCCGGGGTTTCCGTCGATGGCAGCTACGAAGGATTCGCCGGGTTCGAGACGACCTACCCCGCGACGGAGGCCGGGCGGCAGGCGGCAATGACGCTGATCCTGGACCTGATCGACCGCCAGCGCCCCAGTGCCGAATTGTTCGAGGATCTGGATGCCGCCGCGCGGATGCAAAGTCACCAGGGCAAGGGCAGCATCGGCGCCAAGGCCGGGGCAAGCGCCTCCATCTTGGCGCAGCCCGGTGGCAACGACAACGACAGCCTGTTCGAAGCCGACAGCAGCGATGACACCGATTTCAAGTCCGGCGCCAGCAACACCCATGGCGCCACCCTTGGCGTCTCTGTCGGCGTGGCGGCGGGGATCGGCGGCAAGGTCAAGACGTCCACCACCCTGGACAGCCGCACGGTGCAGACCGAATTCACCAAGGAAGCCAAGGTCTACGCCAAGGCCAGCGCCAGCGTCAGCACCTTCTCCGCATTCGGATTGGCAGGCAACGCCGCCGCGACCCAGAGTGGCCTTCAGGCGGCGGCGGATCAGGAATTCGACATCGATACCGATCCGGACAAGGTCAGGGGCGGGTGGTCCGGCGGCACGGCCACCACGTCCTATGAACTGGCCAGCCTGGGGGCGGAGATATCAATATCCACCACCCGCAAGATCAAGACGCAATTCGCCCTTGAGGGAGCGGCCGGGACCGAACGCCTGACAAAGGCCGAATTCGTGGAAACCGCCACCGTCGGCTCCGTCCCCTTTGGCCGGATCGTCGACCTGATGGTCAGCGAACCGACACTGGCCAAGCTGCGCGCGCCCGGCAACGAAGAAAGGTTCAACGCCGCTCATTCGATCCTGAAAGAGGGCGTGCGGCGTGGCGATGGTTATCTGGAAATGTCCTACGCGATGAAACCGGAAAAACTGACGGAAGCACGTCGCCTGATGGAATTGGCCCAGGAGCTGCGCAATACCGGTCACCGCACCCGATCACGCCGGGTGCAGGGCAAGGTCAATGACATGATGCGCACGCGCGACAATTACGAAGCGACCAAGCTGTCCTTCCGCGCCAAGACCGAGGTGAAGGACGTCGCAAATCGGGGCAAATCCGCGGTGATGGCGCTGAACGTCATCGGCAGCATGAAACATGACGTGAATGTACTGAGCGTCTCGCTATGATCCCGCACGGAATCGGGAGCGGTGCAAGCTCTGCGCGGATGCCCTGCGCCTGCTTCGCCTGACCTGGCTGACGGGTCGCGAAAAACGCCGGAGGACATGCTGCGGGGAATGGCCTGATCCCGGCCACTCGGGTCGATTAGGCCGCTTCACGATGGCTGTGCAAGCGGATATGCAGCAACAACTCTGAACAGCCGGGAAACCGGGAGCGGCCGCCGTCCACCCGGCAGCAGCCCCTACCCGCGCAGCAGCGCGGCCAGAGCCTCGCGGATTTCGGCGTCCAGGGTGACTTCCACGTCCAGCAGATCGGCTGCTGCGGCCAGCGCGCGACCGCGCTGTCCCTCCGCCCCGGCTGCGGCCTGGGCCATGCGGGCGCGCAAGGCCTGGCGGGTGTCGGACATGACACGCGGCTGCATCAGGTCGGCATCGATTTCCGACGGCAGCAGATGCCGCGCCAACCGTTCATCCAACGTTTCACGGCGCAGAATCTCGTCCAGCGGGCGCACCAGCGGCAGGTAGGCCGGACCTCGTGCCCGAGCCTCCGGCAGGTGCACCTCGTCCTCATGGCGCCAGCGCTGGATACCCGCGACACCAACGTTCAGCTTGTCGATGCGCGATACCATCAGGAGTTGAAATGCTGCATCAGCAGGGTGCGCTGCGCGAATTGCTGCACCGGCCGGTATTCCGGTTTGCCCCGCGCCCCACGGGCCGCCCGGGCCAGAGCCAACCGCCCCTCCCGCGCGTTGCCCAGCCGGAATGTCGCATGGCCCGCCAGCGCGGGAATGCCCGGATGGGTCAGACCGGCTTCTTCGAGGAACCGTGCCAGCGTCAGGAGTTCCTCATGCCGGTCAAGACCGGCCAGGCACAACAACAGCCCGTAGGCCGAAGCCTCCGCCATCGCCGGATCATGGCACATCGCGGTGGTGAATGCGCTGAGCGCCGGGCCGAAATCACGCGCATCGAACAAGCGGCAGGCATCTGCATAGGCCTCAGCCGCGTCTCCCGCATGCCGGGTCTCCGCACCGGACGGCAGCGGATGCCGCGATGTCCCCGCGACCAGGGCGGGGCCGTCCGTTTCACAGGTCAGCCCGGAGGAGGCGGAAGCCGCGTCCGCCTGCGGGACAGGACCGAGGAAGTTTGAAAAATCCGCAAGTTCGTCCTGCGGATCCGCTTTCGTGTCCGACGCCACGAGGTTCATTCACAAGCCCTTCCTATTGCCCGGACACCCTGCCCAGGGTGATCTGGCCCCAGTTCTCCAAACCTAGCGCGGAGGCGCCACGGGTCACATGACAATTGTCACAGCCCTGCAATATTGGCTGCATCATGCCCAAGACCAGGTGGTCCGGATCAGGATTCTTCCACACGCCACAGCAGCGCATCACCGTATAGCCGCGCGACATATCCGCTATCCACACGGATCAACAAGCCCAGATCGCCAATCAGCGACAATCTGCTTTGCAAGGAGGGGGCCATCCCCTCCCGAAGCTTGTTGCCGTCCGCCAATTGCACGTAACGCTCGTCCTTCAGGTTGATACCATCCAGCGGCATGGGGAAGTCGGGCACGTTGCGAAACAGGTATTCCACGAACTTTTCGTTCTTCTCCGTTTCCGAGAGGAAGGAGGAAGACGCGACGATCATACGCGCATAGGGTGTGTCCATCCGCTCCAGGCACCGACGCAACCGATGCGGAGACAGGGCCGCCTCCATGAACAACAGGCGGTTGTCACCTTCGATCTGGCCCAGGTCGGCGGCGGGGTCGATCGACAGGATGTCCATCCAGACCAGAACGGCCGGAACCCGCGCGACGGGAATGTTGGACCCCTCCCAGCAGGTGGAGCGGGCCTGGCGGATCGGCAGGGCGGACAGCGGACGCGGCATCGCCAACAGGGACTTGCCCATGTCCAGCGCATCGGCCTGCATCCGCGCCAGGTTCAACAACGTTGCCGTGGCGCCTGTGTCCAACAGGGTCGCTGCGCGACCCGCCACCGGATCCAGCCCCTCACGCTCGGCGCGGGCCAGTTGCCGCAGCCCCTGCATCAGCCGGGTCAGCCCCGCATCCATGCGGAAATCGCCGTCAAAGACCGGAAAGGTCAGGCCATCGGCATGCAACAGGCCCGAGGCCCCCTCCGGCAGCACCTGGTCGGCGGCCAATGCCGTGGGAGTGTCCTGGGCGTCGTCGGAAAGCGTGGCCTCGCTCCTGGCCTGGTCCGCGTCGATGGGTGCGGCGCTCAGGGCGGTACCCTCGGCGCGCGTTTGCCCCGCCGTTTCCCCATCTGCCCCGTTGGTCCGGGCCGGAGATCCGGCGGCAGTCGCGACCGCGTCGGGGCGGCTGCCGTCCGGGCGATTTCCGGCAATGCCCGCTTGCCCTGGGGCGCCCTCCGCGACGGCATCGGCAGCGTTGGCACCGGTCCCGTCGCCTGCCCCTGCCAGCGTTGCCGCGACGGTCGGTCCGGCCTCGCCCTGTGCCATACCGTCCCCCGACGCGACCGCGCCACCCTGCCCCGCCGGGGCGGGCGGCAGATCTGGCGTGCCCTCGGTCATTCCCGAGGCGTCGGTGCCACTGGCCCGTGCGAGCGCCTCGGGCAGGTTGGCGGTGCCGTTCATCAGGGCCATCAGCAAGGAGGTCAACGAGCCGTCCCGCGCCGTGAACCCGCGCGGCGCATCGGGGCTGGGGCCATCGGGCCCCTCGGCAAGCGGTTCCAACCCCAGCAGCGCGCGCATCCGGTTTGCCAGTCCGACGTCGGAAAGCGGGGCTCCCGCCGCCCCCGCGGCGACCTGGGCCACGCTGCCGTCGGCCTCCACCAGGCTCAACACCAGGTCGCGGAACCCCTGCGGATCGGCCAGGTCGCGGAACAGATCGCTCTGCGCCAGTACAGCGGGGTCGACCCCGTCCAGCCCGTAGGCCTCCGAGACGACGGCAAATGCCTCTTGCAACAGGGCGGCATCCACGTCCTCTCCCGCCAGCACCTGCTGGGCCAGCTGGCGCAACAGGTTGGGGCGCAGTTCAGCCAGGGTGGCGACGGCCTCCCGAAGGGTGGGGATCGCCGGAGAACCGGGCGCCACGGCGGCGTCGGCATCGGTCTCCTGCGACGCATCGGGGCCCAGCAGCATGTCCAGGGTCAGGGGCGCCGCGTCATCTCCGAACATGTCCGGTGTCAGCACCCGGGCGTTTCCCAACCCGGCGCCAAGCGCGCCCGGATCGCCGATGATCAGCGGACGGGTGCCGCTGCCCTCTACCCCTTCCAGGGCGACGTAGGATCGCAGCGGCAACAATCGGGCAAAGCGTTTTGCATAGACCTGGATAAAGCCGACCCAGGCATCGATCTTCTCGCGCGGGACGACGCCCGTCGCCTCCACCAGCAGCCCGTCGCGACGCAGCAGGACGGACCCGTCGAGATGCACCCGGTCCAGCAGGCCGCGCATCTCTTCCAGGTAGTCGTCGGCGGTGCGCAGCCGGTCGTCCAGCCGCGCCAGACCGAACACCTGCCCTTCCAGCAGGTCGGTGACGGCGCTGGCCTTCGCCGGGTCCAGAATGTCGCCGCGCAGGGTCAGCACCCCGTCCGGGGCCAGTGTGCTGTCGATGCTGACCTCCTGCGATTGCAGCAGGGCGGCGACCTCTCCTTCGATCGCGTCGCGCACCCAGATACGGCGACGGACAAAGGCGTCGATCTCCGCCAGCCCGTTCTGGATGGCGCGCCGCTCCGTCTGGGTCTGGACATAGCCGGTGACGTCGATGGTGCCGTCGACCTGGCGCGTGGCCTCCACCTCTCGGGTGAAGTCGAACCCGCCAAGCACCGCGCGCGCCTGATCCAGCGGGCTGTCGGCGCCGTCATCGGTAAAGGCCGCAAGCGACCGTTGCGGCCCGGTCAGGACATTGGCGCCGATCGCCAGCAGGATCAGAACGCCCAGCGCCGTCAGCAGGGTCAACGCCCGGGTCGATCCCCCCGACGCGCCACTGCGCCCCGTCCCGCCCGCGCCGTCCTCCGCCCCGGTCGCGGGACCGGCGGCCAATAATTTGGTCCAGCGGGCATTCGGTGCGCCGACGGCGAACCGTGTTGTACCCGCCGTGACCATATCCAGCTGTGCGATTTCATGCCATTCGGTATCGTCGCCCTCCACCGTCAGCCCGGTGGAGGTCGCGATGGCGCCGCCGTTGCTGCGCAGGTCGATACGGCCGGCGGCCAGCCGCAAGGTGCCATGCACCGGCTCCAGCGTCATGTCGGTCAACTGGATATCCGCGTCCGCGCCGCTGCCAAAGGTAAAGCTGCCGGCGTCCAGCGCGACTTCGACCCCGTATTGCGTCCCGCTGAGGATCTTGAACAGATATGTTCCCGACGTCTTTGCCATCGTGCCGCGCCCCCGCCGTTGCGGCGCGCCGCTGGCGCCTTCCTGCGGGAAAGGTGTCCGGGCGCCGGAGCGGCCCGGCCGTCCTCCGGTCCACGACATTGGTGTCGTGATCCGGCGCCTTCTTCCCCCGGAAGGCCCGGCCTGCGCCGCGCTGTCCTTTGGACGTTCTTACCCAGCGTCCGCCGAACGGAGTGTGACGAATGACGCACCCTGCCCGGCGCGAACCGGCTTATCTGCCAGAAAGGGGACGGGACGCATGCTGCCTTTTCGGGCGTCAGCCAGACACGGACCGCACCGCGCGCCATTGGCGCGGGGTGTCACTTCGTGCGCGCGGGTTGGTCTGCGCAATATCTGGTCGGACGAACGATCCGGCAGACCCAGGCACCGTCCGGCAGTCACCGATCCACCGGCCCCGTTGCCGGACAAGGCCGGCCCACCGGCTGAACGACCGAAGGTAAATTCCCGATGACCCCGACTATCCCGCTGTTGCGCGTCCTCCCCCGACCCGGAGGACTTCGCCCGCTTGTTGCGCTTCTGGTTGGGTTCCTGCTTCTCGCCGCCTGCGCCACCGAAACAGGCAAGGAGACGCGCCAGAACCTGGTCGTTGCCATCGACCCCGTCACCGGCGAGGAAATCGTCACCACCCAGGAAGAGGCCCGCACGCCGAAATTCTTCTCCCGCGATAACCTGCGGGAGACCTATTTTTCAGGCGACACCGGCACGCGACTGGGCAATACCGACGGCTCCGGCCCCACCGGGTTCATCAACTTCAACGCGGTCAACAACGGCCCCGGCGGCGCCCGGCAGGGCAATGCCGCCCGGTTCGAGGAATTGCGCGCCGAGGACATCGTGGTCGAGCCGCTGCGCTCGCAATCCGTCATCGGCGATCAGTGGCAACCGGATTTCAAAAGCCAACGCACCGTCACCCTGTCCTATGATCAGGAGCCGCTGCGCGACGTGATCCAGAACGTCCTCGGCGGTATCCTGGGGGTCAATTACGTGGTCGGCGACTCCGTCGAGGGCTCCCTGACCTTCCGCTCGGAACAGCGGTTCGCCCCGGCGGAACTGGTGCAGATGCTGTCTGACGTGCTGGCGCGCAACGGCTACCTGATCCAGTATTTCAATGGCGTCTACCACATCGGCACCCCCGATGAGCTGGACACCTTGACAGGGCTGCGCAGCCGCACCGGGCTGGCGGGCGATTCCTCCTACGCGATCAAGCTGCGGCGCCCACCGCCCGAGAACATCGTGCCGATCATCCAATCCCTTATCCCGCCCAACAACGTGGTGGCCGAGGTGCCGGGCACCAACAACCTGCTGGTGCGCGGCGATCCCTCCCAGTTCAAGGCGATCGAGGAACTGGTGATGTCGCTGACCGAAAGCGTGCCGCGCAATGCGCTGGTGGCACTCTATCCCACACGCAATTCGCCGCCTGACGCCGTGGCCGAACAGATCACCGCGATCTACGAGTCCCGCAACCTGGCCAACGTGATGATCCTCCCCGTCGACCAGGCCCCCGGCATCCTGGTGGTGGCCGACCGGCAGTCGACGCTGAACGACGTCGGGCGCCTGACCCGCAACCTGGACGTTGAAAACCGCGATGCGCCGCAGATCCGGGTGATCCAGTTGAAACATCTGGACGCCGAGCAGCTGGCCCGCCAGTTGGCCACCATGGTCGACGGCACCGGCATCGCGCAGACCGGTCCGGCCAATGGCGGGCGTGGGGGGGCTGGCTCCAACGTGGTGCAGGCCGGGATCGACCGGGCCAACACCGGGCAGGATGCCCGTGACGGCGGCGGCGTGGAGGGTGGAGAGAACGTCCCCGCCCCCACCTTCATCGGACGTGACAATCGCGGCGGCAGCGCACCGGACCCGGTGTCCTCTCCGGATCGGGAACGCGCGGCGGCTGGCATCACCTTTGCCACCGACGGCCGCAACAACCTGCTGGTGCGCTCCCGCTTCGGCGAGTTCAAGCGGATCAAGCAGCTGGTGGAGGCGATGGACGTGCCCCGCGCGCAGGTGGTGATCGAGGCGACAATCGTCGAGGTCGATATCAACGACAGTCTGCAATACGGCGTTCAGGCCTTCCTCCAGCAGGACGGGCTGAGCATCCGGACCTCCACCGCGCAAGGCGGCGCAGCCGACCCCGGAGGCGGCGGCTTTGTCGGAATGATCGACCGCATGGCCGGGAACACGGCCATCCAGGCGGTGCTGAGCGCATTGCAATCGGTCACCAACGTCAAGGTCATCTCTTCGCCCTACCTGACGGTCGTGGACGGCGCGACCTCCCGCCTGGCGGTGGGGGACCAGATCCCATTTGTCACCGCGTCGCAAACGTCGAACTCCAATGGCACTGTCACCGTCACCCAGGAGATCGACGCCAAGGATGTGGGCGTGATCCTGGACGTCACGCCGCGCATCAGCCCGGACAATTCGGTCTTCCTGGACATTACGCAACAGGTGTCCTCGGCCCGGAACGTGGATACGCAGGCGGGATCCAACCCGGTGATCGCGCAACGCTTCGTGCAAAGCCAGATCACCGTGCAATCGGGGCGCACCGTGCTGCTGGGCGGGTTGATCCAGGAACGGGCCGACAATTCGGAGAACGGCGTACCGGTGCTGCGCAAGATCCCCGTGCTGGGCAATGCCTTCAACCGGCGCAGCAATCAGCAGACGCGATCGGAGCTTCTGGTCATGATCACGCCGCGCGTGGTGCGCAACGACAACCAGCTGACCAACCTGAGCCAGCGCCTGCGCTGGTATTCCAAGGTCAACAACTGACACCGCAGCCAGGCCCCTCTTGCGAACATATCCTGAGAGGGGCCTTGGCGCACACCCCCGGAGACCGAGGGTGCCGGGTGTGCGCTCGACCCTCCCCTTGTGTCGGATTGGGACGTCAGGAACGAAGGACGTTTGGCGCCGGTCCGCGATCCCGCCGCCTGCTTCGGCCCGATAGGCCATGCGGCCTGCGGTTTGCCCCGTAGCGCACACAGCCGCCTTCCGAACCCGCGTCACCGACCGGATGGGCGTGCGATGCCGCATAGCGCCATGACCCGCACCCATTGCGGCGCACCCGCTCCGGGACGGCCTCTCCAATTTCCGCGGTCCGAACACGCCCGCCAATTTTCAGCCCATCGTCAGATGCGGCGACACGCGCCCTGCCGCTCGAAACCGGAACCAACGCTGCACTGCCGGTCAAAGCGCCCCGCCCGTCCAATGGCGCGCGCCGCCCCGTTCGGCATCGCGCTCTCAGGGAAGGTCGCGGGCGGTGCGCATGATCTCGTAGAAACGGTCCAGGTAGACGGCCATGCTGCTGTGCTGTTTCAACGCATAGGACATCATCAGCGGGATGTAGAAAATCAGGATCAGCACGGCCAGGGCCGACTTGATCGGCATCGCCAGGATGAAAACCTGCACCTGCGGCGCAAAGCGGCTGACCATGGCCAGCGCGAATTCCGCCAGGAACATGATCGCGATCACCGGCGCGGCCAGGATGAACATCAGCCGCATTCCACGGTCGATCACCTCGAAGATCAGTTCGGGAAAGGCTTCCAACCGGATCGGGATCATCTCCACCACCGGCCAGGTCACGTAGGACGCATAGAGCAGATCGGTGATGATAAGGAACCCGCCCACCGCGAAAAAATAGGTGATGAATGCCTGGCTGAACAGGATTCCCAACGGCGAGGCCTCGTGCCCCTGCAACGGATCGATCGATGCGGCGATGGCGGCGCCACGCTGGTTGTCGATGAAATTGCCCGCCGCCTGAACCGCCCAGAACAGCCAATGCACGAACCATCCCATGACAAAGCCAAGGGCGAATTCCTTGAAGAAGTAGCCGATGAACAGCCCGACCTCGCCCACGAACAGACTGGTATAGGGCGTCAGCAGCGGCGTGATGGGCATCGCGATCACCAGGATCGCCACATTGCGCGCCAGGCGCGGCACCGCCGAAGGCGCCAACAGCTGGGACGACATGATGAAGGCATAGGCGCGCGGCAATGCCAGCAGAAAGGCCAGCAAGACCTCCTCGAACGCGTGGTAGAGGCTGGTCACCTCGCCAAATCCCATGCCGCCGTCCCGTCCTGCCCGCGTGATCCGCCCACCTGTTCCAATCCGGCGACGCTCCGCCCCGGCTGGACCGCCCAGTATGCCGGGAACGTCTCCGACCATGACCGCAGGCGGCCGCGCGGTCAGTAACATCCGATACGCGCGGCCCCCGCAACCCCGGCTAACCTGTGATGCGGAGGGAATTGCCATGCCGATCACAACGCCGCAGGAAGTCATCCGCACCCAGGTCGCCACCCATAACGCCGCCTCACCCGTGGGCGCGGAGGTGATGTCCAACCAGATGGGCCGCAACGCCCGCACCGGCGAAAGCGTGCAGGCCACGCCGCAGCAATCCGACCTCTCCGACGCCATGGAAGAACTGGGGATGGCCGCCGCCACGCGCGGCAAGGGCGATCTGGACAAGATGAAGATGCGGCGCAGCCAGGGCGCGAATTTCGAAGCCCTTGCCCGGATCGCGGAATATTACGACAAGCTCCCCGACCTGCCAAAGGATCAGAAGCTGCGCGACCTCGTCGCCCGGATGCAGCAATTCGAAGAGCTGTTGCAGGGCGGCGGCGGCAGTGGCGACGACATGCCCACCGCCGACGATATCCTGAAGGCGCTGCGCGACTACGATGGTGACATCACCCACCAGTTCGCCGCGCTGGAGGAGATGCGCGCCACGGCCCAGACAGCGGGAGCCTCGCCCGCGTTCATCGCGTTGCTGGACACCGCGCGCAATGCGCTGCGCGACCCCGACACGGCGCGCGACATCTCCGCCGGCTTTGCCGCCGCCCGCGAAGCGGCAGAGGCCGGGCATCGCTTCGGCGCCGATCCGCAAGCCTATCGGGACAGCTACCGCACGCTGCTGCGGGAGACGCCGAACCTGGGCCGCTTGTTCGACGAATTCCGCAAATTTTCCCTGACCGACAGTTTCGACCAGGTGGTCGACAGCTTCATGAAAGTCGCGGGCGGCGATCTGGCCTCCACCGGGCCCTCCACCGATCCGGTCGTGCTGAACATGCTGCTGACCGAGTTGGGGCATCTGAAAAGCCTCCGCTCCGTGCTGGATGCCACCGGCCAGATGCTGGGAAAGGTCGACCGCATGTTCCCCGCCACCGTCGACACCGCCCGTCCGGGGGCGGAGGATCTGACCTCGCGCCTGTTTCATCTGGCCGGATCGCCCGTCGCTTCGATGACAGAGGTGGAGGGCCTGCTGGCCGGGTTCGATGCCGGGCCGCCGGAGATGCGGGTGGTGCTGATCAATCTGCTGCGTGATCTTCATGCCACCCTGCCCGACCAGGTGATGCATTCCGACCAATCCCGCGAACAGCAATCGCGCCTCTTGATGACCCTCTCCGACCGATTGGTGGACATCGAAGAAGCCGCCTACGAAGGCTGAGGAGACCACGATGCCAGAGCTTTCCCGCAACGCCCGTTCGGTCGTGTCACAATTCGCCGCCGGGCTGGGGCTGGACCCTGTGGTCGCCGATGACGGCGGCGCGGGGTTCGAATTCCAGACCGCGGGGCGGCTGTCGTTCACCGCCACCCAGGACGGCGACGCGGTGGTGATGAGCCTGACCCGCAAGATCATCCTGGAGGACATCGTGGCGATGGGCCGCTTTGCCGGGTTGGGCGGATATCATGCCACCGGCGACGAGGTGATCCAGGCCGGGATGACGCGTGCAGATCAGCCGGTGCTGGCCCTGACCCTTCCGGCGGAGGCGTTCGACCTGCCCCGGCTGGAACGCGGTTTCGACCTGCTGGACGGGCTGCACCGCAGCGCCGGGCTGTAGATCCTGCGCCGCGCCGGACGTGGCTGTGTCTTTCGGCACCGCCTCCCCCGTAGCGGGCTGTAATGTGAACGGGACAGGACGGAAGGGACGCAGATGGACAATATCAAGGATTTCTTTGGCGACCATGATCCGGAGACCGTCATGCGACTGGTCCAGGTCGGCGTCGACACCTTTGCCCGCGAAGCAGGGCTGGAGGGCAACGACATCTACGAGGGGCTCAAGGACGGCAACACCGCCGCGCAGACCCTGGGCCTGACACGCCAGGACCTGGAGGTTCTCTATGCCGTGGGCTTCAACCTTCTGAATTCCGGTGACCTGACCAAGGCCGAGGATGCCTTTGTCCACCTGTGCCTTATCGACCCGCTGGAGGCGAAGAACCACTATTGCCTGGGCCTGTCCCGGCAGATGGCTGGCAAGCCTGCGCAGGCGATCGACAATTACCTGAATTTCCTCGCGCTCGATGCGACCAATCCCGACGGGTACCTGCGCTACGGCGAATGCCTTCTGGCCACCGGTGATCGGGCGGAGGCGCTGGAAAGTTTCCGTCTTGCCGCCGCCGAGGCCGAGAAGGTCGAAGGCCAGGCCGCCGCATTGGCAGAGGCGCGCGGCAGGATCGAGATGCTGACACAGGAGATGGCCCCGTGAACACACGTATCGGCGGAACGCCCGGAACGACCAACACCTATGGCACGACCGGCACGGAACAGACCCAGGAAACCCAGACCGGCGGCGGCATCGGCGGCATGCAGAACGGCGGCGCGCCCGATCCGGCGGCACCGGGCTATGGCTCCATCCTGGAGGGGTTGCGCAATTTCATGCCCGAACTCGGGTCGGAAAGTTTCGAGACCCGTCTTGCGGAGATCACCTCCAAGCTCAAGGAAATCACCTCCCAGGTGCATACCGACCGTGTCCTGAACGAACAGGAAACGAAGCGCCTGAACATGAAGGAAAACGAAGCCAAGATCGAGGAATCGGAGAAGAAACTGGACGAGGCCGAGGCCAAGCGTAAATCCGGAAATATCTTCGACAAGATCTCGATGGCGTTCCAGGCGCTTGGCGCCTTCCTGATGATTGCGATCGGTGCGGCGCTGGCCGCAGTTCCGGGAATGCAGGCCGTCGGCGCGTTGATGATCGCCGGCGGGGTCATCATGGCGGTTTCGCTGATCAACTCCATCGTACAGGAAGAAACCGGCGCGGGCATAGCCGGTAACCTGGCCAAGGCGATCGACCCCGACATTTCGGACGATGCGCTGATGGCGATCGATATGGCCTTCACCATCACGCTGGCGGTGGCCGGCATCGTCGCTGCCGTGGCCTCCGGCAGGGTGGATGCGGCTGTTCAGGGCTTTGCCGGGCTGAGCGCCTCCGTCGCCAAGGCGGCCGTCGAAACGGTGCGCACCGTGGCCGCCGTCGCCGCCGCAGTGACGCAGGCCGGCTCTGCCGTGGCGCAGGTGGGATCGGCGGGCTACGGCCTGTCCGCCGCCGAGGACCAGGCCGACGCGATGGACCTTCAAGCCGACAGCCAGGCGATCCAGGCGCTGATGCAGCAGCTGGATGACCTGATCGATCAGGCGCTGGCCATGCTGATGGGCGCCTCCGACCGGTTCAACGCCATGCTCGACCAGATCACCGAAATGAACAAGGACAGCGGCGATACGCTGTCCGCCACCCGCTTTGCGGGCTGAACCCCAAGGGGAGGTTTGACAATGACCACGATCCGCACAGATGGCACGACCCAGACGTTCGGTTATACCGGCCCCGGCGGCAGCGAGGGCGCCCAGGGCGGTGGCCAGGCCAACCGCACCGGTGGCGGCAGCAGCGATTACAATGGCGTCATCCCGGATGGCCAGACCGGCGGCGCAACGGGGGCCGGCGGGGCGTCGATGAACCGGATGGCGGGCCCCGAAAGCAGCGGCGCCGCGCAGAACCGGCTGGAGGCCGCGCTGGCCACGCTGACGGACGAGACGGCCTCGCTTGAGGAAAAGCTGAGCGTGTTGTTGTCCGTGGTGCGCGATCCTGACGTGCTGTCGAAACTGATGATCGAATTCGCGTCGATGAGCCGCCAGAACGCGCTGGACGCCCGTCTGGCCGCCCGCGAGCAGGCCCGCGGAGAGCTGGAGGCGCAGGCCGGAGAAACCCGCGAATCAGCGGAAAAGATCATCGCTTCCGCCATTGTCTCGCTGGTCGTTGCGGTGGTCTCGGCGGTGATCTCCATCGGCGCCGCCATCGGCGCCATCGGCCAGATGAACAAGGCCACCGGCGCCCTGAAGGAAAGCGTGCAGACCAGCAACATCGCCGCCCGCGCCGGTGGCGACGCCACACGTGGCGGGGCCGAGCTCAACAATGCCGCGAAGCTGACTGCGAATACCGCGGCGGAGGCTGGAACAATGTCGCAGACGATCAATTCTCTGGCGCCGGCGCTGAACCAATTGATGGGCGCCATCGGCGGCATGATCTCCGCCCATTTCCAGGCCGAGGGCAAGATCGACGAGGCCCAGGGCCAGGAACTCGCCGCGGCCGCGACCGAAAGCCAGTCCAACGCCGATTTCGCCAAGAAATTCATGGAAGACCTTGAGGAAATGATCAAATCCGCCCTCGCCTTCCTGCGGGAGCTGAACAATGCCGAAACCGACATGATGGCCAGCATGACCCGCGTCTGATCGCGGGCCAGCAAAGGGGAAGAGACGGATGACCAGAGGGCTCACACCATCGGTTCACGCGATCTGGCAGGCCATGGGCCTGGTGCCGCCACCCGGCCCCCTGGGCGCGCGCCACGATTTCACGATCGAGGACACGGATCTGATCCTGCGCCTTGCCCCCGATGGCCAGGCTGCCACGCTTGAGGGGACGCTGGGCGCGCTGACCCCCGACCCGCACGAGGCCACGGCCCAGCTGCGCAAATTGCTGCGGCTGGGGCTGGGGCTGGCCGGGTTCAACCGCGCCGCCCTTGTCCTTCCCGATGTCAATGGTGCCGATGCCGCAGGTGCGGCGGCACTGATGGCGCTGGCCGACCGTCGCCCGGACCAGCCGCCCCTGCGGGTGACCGCGCAGGCGCGTATCGCCCCCGGCGATCCGCGCGCCGCCGTCGCCGCGCTGGAGGACATCCTGCAATGGCGCAGCTTTGCCCGCGACGTGATCCCCGCCAGCGCCGAACCAGCTACAGCCGCCGCCCATCCTGCCAGCCCCGCCACACCGCCAGATAGCGGGGCGGATTTCGTCATCTTCCAACCCTGAGACCGCCCTGACATCCCGCCGCCGCGCAGGTGGCACCCTGGCCCTTTCAGCGGCCCCCGACGCGATCCTGCCCGCGCCCCCAACCGGAGAGCCCCATGACCACGACCCTGCCCCCCGCCGCCACCGAGGCGCTGACCGATCTGGCCCTGAACCCCATCCGTGACCGACTGGGTCTGAAGGATGGCGATCTGAAAGGGGCCGCCTTGGCGGGCAAGCGCGCGCTGGACCAGGGGCAGGCGCTGGAAGCATTGAACATCTTTCGCACGCTGGTTCTGCTGGACCCGCTGGCCATCGATCCCCAGATCGGCCTGGCGGAGGCCGCCCTGGCCGGCGGGCTGAACGAATTGGCGATGCAATGCGCCTCGGTCGTGGTGGCGCAGGCGCCAAGGCGGGCGGAGGGCTACCTGCTCTCCGGCCGGGCGGCGATGGCCATGGGAGAGACGGACGTCGCACAGGAAGACCTGGCCGAGGCGCAGCGCCATGCCGAGGAGGCCGGTGCCACCGACCTGGCCGCCGAGGCGCGGAATTGCCTTGCCCGGCTGCAAGACGCTGTCTGAACCGGACCGCACCGCGATGACCCCGCCCCCGGACATTCCCCACCCCACTGCCGCCGCCCGCCAGCTGCCGTACAGCGATGAGACCTTGACGGCAATGCGCGCCGCCCTGGCCCGGCTTGAGGCCGAAGGCGGACGCGATTATCTGGCATTGCTCGACGGGATGCTGGACAGCGGATCGCTGCGCGCCGCCCTTGGCCTGCCCGAAGAAAGCGTCGATGCCCTTTATGCGCAGGCCTTTGCCCGGTTCAACGCCGGCGATGCCCGTGGCGCGCGGCAGGTATTCCAGGCGCTGTGCCTGCTGGCGCCGGAACGGGTGGATCATTGGCTGGGCTTTGGCATCTGCCTTGTCATGGATGGAGAGGAAACCGGCGCCGCCCTGGCCTTTGACGCAGCGGTCGACCTGGCTCCGGACGCGCCGGCACCACGCTATCACCGGGCGGAATTGCTGTGCCGGGCCCGCCGCTGGGCGGAGGCCCGGCGCGATGTCGCCGCCTTTGCCGCGCTGGAAGACAGCCCCGCCCGCACCCGCCTGGCCGCCGAGGTGCAGCGCCTCGCGGCCCTGGTGGAGCATCACGGGGCATGAGCCTGGGCAGCGGCGGCGTTCTCGCCATGCTGAACAGCCTGACCGCGGCGGAGATCGCCAAACGGTTCAACACGGCCGACCCGGTGCTGACCCCGACCACCGCCCAGCCCACGCCCGTCCCGGCCCCGCAGGCGCCCGATGCGCAGCTTTACGGCGCCCGGGCGGGTGCGGCCGGCCCCTATGCGGACGGGACGGCTCCGGCCCCCTTCGGCCCCAACGGCCCGCACTCCTCCCCGTCCCGTCCGGCGACACCGGCGCAGGACGCCGGCAGCCCGGAAACCCTCCGCCAGGAAGCCGTCCGCAGAGAGAGCACTGGTCAGCCAAGTGGCAGTCGGGCTGCGGTCGGTCCGGGCGCCAGCGCCGCGGGTGGCTCGGGTCAAGGGGCTACGCCCATGGCGCCGGGTGCCGCGACGCCGGGGCGCATCGGTCAGGGCGCGTTTGGGCAAGGTCAGCTGCCTGCCCACCTCGCCACCGGTGCAATTGCGCCGGGCGCCACCCCACCGATCGCGACACCGGCCGGGCCGACCCTGCCCGGCCGGGGCATGCCCCCTGCCGGCAGCGCGACGAAAGGGGCGTCGACATCTCCCCCCGGCTCGCCGACCCAGACCCCGGCCCCGATTCCGACACCGCCAGCGCGCCAACACCTCACCGGACAGGGCCAACAAGGCGCCGGGCAAAGCGCGCCGGGACCAGCTGGAACGGGACAATCCGGTCCCACGGCCGCCCCACTTCCACCCGGCGCATTCGGTCCTGCCGTGTCCGCCCCGCCGCGTGGCCCTGATCCGGCCCCCTTGCCGGGCAATCCGACCTCCGCCGCAGCCGCTTCCGGCACGGGCACTGCCGCCTCTGGCCCCGGCACGGCAGCTCTGCCACGCGGGTCAGCAACGGGCTTTGCAGGACCCACGCCGGGCGGGGCAACCTTGCATCCGCAGACACCGGCTGCGCCTTCGTCGAACGGGCCGCTCTCTTTCGGCACCGGCGATCCCGGCGGGCAGCTTTCCCGTGCTGCCGCCGCAGGCCCCGCCATCGGTCCACCCCTGGCGGGTTCCGGGGGAACACATCCCGCCATGACCGGCAGCCACGGTCCGGCCAGCGCGCGCTCCGAAGCGCCTGCGCAGGGGTTCGCTGTCCGCGCCGCCGATCCACCGCACGGCTCCCCCAGGGGACAGCCTCCTGTGACCACCTCGCCGGGGCAGGGCTCCTCTCTGGACAGCAGGCCGGTCACGCCGCCCCAGCCCGGTCGTGCGCAGCCGGGCCCCGCCCTGCCCTCCGGCAACGTCGCTCCCCCCAGCACGGCCCCAGGTTCCGGTCCGGCAGCGACCTCAGCTCCGCCGCTGGACGCAACTGTCCGACCACAGGGGGCATGGACGGGCGCGAATCTGGCGACCCTCACCCCGCCCCGTCTCGTCCATGCGCCGGGGACAGGCACGCCGCCATCGGGAGGACCGGGCGCGGCGCCCAACCCGGCGCATTCCTCCGGCCTTGCCGCCGGCGCTGGACCGCAGCCGACACCGCCCGGCACGCGTGCAGCCGCCCCCGTTCAGGGGACGGCGCCGGCACGGCCATTCCCATCGGCGGGCACGGCGGCGAGATCCCCGAACACCCCCCCCCTGCCAAGCGGCGTCGCAGGGGAACGACCGGGACAGCCGATAGCGGCCATCACGAGCAACGGACCGCCCCCCCTCGCGCCCGACATGCTGAGCGCCAGTGCCGGAGATGCGATCCTGCGGGGCGGAGAAACCGGACGCGCCGCCGCCCTGCCCCCGGCCGCGTCCCTGCCCCCGGCCCTCGGCACGGCGTTGCAGATCCTCGCCACGGCGGAGGCCACGGGCCTCACCCCGCCCCCTGGCGGAGCGGATGCCCGTGGCACGGCCAACCTGGTGATCTTCAACGCGGCAATGCTGCCGGGCTGGCCCTATCCCACCGCCTTTGCCCGCGACGGGGCGCCGGGGAGCAAGGCTGTGTTGCAACAGGTGGGCGCCACGCTGGCTGCCATGTCTCCCGAGGAAATGGCCGAATACCTGGCCAAGGTTGGCGCGGGCTTTGCCCTGGTCCGGCGTCTGCGCAAGGAGATGGAGACCATCGCCGCCGAGGAACGGCACAGCCTCCTGGGCCTGTTCGCGCTGCTCAGCCAGGCGGTGAACGACGTGCTGGCGGGCTTTGCCGCCTCTACCCTCTTCAGTGCCGAGGAAGCCGCCGAGATGGAGGCGGTGCGCAATGGTGGCATCGCGGGGCGCAAAGCCAGCGCCAGCCGTCAGCGCCTGCCGATCTGACCCCTGCGGCCGCGCCGGTAGATCACCGCCAGCCCCAGCCCGCCAAGCGCCAGGCAGGCCAGGTTCCCGCCCAGCTGCAACAGCCCCACCAGATCGCGCAGCGCGTGGCGGCGCGGGGGGGGCGGCGGGGAATTGTCCGGACCACGCCCCGCCGCGGCCCCCAGGAATCGCCGCAGCACGGCCACGAACCCCGCGCGGCTGCGCACGCCGTCCAGCGCGGCCAGGTATTCGGGCGCCCATCCGGATCCATCCAGGTCACGCAGCGCCTGGGGGACCGTGATCTCGCGCAGGACCATCCCGGCACGGTCCGCCGACGCGCGGACCTGCGCATGGTACGCCGGATCATGCAGGTAGAGCGTCGCACCCCCGTCGCCCGCAGCTGCGACCAGCCCCGCCGGATCGACAGGTTGGTCACTGCCGGCGATGAACACGCCATCGCGGCGCAGGTCAAGCAAGAGGCGACCGGGCTCCCCCGGCAGTGCCATGCGGGACAGCAGGGTCACCCCCTCTGCCCCCGAGAGAGGCGCGGCCCGGTAGATCGGCAGGGACATGTCAGCGGATTGGACACCGGATCGTTCCGGGGATTGATCAACCGGCGCACGCGACAGGACCAGCAGGATCACGATCACCACGCACAGCAGGTTCGCCCCGATATCGGCCAACCATCGACCCAACGGCGCATCGGCCGTGCCGGTCATCATGGCGCACCCCGGCACAGGATCTTTCCGCCCTGCCAGCGCAGCGTTGCGCAGGAGACGGTCAGCCGCACCCGGTCGATCCGCGCGACACCTGCTGCCGCCAGAGCGGGTTCGGCTAGAAACGCGCTTTCGCCGCCATCGGGGGTGATGATCAGCAGCGGCACGCCGTCCAGCCCTGCGGCCCATCTGGCGAGTGGGCCGGCACCGATCCGGTCCAGCGGCAGGTGGACCGGAGGTGCATCGGGCACGGTCATGTCCAGACCCGTCGCCCGCGCCAGCAGCGCGGGCCGGGACATCTCCGCCACGGGGCTGACCGCAGCGCCCCGCGTCACCGGCGTGGCGGCACGCAGGGCCAGGTCGCGCAGCGGCGCGAACACCAGCACGGCAAGGATCAGCAGGATGGCCGACACGCCGAAAAACAGGTCCGAAGCAATCAGCGCCGGATCGCCTTGCGACCTGTCGGTCAAGGATCCTCACCCGTGAGGGCATCCCCCAGCAGGGCCAGCAGGAATCCTGCGCTCACCGCTGCCAGCAGGCCGATCAACGTCGTCTCGAACGCCGTCGCAAGCCCGGAAAGCAAGGGCGACAGATCGGCCTCCCCCGCCGGTGTGGCGAAGACATCCGGCAGTCCGTCCAGCGCCCGCATGATCCCCAGGATCGTGCCGGTGAACCCCAACAGCGGCAGCAATCCGATCAGCGCCCGCAGAAATCGGTCCAGACGCGGGGTCAGCGCCCTGTCTGCCAGGGTCAGCAGAAGACCGGCCAGGATCACCGCGGCCAGCAGCACCAACGCGGCGTGGATCGGCGTCCGGGTCAGGATCTGCGCAGGCAGGCCCGCCATGGCCAGACCACTCAACAGCAGGGCGAACAGCGCCGCGCCGGTCGGAAACCACGGGGCGGGGCCGGGGCCGCGCCCCTCGGCCCCGGCCATCAGGATCAGGGCCAGCCCGGCGGCAATGGCACATAGCAGGATCGGCCAGGCCTGCATCGCGTCCAGGTTCGGTGCGCCGGCCGGTCCCGCGCCCTGTGCGACCACCGCCGGGCGCAACACCATCAGCAGGACCGCCAGCACCGGCGCCACGGCCAGGATTCCTCCGGCCATCCGCCACAGCACATTCGGACGCGGTGCCACCAACAGGAATAGCGGCGGGGCCAGGAAGGCACCGCCCAGCCCCGACAGCCACGGCGCGCCCACCGGCCCCAGCAGCCCCGCCAATTGCCCGATCCAGAACAACGCGGCGGCGGCAGCGGCCAGAACAAGCGCGGGACCACGGCCCGTCATCGCAGCTCGATCCGTTCCAGGGGCTGGATGTTCACCTGCGGCGACAGTTCCTGAAAGGACAGGATCGCCAGCTCGGGGAAATCCCGTTCAACGATCTTGCGGAAGAACCGGCGGATGTCCATCGGCGCCAGCACCACGGGTTTCAGCGCATGGCGGCTGAAATCCCCGACCGAGGTCTGCAACGCCGCGATCAGCCGTTTGTGCACATCCGGTGAGAGCGCCAGGTAGCTGGCACCGGAGGTCTGGCGAATGGCGCCCCGCACCTCGTCCTCGATGCTTTTCGACAGCAGATAGGCCGAGATGATGTTCTGCCCGCCCGAGAATTTATGCGTGATATAGCGGTTCAGGGCAGACCGGACATGTTCCGTCAGCAGGATCGGATCTTTCTCCCGCTGGCCCCATTCCACCAGCGCCTCCAGGATGGTGCGCATGTCGCGGATGGAGATTTCCTCGCTCACCAGCCGTTGCAGCACGTCGGCGATGGTGATCACCGGCAAGGTGCGCGTGACCTCGCGGACCAGTTCGGCGAAATTCTGTTCCATCTGGTTCATCAGGTACATCGTCTCCTGCACCCCGATGAATTCACCCGCGTGGTCCTTCAGCGTATGGGCCAGGTGAAAGGTCAGCATCGACGGCAGGGTCATCATCTGGATGCCCGCCTTGCGGAGCGTCGTCTCATGCTTGCCCGCCACCCACAGGGAGGGGGTGTTGGGCAGGAAGTCCTCTCCGCGCTCGAATGGGATCTCGAACATCTGAAGGTTCTGTTCCGTCTCCCGCACCATCAGCGATCCGGGACGGGATTTGCCTTGCGCCACGGGGATCTCGTTCACCAGAATGCGATATTCATCCGCCTCCAGCGTGTCGTTCAAACGCAGATGAACACCGGGAAAAGGCACGCCAAGATCGAAGTAGAGCGCGCGCCGCACCTTCGCGACTTCGGAATCCAGCCGGCGCGGTTCGATGTAATTCCGCACGGAGGAGGAGATATCGACGATCAGCGGCACGGTCAGGGCAAAGGTGACCGGTTCGACCTCCTCGATCGGTTCGATTTCTCCGTCCTTGGGAAAACTGGGCATTTCCAGCTGCGGCCGCGCGGCGGCGGCCAGCGCGGGCATCTGGCTGCTGCCCTGGGCCTCGGCAGCGGTGCGGCGCGAGCTCATCAGGAAATAGCCGCCGACACCTGTCAGCACGGCCAATACCAGAAAGACCGTCGTCGGAAATCCGGGGATCAGGGCAAACCCCACCAGAATACCCGAGGCGATCAGCAAAGCCTTGGGTTCGTTCACCAGCTGCTTTGCGATGTCCGATCCGAGGTTGTCGTTTTCCTCGGAACTCACGCGGGTGACGATGAACCCGGCGGTAATGGAGATGAACAGCGCCGGGATCTGACTGACCAGCCCGTCGCCGATGGTCAGGATGGCGAACCGCGACAGCGCCTCGTTCGTGGTCATGCCCAGTTGGGTGGTGCCGACGATGATGCCGCCGATGATGTTGACGAAGATGATGATCAGCCCGGCGATGGCATCGCCCTTGACGAATTTCATCGCCCCGTCCATCGCGCCGTACAGCTGGCTTTCCTTCTCCAGCTTGCCGCGCCGCTTCTTCGCCTCCTTCATGTCGATCATGCCGGCGCGCATGTCGCTGTCGATCGACATCTGTTTGCCGGGCATGGCATCCAGCGAGAACCGCGCCGACACTTCCGCCACCCGTTCCGACCCCTTGGTGATCACCAGAAAGTTCACGATGGTCAGGATCAGGAAGATCACCGCCCCCACCACCAGGTTCCCGGCAACGACGAAATTGCCGAAGGTTTCGACAATCGCGCCCGCATCGGCCTGCAACAGGATCAACCGTGTGGTGGTGATCGACAGCGCCAGGCGGAACAGCGTGGTCAGCAGCAGAATGGAGGGAAAGGCCGAGAACGCGACCACCTCGGACAGGTAGATCGCCACCATCAGCAGGATCGCCGCAATGCAGAGATTGATGCCGATCAGCACGTCCACCAACTGCGTCGGCAGCGGCAGGATCATCATGAAGACGATGCAGATCAGAAGGAACGCCAGGATCACGTCGTTCCGCTTGGACAGGGTGGTCAGGATCTTCTGCATGACTTCCGTTCGCGCTGACATCCGCAACGATCCGCGAAGCCGCCCTCGAAGATCAGATCCCGAGGTAGCAGCCCGGCATGGCGCAGGGTGTGACAGAAGTCATTGGCCGGTTTCGGGTTTCATGCACAATGCCCGGACAAGGCCGGGGGACGCATGACCATCGAATTGAACACCGAAGGCTATAAACTGTTGGCCGAAATCGGATTCCTGGGCATCTCACGCGGGATGGCGCAGCAGGCGGAGGTCGTGTTTTCCGCCCTGCATCGTCTTCGCCCGGAGGAGGAGACAGGCCCGATCGGGCTGGCCCTGACGCACCTGGCGGCGAATGAGGCGCAGGCCGCCGTGCAGGTTCTGGAAAAGGCCCGGCAAAGCGACACGATCATCGCCTTTCGCTGCCTGGCCCATGCGCGGCTGGGCGACCGCGACACCGCCCGCGAATTGCGCGACGAACTGCACGAAACCGGCGCGGCAGAGACTTTGACCGCCATGGCCGACGGAGCCCTGGCAGAGGCATGACGCGGCGCGGCATGGCCACCGTCGCACAGGATGGACACGCCGCCCCGCCGGGCGCGCGCGGGACCGGGAGATACGAAAGATGAGCCTGACCGTCACCCCAAACGCGGCCGCGCTGCCCATGGGCCAGCAGCCCGGCACCGGCCCCTCCGCCGAAAGTCTGGGCCGGTTCGAGGACGCGATGCGCCGCGCCTTCGAGACGGAGGGCAGTCAGCCCGCCATGCAGCTGGCGCAGCTGGATACCACCGCCACCCCGCCAGGTGCCGCGATCACCGACGCGCGCCCGGTTCAGGCGACCGACCCCGCCGCGCCGATCAACCCGACCCGCACCGCCGATGCACTGGACAGCACCTCCCCCGCGGATCGGGCATTGCGCGGGCTGGACCTGGCACCGCAGGCCGACCAGGGGCCGGGCAGCTCCATCCTGAACGGGCTGGAACGGTTGCGCGGCACCTTTGACGACAGCCTTGCGGCGGTGAAATCCCATACCGACGGCACGCGCATGGATGTCTCCACCCTGGTCGCGATCCAGACGGAGGTGGTGCAATATTCCGTGCTGGTCGATGTCAGCTCCAAGCTGGCCGGCAAGTCCACGCAGGCGCTCGACAGCCTGATGAAAGGCCAGTGAGGGTGTCACCGGAACCATGCGCGTGATCCATATCTTTCCGCGCCGGCTGCTGCTGGCGCTTCTGGTCTGCCTGGCGCTGGCCGCCTGCAAGACCGAGATTCACACCAACCTGACCGAGCGGGAGGCGAACGAGATCCTCGGCGCCCTTCTGGAGGCCAATATCGACGCGCAGAAATTGTCCGGCGGAGACGAGAATTTTGCCATTTCGGTGCAGACCGACAAGGTGCAGACCGCGCTGGCCGTTCTGGATGCGCGCGGTCTGCCCCGCAACAACCGCGAAAGCATCGGCCAGGTCTTCGCCAAATCCGGTATCGTATCCTCTCCCTTCGAGGAACGCGTGCGCTATGTCTATGCTCTGGGAGAGGACGTCGCCCAGACGCTGCAACAGATCGATGGCGTGCTGGTGGCGCGGGTGCATATCGTCATGCCCGAGGCGCCGGAGCTGGGTCAGGAGGTCAAACCCTCCTCCGCCGCCGTCTTCATCAAGCAGCGTGCCGGGTTCGATCTGGATTTCCTGATGCCGCAGATCCGCCGTCTGGTCGCCAACGCGATCGAGGGGGTCGAATACGAGGCCGTGACCGTTGTGCTGGTGGAGGCACAGCCAAACCTCAACCCCGAGGAAAAAATGCTGGGCGCCGCCGTACGCACGCGGGAGGTTCTGCCAGGCCTGTCTCTGACCCCCGAGGCGACGCAAGGATTCTGGATGTGGGCCGGGGGGCTGGCCGGTCTGGCCGGGCTGCTGCTGATCACCACCATTGCCCTGGCCTGGCGCAGCAGCAGCCTGTCGCGCCGCCTGCGTGTGATCCTTGCGGACGAGGATCCGGCCTGATGCGGTGCGCGGTGCGATCCGGCGGCCCCGCCCGTTCTGCGGCGCCCTTGCCCGTGACCGGATCGGCGCGCCGTGGGGGTGCGGGTGCGGAGGACATGCCATGGACCTGACCGCCGTTTCGGGCCGCATGACGCTGGAGCTGGCCGCGCTGCTGGCCCGCCCATCCGATCATTTCCCCGACCCGACCGCGCCCCTTTCTGCCCCCCCCGAGGCGGACACGAGCGCAGCGCCGCTGGCGCCCGACCTGGCGGCCCGGTTGGGCGATGGACCATTGGGACGGCGCTGTCGGGATCGTGCGATGGCGCGGGCCGCCGGACTGACCGCCCTGCCCTTCGATGCCGCGTTCTTTCGCCGCCTGGCCAGCGCCGACCGGCCCCGCCTGGCGCTGCGTTGTGTGCTGGCACCGCCAGAGGTCATCGACCCGCTGGCGCGGCTGTTGGCCGGAGCCATGGCGCAGGACCGCATCCGCCATGCCATTCTGCGCGCCGACCGGGAGGCGTTGCGCCTGTCGCTGGGCGATGCCGCGCTGGCGTTCGGGATGCGGCAGGCCTCTGTCTTTGCTGCGCCGCTGGCGACACTCTGGCCCGAAACCCTTGCCCTTCCGCGCAGCGACACCGATCCCAACCCCGTGCCCGCCCTCGGCCTTGGCCTGATTGCCCGGCTGATCAACATGCAGGACGCGACCCTGGCCACCCTGTTCCGCAAACGCCATCCGACCGCCGCTGCCGACCCTGTCACCGACGAGGCCCAGGACCGCGCCGCCTGGCGCCTGATCGCGCAGGAGCTGGAGGAATGAGCGATCTCTACACCCTGCGCCTGCATGGCCATGGTCTCTCCGCCGGTCCGGTCCTCAAGGCGCGCGATGCCGCCACGCTTGACGGAGCCGAAGCTCTCATCCGCAGCGCCGAGGCGGAGGCCAGCCGTATTCGCGCCGAAGCCCGACAGGTCTACGAGGCGGAGAAGCAGCGCGGATTGGCCGAGGGCCAGGCGCAGGCGGCCCGCGACGCCGCTGCCCGGCTGGCCGGCGACAGCCGTGCCCTGGACCAGGCCCTGGCCCGGATGGAGGGCGAGATCGCGCGTCTGATCATCTCCGCCCTGCGCGAGATCATCTCCGATTTCGACCGTCCCGAGCTGGCGCGCGGCACCGCCCGTACAGCGCTGGCCACCATGCGCAGCGAGAAACGCGTGCGCCTGCACGCCGCCCCCGACATGATCGAGGATCTGCGAAAGGCCCTGCCCGCAATCAAGGAAGACTACCCCGAGGTCGAATTGATCGACCTCATCTCCGACGCGAAGCTGAGCACGCCCGACCTGCGCATCGAATCCGGTCTGGGCGTCGTCACCTTCGCGCTGGACGACACCTTGACCACTCTGCGCGCCCTTCTGACGGGCGGATAGGGGGATGCGATGAGCACGCCCACCGCCCCGCAGGACCGGACCGCCCCCCCGGCGGCGACAGTCCCGTCCAATGCCCCGTCGCCGGACGACCGCATCGCCGCCCGCATTGATGCCATGCCGGACCGCATGTCACGGCGGCTTGCGCAGTTCCAGCCCTACCGGATGACCGGCCGGGTGCAGAAGGTCGTGGGCACGATCATCCACGCCATTGCCCCCGATGTGCAGATCGGCGAGCTTTGCGATCTCTACAACCGGGAGACGGGCCACCACCTCGCGGCCGAAGTCGTGGGTTTCCTGGGGCGGGAGGCGCTGCTGTCGCCCATCGGCGAGACGCAGGGCGTATCCCCCTCGACCGAGGTGGTGCCGACGGGCCGGGTGCAATCGGTCCCGGTGGGCGAAGGATTGCGCGGCCGGGTGCTGGACGGGTTCGGCAATTTCATCGACGGGCGCGACGATCCCTTTGTCCCCGAAACCCATTACCCCGTCTATCAGGCCCCGCCCGACCCGATGACCCGGCGCATCATCTCGGAACCGCTGTCGCTGGGGGTGCGGGCGATCGACGGGATGCTGACCTGTGGCGAGGGGCAGCGGATGGGCATCTTTGCCGCTGCCGGCGGAGGCAAGTCCACCCTGTTGGCGATGCTGGTGAACGGCGCGGATGTGGACATCACCGTGCTGGCGCTGATCGGAGAACGCGGCCGGGAGGTGCGCGAATTCATCGAACACGACCTTGGCCCCGAAGGGGTGAAGAAATCCGTGGTCGTGGTCGCCACCTCCGACAAGTCCTCGATGGAGCGGGCAAAGGCCGCATCGGTCGCCACCGCCATCGCCGAATATTACCGCGATCAGGGCAAGAAGGTGCTGTTCCTGATGGACAGCGTCACCCGGTTCGCCCGCGCCCAGCGGGAGATCGGGCTGGCAGCGGGAGAGCCCCCCACCCGCCGTGGGTTCCCCCCTTCGGTCTTTGCCACCCTGCCCAAGCTGATGGAGCGGGTGGGCATGAACGAACGGGGCTCCATCACCGCGCTCTATACCGTGCTGGTGGAGGGCGACGACATGAACGAACCCGTCGCGGACGAGACACGTTCCATCCTGGACGGGCACATCATCCTGTCGCGCAAGCTGGCGGCGCGGAACCATTACCCGGCCATCGACATCCTCGCCTCCAAAAGCCGGGTGATGAACAAGGTGGTCTCACCTGAACATGTCGACATGGCCGGAAAGGTGAACGAATGGCTGGCCCTTTATGACGAGGTCGAACTTCTGGTGAAGATCGGAGAATATCAGCGCGGCACCGATCCCCGCTCCGACTTGGCGATCGACAAGCAGGAGGCGATCCGCGACTTCCTGCGGCAGCGGACCCAGGATCTGGACCCCTATGAGAGTACCTTGCAGAAACTGGCGCAGGTGACCGCATGATCCGCCAGTTTCGCATGCTTGAACGGGTCAAGAAACTGCGTGAGGACAAGGCGTTGCGGGCGCTGATGGCCGCGCGGGCCCAATTGGCCGAGGCAGAGACCCGGCACCAGGCGCTGATCGCCGAAGTCACGCAGAGCGCGGCCACCCTGCCCGACCGGGAACGCGCAATCTTCGACCGGATCCTGCAACAGGTCGTCGGCATGGGCGCGGTGGACGACGCCAAGGACGAAGTGCTGCACCTGCTGGCCGAACACCAGAAGCTGATCGACCGCCGCGACCGCGCGGGCGACCGCGTGATCCGCGCCCGGGAGGCCGTCACCGCCGCCCAGGCGGAGCTGAAGCGCAAGCAGCAGGAGGTCGAGAAGATCGGAACTCTGACCGAAGACCTGGCAGCCGAGTTGGCAGAGGCCCAGATCGCCGCCGAAGAGGCCGAGATCGAAGACCTGTTTTCCCGGCCCCGCCCCGCGCCGACCCCTGTGGGAGCCCCGTCATGAGCCGCATCGACCCGCCGCCGCCCACCGCCACGCCCCGTGATTCCGCCGCCACCCGCGCGGACCAGGACCGGGGCGCGCAGGCGCAGCTGGGCAGCGGCGGCGCATCCCCCGGACGGGACCAGTTCGGCCAGGCCCGTGGCCGCACGGGCCCGCCCGATCCACGCGCCACGTCGAAATTTGCCACCCGGCTGGATGCCGCGATGCGGGCTGGCGCGCAGACCCTTCAACCGCCGGTCGGCCAGCCCCCCGGCCCGCGCGGCACTCAGGCCGGCGCGCATGAGGAGGAGGAGGAGACGAAGGGCGACGACCGTCAGCCGGGCGCCCTGCTTGCCGCCCTGCCGGCTCATGCGCCACCAGCGCCCGCCAGCACGCCACCACCGGCGGAAACCCGCAGCCAGATCGCCAGCGTGGTCGAACGGATCGCCACCGATCTGCGCGCCGCCGAAGCCCAGATGCTGCGCCCCGGCGCCGATGGGAAGGTTGCGCTGCGAATGGATCTTCCGGTGCCGGCCCTGGGCGTGCAGAGCCTGGAATTGGCTTTTTCGGCCAAGGAGTTGGTGGTCACACTTCATCTGCCCCCCGGAGCGGAGGCGCATAACCTGGCGCAGGCCTCCGCTGTGCTGGCTCAGGCGTTGGCAGCGCGCTATCCTGCCCGCGCTATCCGCATTCAGCAGGCAGAGGACCGCACAGCCGAGGATACCGCGCCCGACACTGCCGCCTTTGACCCGCTACGCCCCGGAGGGATGCGGCGATGAATGCCCTGCACCGGCCGCTTGTCTCCGATATCGCGATCTGGAACGCCATCGCCGCCTGGTTCGGCCAGCCGGTGAGACTGGACCAGTTGGGCTTTACCCTGGTTGAGGCCCGTCCGCCGCAGGGAGCGGTGGGCGCGCTGGCAGCCACTGCCGAGACAGAGGCCGGGACTCTGACCTTGGTTTTGCAGGACATGCCGCTGGGCGCGGCCACCGGAGTTGACCTGGCGCTGGCGGAGCTGGACGACCTGCCGCCGGACCTGCGCGAAATCGTGGTCTCGGGGGTCTGGGACCTGCTGCGCCAGATCGCGCCCGCCCCCCTGGCCGCGCGGCTCCTGTCCGTGACGCCCGTGGCACCGGGCAACGCCCCGCCCGAAGCCCGGACCTGGCTTTCGCTACAGGTCGATCCCGGCTGGGGCGCGCCTGCCGTGCTGCTGGTCGGGGGCAGCGCGCGCTGCCTGACCGCGCTGGCCGCAGGGCTGGTCACCAGCCCCGGCCGCCCCGCCCCCCTGGCCGCGGCGCTGGCCGCCGCCATCCCGGTGCAATGCCGCATCGCTCTGGGCCGCATCGCCCTGCCGCTGGCCGCGCTGCGCGACCTGGCGCCGGGGGATCTTCTGTTGACCGGCACCTCCGCCATCCGGCGCGAATTGCTGGCCCCCCGTCTTTCCCTGATCCTGGAGCCCTCGGGCGAAGGGCTTATCGTCAAGGAGATCCGCATGACCGACACGGACCCAGAAACCGCCCCGGACCTCTCGGCCACTGCCCCGGATGACAGCCTTCCCGAAACCGCGGCCATACCCCCGGCCGACGACACACCGCTGACCCGGCTGGATGATCTGCCGGTGCAGGTCAGCGTGGTGCTGGACGACCGCCAGATGAGCCTGGCGGAGCTACAGGCGCTGACCCCCGGCGCGCTGGTACCGCTGGGCGACAGCACCGCCGAACCGGGCAAGCCTGTGCGCCTGCTGGCAAACGGCCGCACCATTGGCGCGGGCAACCTTGTGGAGATCGACGGCACGCTGGCCGTGCGTATCGCCGATATCGTGACAGGTTGAACGGAGGCACGCCGCGGTGATTGATCCGCTTAACCTTATCCTGGGGCTGGTGGTGGCGGGCTTGATCCCGTTCATCGCCGTTGTCGCAACGTCTTTCATCAAGCTGTCGGTGGTATTGCTGTTGGTGCGCAACGCCCTGGGCGTGCAGCAAATTCCGCCCAACATCGTGCTGAACGCGCTGGCCATCATCATATCCGGCTACATCATGGCCCCGGTGCTGGTGGAAACTTTCGACATCCTGTCCTCCGGCGAATACAGGTTTGATTCCGTCGGCGCCGTGACAGAGACCTTCAATGCCGCCAAGACACCGTTGATCAACTGGCTGATCAAACATGCGGACCTGCGCGAAATCACCTTCTTCGTGGAGGCGGCGCAGGAGATCTGGCCGCCCCGTCTGGCCGCCGCCGCGAACGAGGAAAACCTGGCGATCATCCTGCCCGCCTTCACCGTGTCCCAATTGCGAGAGGCGTTCGAGATCGGCTTCCTGCTCTACCTGCCGTTCATCGCCATCGATCTGATCGTGTCCAACATCCTGTTGGCCATGGGGATGATGATGGTGTCGCCGCTGACCATCTCGTTGCCGTTCAAATTGTTCCTGTTCGTCATGGTGGACGGCTGGTCCCGGTTGATTCTGGGCCTGATCACCACCTACAGCGGCTGAGGAGGCGCGCCCATGTCACCCGAAGACGCGATGTTCCAGATCACCGAGGCGATGATGCTGGTGATGATCCTGTCACTGCCGCCGATCATCGTCGCCTCGGTCGTGGGGATCGTGGTCAGCCTGTTGCAGGCCCTGACCCAGGTGCAGGAGCAGACGCTGTCCTTTGCGGTCAAGCTGATCGCGGTCGCGGTAACGATCGCCGCGATGGCGGGGATCCTTGGCTCCGAAATGCTGAATTTCACGATGAAACTGTTCGATACCTTCCCCTCCATCGTGAACTGAAGGGGGCGTGATCCCCAGGCCTGTGCGGGACCGGACGGGCGTCAGCAGGCTGTCGATGTTTACTCGCGCCGGGGTCGGTTGCGGTGCGGGTGTTGCGCTACCCCTTGGGAACCGTGGCACAGCCCGACGGGACATCCATCCAGACGAAATGGGCCGGCTTGACCAGGACGTTCTGGTATTTCACCTCGTGGCGCTGCGGGATCTTGCGGCGCGTGACCTGTGGGGCGTCGACTTCGACCCGGTTGATCACTTCCTTGTAGCGCGCGGGGATCACCACCTTTTCACGACGTTCGGGCGTGACCATCACGCGCCGTTCCTCGATCCGGTATTGCGCCGGGATCGTCCTGGAGATGCGGCGTTCGGGCGTGACCTGCACCAGCACGCGTTCGGTCTCGTAGAGGGGGGCGGTGGTCAGGCGGATCACCTTCTTCTCGCCGTCCACGGTGACGGGCTTGTCCGTGCGGACACCGGGGGCGATCAACCGACGCCGGGTCTTGTAGGCATATTCGGCGGGCAGCACGATTTCCTTGACCTCTGCCGCACGGACCAGCACGCGGTCCTTGACCAATTTCCACCGCGCGGGCTGCACCCGATATTCCACCCGCTCCGGCGCGACCAGCACGCGGTGCACCACCTCGGCGGTGACGGGAGGCTTGTAGGTTTCGACCACCTCGCCCGCCTGAACCAGCTGGCGGCTCTTGACGCGCTTGTATCTGGGCGGGACCAGCATCTTCATCTGGCAGCGCCCCTCGTAGAAGCGCAGGACCATGGGATCGGCCGGGGTCATCCGGGCGGGGGCATCAGCCAAAGCAATCCCCGGCAGCAGCGCCAGCCCCAGCACGGCAAAGCGGATACGCGCCGCATGGATCATCCTGACCTGCCTTTCCGCGCCACGGCCCGCGCCGCACGGCGCCCGCCCTGCCGCATGTAGAAATCCAGCGCGGCGCGGGCATCTTCATCCAGCGCGCCGGTCAGGGCGAATTTCGCCCGCGCCTTGAGAAAAGACCGCACCCGCACCTTTTCACCCGGTGCCCGGCCCGAGACGATCTCGGCCGGGTCGATCCGTTCCAGATGGCGTATGGTGTCCAGGACGGCTTCGTCCTCCCCCAGCATGGCCTGCACGATGGCCCGTGCCAGCAGGATGTCGGGGGTTTCCTGATCCAGCGCCAGCAGCCCGTCGATCAGGCGCCTGGCCTCTTCGTAGCGGCCGTGCTGCATCCGCACGTAAATGTCGAGAAGGATGTAGTCCCGTTCCCGCCGCGACAAGCGCGGCAGGACCACAGGCAGCCCTGAACCGGCAGAGACCGGGTCCATTCCATCGTCGGCCATCTCTTGCCTTTCCCCGACACGTCCCGCCAGTGCGGCGAGACGCCTCGACAGGGTCAGCCCGAATTGCGCCGCCTCAGGCGACGTTCCGGACGATGGCTTTCAGCGTGTCGGACACGCTTTTGATCACGTTGGTTCGCAGGTTCGTCACCGCCGACCAGGTGTTCATCGCCATCTGCATCGCATACATCTTTTCCGTATCCGACAGGTTGGCGTTCTGTTCGATCAGGCGGATATCGTCTTCGATGCCCGCGATCTGGGTTTGCAGGAATTCCTGCCGCCAGATCAGGTCGAACCCGTCGCGTTCGCGAAACACCGTGCTGTCGCGAAAGGCGCCGACGGTGCCCGGCGCGGGGCCGGTTTCGCTGAAGCCCGCGATATTGAGATAGGTTGAAGTCTCCGCCATCAGGTCAGTCCCTTTTTGTAAGACGTATCGCGCATGATCCGGCCGGAGGCATTCAACGCCGCAAGCAGGCGTTCAGCCGCATCGTGATCACCGGGGGACAACCCCGTGTCGAGGGCGGCCTGAACCTCCCCCCGCATGGTGTCCAGTCGGGCAAGCGTATCGGTCAGGACGGTCGCGCCGTCCTTTGACATCAGTCGTTCTTCCAGATCGGAAAACCCGAACATCGTGCACCTTCCCGGCCGTAGTGATGATTGATTGTTATGCCGAAGCGACCCGTGCCCGTATGACATCCGACACACCCACCGCGCCGCGCAACGGATCCGCGCCCTGCTTAGCCTGCGGCGAGCGCGACTTTTTCCAGCCGGTCGCGATCCAGAATGATGATGTGCCGATCTTCGAGCGTGATGATCTCTTCGCGGGCCCACCGCCGCAGCGCCTTGTTGACATTCTCCCGCGTGCCCCGCGCCATGGAGCCGAGATCGCGTTGCGTGACCACGGGGCCCAGACATTGCACCAGCCGACCCTTGTAGCGGATCTCGTTGCCCAGCAGGTCCAGCAGTCGCAACAGCGAGTGCGACAGCCGTAGTGTCAGGTTCGGACGATAGAGTGCGCGAGTGAATTCCACCTGATCGCGATGCCGGCGGGCGATCAGCTTGGCCAGTTCGTATCGCAGCGCCTGCGCCGCAGCGCCGGTATCGTGCCGCCAGGAGGTGCCCAGGGCGATCAGCTCCGTCTCCCCCACGGTGGAGGCCGTGTCGCAATAGCCGAATCCTTCGAAGGCGCCCGCCTCTCCGAAGGAACGGCCGGGCGGGACGATGGAATGCAGCGTCACCAGCCCGTCCTCGGTGATGTAGGACAGCCGGACATAGCCGCGCAGCACAAAGAACACCTGATCGGTCGGATCATCCTGAAAATAGACGATGGAATTGCCCGGCAGCGTCACGGTCCGGCTATACCGGTCGGCAAAATCCAGAACTTCCGGCGTCATGAACGCCAGATCGACTTGGCTGAACTTGGTCGGAAGGTTCACGATCCCAATCCTCGCGGCGCACGTTCTGAAATGTCTTCGGTACTGTCTATTTCACTACGTTACGTCAATTGCGTGTCAATTCATACGGTGCTTTTTGGCACATTCCGAATGATGGAGCGGGTTTAGGGTCAACCGGCACCTTGATGCAGGAGCTTTGGCCATGACGACCATCGGCCCGACGTCACCGTCACCGACGCCCACACCGCTGGGCGGCCCCACCCCCGGCACCGCGACAAGCGGCGCCACCGGAGCGCCGCCGCTTTACACGCAATCCTTCTCCGGAGTGGGGCCGGCCCTGGCTCTGGGCCTGGCCGCGCCGGGCAATTTCGGCGACCTGGAGGCGATCTTTGCGGAGATCGCGGCCAAGCTGGGCGAAACCCGGAACGAGGGCGACGACAACCGGAAACTGGCCGAATCCGCCGCCCGCCGCACCGAACTGGCCCGCGCTGCCAGTGTCATCGGCCGGCTGTTCGGCGTTGGTGGAGTGATCGAGGCGAACAGCGACAACATCCGCGCACAGCAGAAGAAAATCGCCGGCTACGATGCGGAAACCGCCGAGCTGGTCGCACAGAAGGCCCCGCTGGAGGCAGAGTTGGCATCCGTCTCGGCAGAGCTGGTCAGCGATCAGGGCCAGCTGGTGTCGCTGAACAGCGACCGCGTGGCGCTGCTGCGCGATATCGACATGCTGACCGCCCAGATCGCCGTCGCCGACCCCGAGGACCGCCCCGCGCTGGAAGCGCGGAGATCGCAGTTGCAGGCCGCGCTCGGCCCCCTGGAAGCGGCGATTACCGCCAAGCAGGGCGAGATCACCGCAGGCAGCAATCGCATCGGTGAGCTGGAAGCGGAATTGGCCCCGATCAACGCCCGGTTGGAGAAGCTGGCCGAACTGAAGGCCGAGGCCGAGGACTCCATCGCCGCCAGCGAACGCACCATCACCGCGATGGTCGACCTGCTGAATGTCCTGGTTCGCGCCTTCCTGCCGTTCTTCAGCGCCGTGCTGGCCCTGACCAAGGGAGAGGCGGCGCGGGAATCGGGCGAAACCGACAGTATCGTGGACAATTTCGGTGAACGGATCGAGGAATCTCAGACCGCCCTGGCCGATCTGGGGCTGGACATGAACGACCTGCGCATCCTGTCACGCATGGCCAGCGGCGATGCCGGCTCGGGGACGAACCTGGCGCTGGCCTTTGTCGGTGGAATGTCGGCGCTTCTGGACACTCTCGGCGGGCTGGCCAATGCCGATACCGGGACGTTGGCGGGACCGGCCTCGGGATTTCGCGACGGCTCTGCCCGGATGCGGCTGGCAGTATGAATGCCATGCCCACCCCCCAGGAGGAGCCCGCTTCCGAACGGAGCGATATGCGCGACGATGAGGCGAACCTGCGCGAGACAGAGGCGCAGATCAACCAGCTGGGCCGGCGCCTCGCCGATGCGGAGCGTGAGCGCAATCGCACCCGGCCGGAGGATTGGCAGACCCTGTTCCGGCAGGTGGCGACGCTGGCCACGCGGCTGGCCGAACACCCGTTCATCCGCGGCGATGCGGAGGCCGAGCAACGCGTCGCCCGGATGCTGCGGGCGCCCGACCTGGAAATATTCGACCTGCGGACCGATGCGCTGGCCGAATACATCAGCGGCAAGCTGGCGTTTCACGCCGCGATGAAGGCCGCGGCGGAGGGCAAGGCACAGCCCGACCCGGATAGGCCGCGCCTGCGCCAGTCCGCCCCCTCCTCCAGCGAGGCGACACGCATGGCGGCCGCCTTCGGCCCCTCGGGAAGCGATTTTGCCCTGCCCGACCTGCCGCCCTCGCCCGCCGGGAAACCGGCGTCGCCCCCTGAAACGACCACCTCGCCCGCCGATGCCGACGCGCCCGAAGACACCGCACCGGACAGCCCCCCCCCACGCCGCCGCAGCGTGTTGAGATTGTAAGGGAAGCCGCCATGGCCGACGAAAGCTACTGGACCACGTCGAACCAGACCCCCGCCCAGCCGGTGATGGGGCAGCCCCCCTATTACGACACGCACGATGCGGCACAGACCCACATTCCGGGGAATGCCCAGGGCGCCATTTCGACCGCCTACACGGAAGCCGCGCGCTTCGTCTATCCGCATTTCGATGGGGTCTCCAACGTGCTGCCGGGCGACCTGCCTGCCAATTTCGCGCAGACCCCGCCGCCGCTGGACGATTTCCTGAACTGGCATTCCGCACACCAGGCGCAATGGCTGCACAACGGGGGCACGGGCCGCGCGGCCAATTTCTCCTCGGGCGGGCAGACAGTCGCGTATTTCAGGCTGTCCTCCGACGGCGCGACCCCTGTCAACCTGATGGCACTGACGCTGTCCGATTACGCGATGTTGCCCGAGGCCGACAAAACGGCGTTCCAGGCCGAACTGATCAGCCTTGGCGTGGCCGAGCGCCTGGGCCTGGCCTCCAGCACCACGGCGGTGCTGGCCGGAATCACCGCGCTGCGCGATGCGATCAATGCCGCGACCAGTGAATTCTCGCAACCCTACCGCAACATGCCCACCGCCGACGCCAAGGTATTCACCGATCAGCTGGACCTGCTGACCCGCCGTGTGAATAGTGGCGGGCTGGTGGCACAGGACACCGTCCTTCAGGAGGTCGCCGAGATCCAGGAACGGTTCGAACGCGCCAAGGCGTTCCGCAACCCGCGCAAGGCGGAGCCGATCAAGGAGCTGAATTACAACACTGTGGACCATGCCCGCGAATACACGCTGCGGTTCACCGATGACCTGGACAACACCAACGGCTCTCCCTTCGGGCAGTTCTGGTCCTACAATTCGGAAGGCCCCTCCACGACCGGCAAGCTGAACTCGGTCGATTCCGGTTACCTGGAGTTCATGCGCGCCGAACGCGCCATTCTCACCATGATGAACAGGCGGGAAGCGATTACCAGCACCAGCCTGCGCAACGATCCCAAGCTTGACGTGCCGAACCTGATCTTTCGGCTGCAACTTCTCTACCAGGGTCAGGCCGAAGGGATCGCAGACAGCGGCACCGAGGAAATTCGCCAGCTGCACAAGCTGTTGCAGGATTACGGGATCATGCAGCGGCTGGTGAACGAACAACTGAAGTTCTACGACTTCTCAAAACCCGAGGAGGAACGGCGGTTCATGAACCTCGGCGGGCGCGCCGATGGCGGCGTCAATACCGACCAGACGCTGAACGGCTACGATCTGGGGACCAAGTTCGACTATTATGGCACCAACAACGACGGCACCCAGCAAACAGCCAGCAGCACATATTCCTATACCCTTCCCGGCACCAAGAACAGCCTGCGCCACGAGGATACCGCGCGCTATCCGCTGGCGCTGCTGACCGGCGTCTACGGGTCGGCCTCCGGGTGGCATCGCGATGACGAGGAGGCGATTCACAACGACTGGACAGACAACGGCGCGCGCGGCTACTGGACCGATCATCTGGACAATCGCGAAACGGAATATGTCTTCCTGTCGCAGCAGGAAATGAACGTCATCATGATGTTCAGCGGCGATTCCTTCGGTGAATATTTCAACGAGGAACACCCGATCGAGGTGCTGTATGACGGGCTGGAACGGCCCAAGCAGAAATTCCTGGACGAGACCGACGAAGGCGTCGGGTCGCTGGTTCTTGAACGCAAGGGGTATTGGGAGCAGTTCTCCACCCAACTGGCGGATACGGTGACGCTGCTGAACCAGCGCAATCAGATCAAGCAGAACGAGATCGAGAACGCCTCCAAGGCGCAGAACCGTCATTTCGAGCTGGGCAACAACGCGCTGCGCAAGATGAACGACATGCTGATGACCATCGGACGGATCTGATCCATGTCGGATTACTGGAACAGCTCAGGACAATCCCCTGCCGTGCCGGTCCTGCGGCCCACGCCGGGCGACGCGCTGGATATCCCCTATGTCAACTTGTTGGACACGCCGGATGCGGATCAGATCAACCCTGCGCTGCTCGACGACGCGCGCAGCCTGTTCCCCTACTTCGATGGCGAGACCCATAGCCTGCCTATCCAGCCGGCCAATTTTGCGAACCCCGCGATCGAGGATTTCACCAATTGGCATTCCGCGCACCAGCTGGAATACCTGCGCCTGCATGGCACGCAGGAGTTGCGCAACGACGGGGACGGCAGCCTGCCGGTCACTCATGCCACGATCGGCACGGCCACCGATCCCGCACAGAACCTGCACATCCTGCTCAGCGCCGATGGACGCGAGGTGATCACCGTCAACGACCTGCAATTCGCGGATATCGCAGCCCTGCCGCTGGCGGATCAGCGCGCGCTGTCCACCCTGCCCGCCTTTGCCAGCCTGATTGCCGTGCCCTTCGATCTGGATCCCGCAGGCGGCACCGCCACCGCCCATTCCGCGCGGGAGGGGCTGAAGGCGGTGCTACAGACCAGCATCGACAGCATTGCGGCGACACCGGGGTTCCTGCCCGTTCCCACGGGCACCACGCCCGAGGATTATTTCGCCGCCGATCCCGCCCGGCGTGAGACCCATTACCACTACCTGTTCATCGAGCAGTTGCAGATCCTGCAGGAACAGCTGGACGGCATGGCGATTTTTCACGCCGACACGTTGTTGCAGCAGAATGCGGCACTGTTCGAAAGGTTCGAGCGGGTGGATGCGTTGAAGACCGTCACCCGCCCGGTCGATGTCCATTCTGACGCGGCCTATTCCGGTTATGCCCATGCCACGAATTCCGACGATGAGCTGGCCTCCATCGATGCGGCGGCGGGACTGCTCATCGGTGCCGAACTGACCCTGCTGGGGCTTCAGCGCAACTCGCAGGAGATCTCGCGCACCGGCACGTTCGAGGGCAAGCGACTGGACACGCCGACCATGACCTTCCTGTTGCAGACCTTCCAGAACTACCGCAACGAGAACCTGGCCCGCGTGCTGTCGGAGGAGCTCAACCAGTACAATTCGCTGCTGTCCTCCTACACCGCCTTTCAGCGGCTGCTGAACACCACGTTGCAGGCCTATGACCCGGTCAAGCTGGCCGCCAGCGAAGAAGGCGACGACAGCGAAGACCCGGAGGAACTGGGCCTGAAGGGCGCGAATTACGACGCCGGCACCAATGCCTATTCCAGCCTGTCGGACTTCACCGAGGCAGAGCGCCGGGCCATCGCCATGTTCGACAGCGTCGCCTCCGCCACCGGCGGGCCGCCCACCTATGCCGCCAACACCTATCACCCGATCGAGACCTTGCAGAGCCTGACCAGGCCCACGGAACGGATCGTCAGCGGCACCGGCTTCGAAAGTTACACGAAATCCACCTGGGACACCCTGGCCGTCAACATCGCGGAGGCGACGAAACTGATCAACCAGGACACCCAGCTGAAGATGGATGAGATCAACGCGCTGAACCGTCAGAAAAACCGCCACTACGACATGGCCAGCAATGCGCTGAACAAGATGGCGGACATTCTTCGCGCCATAACCTATTGATAAAGAAGGAGACATTATGATGCTCAAGGATTGCCGCGAGGCCCTTCAATCGATCGCCGATCTTATTGGCGTGCCCGTGCTGAACACCGATGCCGAAGACACGGCCGCGATCCGTGTCGGCAATCTGTTGAACGTCAACCTGCATGTGATGAACGAAACACAACTGGAACTGTCATCCCGGCTAACCTTGTCTGGCGGTTCGGTTGGCGCCGAACAGGCTAGGGCGCTTCTCTCCTGGAACGCCACGCACGACGGCCCGGAACGGATCTCACTCGATCCGGAAACGGGCGGCACGGTGCTGGGACGGAGAGTGGCTGTCACCCAGTTTGACCCGGCCGGGTTGAAGACGGTGCTGGACGATTTCGTCCATGCGGTCGCGGCCTGTGAAAACTCCGGCGCCGGAAACCTGTCGCACCAGGACAGCCGTCCGTCCGAGCAGGCCATCGCAGACATGATCCGCATCTGAGGGATCTTCGTCTCGCAGGCCCGAGGGCAGGCAAGTTGAGTCAATACAGAAGGCCGACACATGACACCATCCGACGCGGCAGACCAGATTATCGTTCTTGCGGGAATGACGTCGCTCATTCTCGATGACGACGGAAATTTCACCTTCAACATCGACCACGACGTCCCGGTGGAGGTGCAGGAATACGCGGACAGTATCGCGTTGCGCTGCCGCCTTCCCGACGTGGCTGTCACCGGGCCGGACCTGATGCGCGGCCTTTTGGAGGCAAATCTCTTCGGTACGGGCAGCGGCCATGGCCGGCTGGCGCTGGAAAACACCACCGCCCTTCTGCTGGACCGCTTCGACCCCGGTCCGCTGGATGCCGCGGCGCTGGAGGAGCGGCTGGGCGAATTCCTCGTCTTTGCCGCCTATTGGCTGACCGACGGTGTCGCCGATCTGGCCCGTCTGGATGCGAAGGACCGGGCCAGCCGACAGGCCGCGCTCGCCACATCGCAAGAGACCGTCATTCGGGTCTGACCCACAGGAAAGGTTGCAAACATGAGCAAGATTGGTCCGGGGAGCCTTCCTCCCACCAACACGATCCAGGGGCAGACGCAGACGGAGACCAACGCCGGCGTCCAGACCGCCCGTTTCGAAGACCTGGCCACGATCAGCATCGGAGACGATAATACCGTGATGGTCGAAGCCGACGATGCCCCCCGCCGCGGCGGCGGCGGCCTGAAGGAGCTGGGCCGCAAAATCGGCAATTTCTTCAAGGCCATCGGCAACGGTTTCAAGGCGATCGGCAACAGCATCAAGGCGTTGCTCAATCCCCCCCCCCGACAGGCGCAGGGTCAGCCCTGGCAGCCCAATGCAGAAGCCACCATGGGCAACGCGCCCAAGCAGCTGACCGACATCGCCACCCGTGGCACGCCTGAACAGATGCAGACCGCGCTGCAACAGATCCTGGACAACGCAGACGGTTCCGTCGAAGCGGCGGCCAACGGAACGAAGTTCGCGGGCCACCCGGCGAAGATGCCGATGGGAGAGAACCGCGCAGCGCTCACCCAGATGCTGGCGCAGATCCCGGATGACGCGCCACAGGATGTCCTGGCGCTCCGTGACAGTTTCCTGGACGCGCTGGACCCGGCGGCGATGCGCCGGGAGGCGCTGGAACCGCATCTGGAAGCACTGACCATGGATGGCAACCCGCTTGGTAGCTTCATGCGTGGCAATTCCCCGCATTCGAAATTGTTGGGCGAGACGGCGAACAAGGATGACTTCCTCCAGGTTGGCAAAGGCTATACCGATGGCAAATTGGGCGAAATGGCTCAGTTCTACGCCGATCTGCCCAAATATGACCAATTCGTAGAGGGGAGCCCTCCGCCCAGGATCGAGGGCGAGGCACTGTCCGACGATCAAGTGCTGGCATTTTTCGAGAAGACCGCTGAAATGGCCCAGGCTTTTCTTGATATGGACAGCCCGCATTTCATCGGCGCAGCGCTGGACGCGAACCCGGCCTATACCGATGCTCTGAGTGAGGATGCCCTCACTATCCGGGATTTCGACGCTCCCGGATTGTCGGATGAAGACCGTCAGCAAGCCATCCTCACCCATTACAACGACATCAACCTTCGCGAATTTGCTGGCCCGCTGGCGATCGACATCGCCATGAACAAGACCGGCGACGGCGCGGATCTCGCGATGATGGATGTGCTGAAGCTCTATCAAGCGGCAGCTAACGGGAACGAAGGCTACCTGGAAAAGTATGCCGGCGATCGGCCGGTGGCGATCCAGGAGGCGTTCAACCAACTGGTCGACGACGTGCAGCAGATGCTGGTCGCCGTCTACACCGCCTACGGCATGCCGCAGGTCGACTGACCCGGCCTGACCGTTCCCTTGCGCCGCGCCTCCGATACCAGCGGGGCGCGGCCGGCTGAAAGGGCCGCCAGATGAGCCAGTCCTCCGGCGAAAAGACCGAACAGCCGACCCCGAAGAAAGAGCGCGATGCCCGGCAAAAGGGTCAGGTCGCGCGCTCTCAGGAGGTGGTCACGACGATTTCGCTGTTCGGAACCATCGCCGTGATCATGGCCACGGGCGATTTCATATGGGCCCGGCTGGTGGCGTTGATGGATCAGGTGGCGATGCTGGCCGCCAATCCCGGCACCACGACCTTGCATACCGGGATCGCCATCGCCTGGGAAACCGGCGTCACGCTGATGTTGCCGGTGATCGGCGTGACCCTGTTCCTGGGGATCGCGGCGAACTACGTGCAGGTGGGCAGCCTGTTCTCCTTTCAATCCATTCAGCCCAAGCTGGAAAAGATCTCCATCGGCAAGGGGTTCAAGCGCATCTTCTCGATGAAACAGGTGGTGGAGCTGTTGAAATCCATCTTCAAGATCCTGTTCCTGTCGCTGCTGCTGTATATCGTCATCCGCGATGCAATCGGGCCCTATGTCTCGGCGATCAATTGCGGGCTGCCCTGCCTGGCGACGGTGACGAATTCGATGATGATCAAGGTGCTGGCCTTCTCCGCGTTGGCCTTTGTCATCGTGGCGGGGTTCGATTTTGTCTACCAGCGCCACTCTCACACCAAGAGCCTGATGATGAGCAAGGACGAGGTGAAGCGCGAATACAAGGAATCCGAGGGCGACCCCATCGTGAAGGGCCAACGCAAGCAGTTCGCGCAGGAAATCCTGATGGGCGATGCACCCAAGCAGGCCGGCAAGGCCACCGCGCTGGTGGTGAACCCGACGCATTTCGCCGTCTCCATCCGCTATCGCAAGGACGACACGCCGTTGCCGATGATCACCGCGCGCGGCCGCAACGCCATGGCCCACGAGATGCGCGCCGAGGCAGAGCGCGCCGGCGTCCCGATCTTTCGCAATCCGCCACTGGCCCGGCACCTGTTCGCGGAAACTGTGCCGGGGGATTTCGTCCCCGATGAGCTGTTCGACGTCATCGCCGAGATCCTCGCCTGGGTGGCCCGTCACGAGGACGGGCTTTATGCTGGACGGCTGGAGCGTGGCGACATCGACATGGAACGCGGCGATCACCGGCCCAGCCGCGCACCAGCGAGCTGAGCGCGGCGGCGCTACTGGTCCAGTCGGGGCGCGGGACGGCGGAAGATCTCGCGGAACATGCCGGGGGTCAGCAGCGACAGCGGGTTGACCGCGACGCGCGGCTTGCCGGCGGCGCCGGTCAGGGTGAAGTTGAAGCCGATCAGCCCCTCCCCCTTGCGGGTGAGGATCTGGCCGATCCCGTTCAGCAGGTATAGCGGCGAGATCACGCCTTGCATGTCCATCGCCCCCTGCGCGAAATCGTAGTAGCCGTCCATCGACAACCCCATGGATGCGCCGACCGCGCTGCTTTCGGTGAGGATCAGCCGATCGGGCGTCAGGCGGAACGCCGCATCCACGTCGTTGAAGACGATGCCGCCGCTGGTCATCTGCTCCAGCAGGCCGACGACGCTGATCGCCGACAGCAGGCCTGCCATGGCCGGGGCGTCCTGGATGGCGATATCGGCGACGTTCAGGCGGCCGTCGTAGACGCCTTTCCGCCCCCCGGTCGGCACCAGCGTCAGGTCCAGCGATCCGCCACGCGCCTGTTTCAGCAGATCCGTCGCCGCAAAGACCGCGCCCGCGTTGTCCGCCTGTACCCGCACCACGCTGCCCCCGTCGCGCGGCACCAACTGGCCCGAGACGACAGGCCCGCCGTTCAACCGGCCGGTGAACTGCCCCGACATGCCACCGGCGGTGGTGAAATCGCCGCGGAACCCCTCAAGGTGCAGCCCGTCGGTGATCTGCAAGCGGTCGAGCCGCAGCGCCACCGGGCCGCCCCCCGCGCCGGATCCCGCGAATTCCGCCTGACGCAGATCGACGGTGCCGCCCTGTACCGTGGCAGCCGCAGGCACGCCCGGGCCGCGCCCGGTCAGGGTGACGGGACCGTCCAGCCAGCCGCCGACCCGCACACGGGAGAACTCCGCCCGTTGCAGGCTGCCATCGTCAGACAGCGACAATGCTCCCTGGGCCAGCAGCCCCGGCGCCTCGATCCGCAGGCGATCCACGGACGGGGGCGTGCCCAGCCGGCCGCCGATCTCCAGCGTGCCGGTGGCGGCGCGGCTCATCGCCCAGTCCAGCGCATCCAGCCGCAGCCCGATCCCCGCCAGGTCTGAGGTCAGGCGGAACTCCGGTTCCTGGCCTTTTTCCAGCGCGACCCGCAGCCGGGCGCGCCCCGTGCCGGACACCGCGTCGTCTGGCAGGGCGATGCGGAATTCCTCCATGAACGCATTGGACAGCGTGATATCGGCGCTGACCTCGCTGCGGCCTTCCGGGGCGGCTTCTGCGTCGGCGCCCCCCCCACCACCCGGGCGCAGCGGCGCGGTCCAGCTGCCATCGAAGGCGACGCGCCCCAGCTTTCCGCGCCCGGACAGCTGGACCTGCTGCGCATTGGCTGTGACGGAAAGCCGCGCGGCGGTCAGTGTGCGTCCGGGGACGATCTGCGTGCTGGCCACATCGCTGACCGTACCGGCGAAATCAAAGGCGATCTCCTCCGGGGGCAGGCCCTTGACCAGCCGCAGGTCGATCACGCCGCGCGCCTGCGCCCGGCCCGTCGCCAGGTCGGTCGGGCGCCCCGCCTTGGTCATGATGCGGAACGGCTCCTGATCCAGAAGGGACAGCACCGCCGGAATCGGCGCATCCAGTGCCAGGCGGATCTGTGCCGGTCCCTTCTTGATACGCACATCGGGCACGATGAAACTGGTGCCCGCGATCTGGGCAACCCCGCCATCGGGGGCCGTGACCTCGCCGCCATCGGCGGTGACCACGAACCGGTCCCGCAGCAGCGTGGCGTGGCCATGCCCGTTGCGGATCGGCGGCATCGTTTCCATGAACGTCCCGGTAAAGCGGGAGAACTCAAAGCCCAGCATCCCCTCCGGCCGACTGCCGGGCAAGGAGCGCAGACCCAGCTGCAAGTCATGCAACCGCGCCTGCAACACATTGCGCGAGATCCAGTCGCGGGTCTTGGACGCCACTCCGGCAGGCCACAGGGTCAGGACGTCCTCCGCCCCGATCCGGCCCATCCGCCCCTCCAGCGTGACGTCCCAGCCCTCCGCGCGGGCCAGGAAATCGCCGCTGAACACCGCCGTGTCGCCCGCCAGGCCCAGGCTGAGCTCCCCGATGGTCAGGCGAAAGGGGTCCAGCTCCATCCGCATGTCCATGCGTGCGCCCGACAATGTGATCGGGGCGGCGTAGACATCACCGGGATTGGTCGACACCTCGCTGAGACTGAACTGACCGACCATGCCGGTGGGCATCCCGGCGGCAAGGTCGGTCAATTGCACCACCCCCTCGCCCTGCAACGCGACCCAACGGGAGGCGAGGGACAATTCGCTGAACCGCAGCATGGCGCTGTCGGGATCAAAGGTGAAATAGGCCGACACGGCATCAAAGGGGATCGGCGCCGTCTCGCTGCGCGGCTGGATCGCGCCCGCGCCGATCTGCAAGGCGGCGTTCAGCGGACCCAGCCGCCCGGCGGAATCCACCGCCACCCGAAGCGAGCCCGACAGCGGCGCATCCAGCACCGACAGCCAGGCCAGCGCGGCGGATTGCGTCGCCAGGTCGGCGGCGGGGGCGTCGCGGAACGACATGGCAAAGCTGCCCGCCGCATCGCCGATCCGGGTTGCATAGCTGGCATCGATCACTGTGGCATAGGCGCGCCCGGCCAACAGTGCCAGGTCGGCGCGCAGCCGCAGGTCGTCACCGTCGCGGGCCAGCACGACGCGGCCGCCGTCCATGGTCCAGCCCCGGCCCGCGCGGGCGTCTTCATAGCGCACGGTCAGGGCGCGCCCCTCGATCCGGCGCAGGGCGCGCATTTCGGGCCGCTCCAGCAGGGTGTCCAGCTGGGCCATCACCTCGCCCAGCTCGCGCCCCTCGGCGGCCAACCCGCCGGGCGCGGCATCATCCACGGCGGCCAGATCGAACTGCCCCGCCGCATCCCGACGCAAGCGCAGGTGCACGCCGTTGATATAGATCGCCTGCGGTTGCAACTGCCCGCGCAGCGCCGGGCGCAGCGCCAGCGTGCCTTCGACATCGGCCAGGATCAGGCGCATCGGGCCGGTCGTCGCGCGCAGATCGACGTCGCGCAGCGCCAGCCGCGGCACCCAGCGGTCTTCCAGCCGGATGGACAAATCGCGGAAATCGACCTGGTATCCCGGCAGGGAGGTGTTCAGCCGCGCCTCCACCCGCTCTGCGGCCCATTCGGGTACCGTGACCTCCCAATCCAGCGCCGTCAGCGTGGCGAACAGCGCCCCCAGGCTCAGCGCCAGCAGCAGCACGCCGATCGCACAGGCCCAACCCAGGGCGCGCAGACCGCGCCACCACCCCCCGCGCCGTCGTCTGGCGGCGGCCCCTTCCGGCACCGGGGCGGGCGCGCCAGGGCCGGGCCGCACGGCGTCCGGCGACGCTGGCGCGGGGTCCGGCGTGGCGGCGCCGGGGGCGCTGTCCTTGGTCCTGTCTGTGGTCACGCGAGGGCCTCCGGGCGGATGCGGCGGACGGATGGGATCCGGCGCTTTCATCTTCGCCGTTGAGGACTAATATGAAACCCGAATGGTCCCCGCAAGAAAGGCCGCGACATGACCGACCCCGTGATGCCCTCCGCCGGCGAAACCGCGCCGGATTTCACCCTGCCCCGGGACGATGGCGACCCCATCACCCTGTCGGCGCTGCGGGGCGCGCCGGTTGTCCTGTTCTTCTATCCGCGCGATGATACACCCGGCTGCACCACCGAGAACCGCGATTTCACGGAGCTGAGCGATGACTTCACCGCCGCCGGGGCCCGTATCCTTGGCGTCAGCAAGGACAGCCTGGCCAAGCATGGCAAATTCCGGGACAAGCACGGGCTGCGCACCATCCTGTTGTCGGATGCCGACAGCGATGTCTGCGAACGCTACGGCGTCTGGCGCGAAAAGAAGATGTACGGCAAGACTTTCATGGGCATCACCCGCGCGACCTTCCTGATCGCGGCGGATGGCACCGTCGCCCGCAGCTGGGACAAGGTGAAGGTCGCCGGCCACGCGGCGGAGGTTCTGGAGGCGCTGCGCGCGCTCTGACCCCGCCCCCTTTGTCCCCACCTGTCCGAATACCGGAGAGACCGATGACGACCACCCTTGCACAGATGGCGGTGGAGGTTCTGACCACCGCCGACGGTCGGGCGAAGACCGCGCTCAGCCATGCCCATGCCGCGCGCTGGCGGGCCTCGCGCGAACCGGGTGCCACGCCGATCCCGGTGGGCCGCGCCTGCCCGCCGCCCCGCCCGGCCCGTCCGGAACGGCCCGAGCTGCTGAACCCGCGCGATGTGCCGCGCCGCCGACCGGGATCGCCGCAGGGGCAGCTGGCGATCCTGCACGCCGTCGCGCATATCGAACTGAACGCCGTCGACCTGCACTGGGATCTGATCGCCCGGTTCGGCGATATCGCCATGCCGGCGGGCTATTATGACGACTGGGTGAAAGCCGCGGACGAGGAATCCAGGCATTTCAACCTGATGTGCGACTGTCTTGAAGCGATGGGCAGCCATTACGGTGCCCTGCCGGCCCATGCCGGCATGTGGCGCGCGGCCGAGGACACGGCGCAGGACATCATGGGCCGGCTGGCCGTGGTGCCCATGGTGCTGGAGGCACGCGGGCTGGACGTGACCCCCGGCATGATCGAGATTTTTTCAAGGGCAGGCCTGGACGATGCCGTTGCCGCCTTGAACGTCATCTACGCAGAGGAGGTCGGCCACGTCGCCTATGGCTCAAAGTGGTTTCATTACCTGTGCGGACGAAATGAGCAGGATCCCAAGCCATTGTTTCACGAATTGGTGCAGCGCTATTTCCACGGCCCCCTGAAACCGCCCTTCAACGAGGAAAAACGCGCCGAGGCCGGCCTGCCGCCCGATTTCTACTGGCCGCTGGCCGGGAAATGAGGGCCGCGCCAGTGTAACACTGACGGCCCAACTAGGTATGGTATCCACAGGCGGATGATCCACTACGGTGCCGGGGCCCGGCAATGTACAGTGGTCCGTTAACCCTCGAAATTTCCGCACATTTTTCGGCGATTTTCCGCCAATTCGGCGAGATTCCCCCAGCCGGGCGGGCAAGTTTGGTCAAAAGTGTTGCCCCGATTCCACACAGCCGGTAACACATTCGGGACGTCCGACGGTGGGGACCAGAATACGGGCGCGATGAAGGGAACAGAGGGGCTTCTTGAGGTGAAGAAAGGGTTCACTATCCGCCTGCATGCTCTATTGGAGCGGCATTTTCCGGAACGTCGGCTTTTCCTGCGTTCGGAAACGGACACGCGATTCATTCGCCTGCGTCCGGCGACACAATTGGTGGCATTTGCCGGTGGCGCCGCCATCGTCGCCTGGGCCATCATCGCCACGGCCATCCTGCTGATGGATTCCATCGGCTCCGGCAATTTCCGGGAGCAGGCCAAACGCGACCAGCAGACATTCCAGGAACGGCTGAACGCCATGGCGGACGAGCGTGACGCCCGCGCCGAAGAGGCCCTGGCCGCGCAGACCCGGTTCAACACCGCGCTGGAACGGATTTCGGTCATGCAGACCGAATTGCTGCGCTCGGAAAACCGGCGCCGCGAATTGGAAACCGGGATTGGCGTGATCCAGACCACCTTGCGCCGCACCATGAAGGAACGCACCGCCGCCGAGACCGAGATCGCGCGTCTGCAAGGCGAGGCCGGCGACGGGTCCGGCGCCGTCACCGCCGCCGCGCGCAGCCAATCCGCCGAGGCGACGATGGGCATCCTGACCGCCGCGCTGGCCGATACCGCCCGCGAGCGCGACAAGATTTCCACCGATGCGCAGGATGCGCTGCTTCATGCCGACGAGATGGCAACCCAGATCGCCCTTATGGAAGAGCAGAACGACGCCATCTTCCGCCAGCTCGAAGAGGCGATGACCGTCTCCGTCGCGCCGCTGCACAAGATGTTCCGCGCCGCCGGCATGGATACCGACAACATCATCAACCAGGTCAAGCGCGGCTATTCCGGCCAGGGCGGCCCGCTGACGCCGATTTCCCTGTCCACGATGGGCGAAGACCTGTCGCCTGACGCCGCCCGCGCCAATGCGATCCTGGACCAGATGGACCAGCTGAACCTCTATCGGATCGCGGCGGCCAAGGCCCCCTTTGCCACCCCGGTGAAAAGCGCCTATCGTTTCACGTCGCCTTTCGGCAATCGCCGTGACCCCAAGACCGGCGGCCGCCGGATGCATTCCGGCATCGACATGGCCGGACCGGTCGGCACGCCGCTCTACTCCACCGCCGACGGCAAGGTCGTCCATGCCGGCTGGTCCTCGGGCTATGGCCGCCTGGTCAAGATCAAGCACGAGTTCGGCATCGAAACCCGCTATGCCCATATGTCGCGCATTTCCGTCAAGGTCGGACAAAGGGTCTCGCGCGGGGATCGGATCGGTGATATGGGAGCATCCGGACGCGTGACCGGCCCGCATCTGCACTACGAAGTGCGCGTTGGCGGAAAGGCCGTGAATCCCATGACCTACATCAAGGCTGCGAACAATGTTTTCTAAGAGCAAAATCAACGAGCCCGGCCCCAAGACCTCGGATACCGGCCCGTCGCCGAGCTCCGAAGCTCCGTCCCCGAAACCCGCGACCGGTGGTGAGTACAAGCCGACCGCGCCCAAAGCGAAGCCGCCAGCGTCCGTGTTGTCCTCTGATCTTCATATCACCGGCAATGTCAAAACCACTGGCGACGTCCAGGTGGAAGGCACTGTCGAGGGTGATATCCGCGCCCATCTCCTGACCGTTGGCGAAGGCGCGACCATTCGCGGCGAAATCACCGCCGACGACGTCGTCATCAACGGCCGGATCGTCGGCCGGGTCCGCGGCCTGAAGGTCCGCCTGACCTCTACCGCGCGGGTCGAAGGGGACATCATCCACAAGACCATCGCCATAGAGAGTGGCGCCCATTTCGAAGGCTCCGTTCAGCGTCAGGACGATCCGCTGAGCAGCGGCAAGGGTGGCAATGCCACCACCGCCACCGCGACGGCCAAGGTCAGCAGCTGACCCGACCCCCATCGCAAGGATGACACCCCCCGGTGCGGCGCCCCGCACCGGGGGGTTTGCGTTTGCCGGTATTGGCTGATGCGGGTTTGGGCGGTAATCTCCAGGGCCGGCCGGATGGCCGGGCAACGGCCCCTGGCACCAGAACAAGCGCGGTGCGCGCCCTGTCCTGCACGCACCGGCAGGCTGCCCGTTGCGCGCCCCGGGGCCGGGTCAGGCGGCCCCTTTTCGGGACCACAGGCCAGGCAATCAGGTCAGGCTTCCAGCTCGGCATCCCAGTAAAGAAAGTCCAGCCAGCTGTCGTGCAGGTAATTGGGTGGAAAGCGGCGCCCCATGTTGCGCAGCTCTTCCGCCGCTGGCGGGCGGGGCGATTTGCGCAGGTGCATCCCGGCGCGGCGCAGGCTTTTCGACCCCTTGCGCAGGTTGCAGGGCGAACAGGCCGCTACCACGTTTTCCCAACTCGTGATTCCGCCCGCCGCGCGGGGCACGACGTGATCAAAGGTCAGATCGCCACGCGCACCGCAATACTGACAGGAAAATTCGTCCCTCAGAAAAAGATTGAAGCGCGTGAAGGCCACGCGCTTCTGAGGTTTGACATAATCTTTCAGGACAACGACGGAGGGGATCCTGATCTCCGTACTGGGGCTTCGGACCACGTGATCGTATTCCGCCACGATATCGACCCGGTGCAGCCAGGCCGCCTTGACCGCCTCCTGCCAGGGCCAGAGGCTGAGGGGATAATAGGAAAGCGGCCGGTAATCCGCGTTCAGCACCAAGGCCGGGTGCTGTTTCAACGCCGCCGGTTCCCGCACGAATTCGGTTCTGAAGTCTCCGTCCATCTGCGACTCGATCCTCGCCCTGTCTGCCCGTCGTTCGGCACCAGAGCGGGACACCCCGCCCCAGCTTCTGCATTGACTATATATCGCGGCCCGCGCGGGGCAAGCCCCACGATATGCAGTTGCCCGGCCAGAGATATCCCCAGCACGTAACGCGCAAATGACAGGCAGCATCAGGGGAATGGCAGTGGCGGGGGGGTGGCAGCGCCGGCAATCCACGTTAGGCTGGCCTCATGCGCGAAACCGACACCCCCCCGCCCCTCACCGGCCTGCTGGAGGCCGCACTCTACGCCCCCGACCTGGACGCGGCAGAGGCGTTTTACGGCGGCGTTCTGGGTCTGACGCAGATCGCCCGCGTCGCGGGGCGGCATGTCTTCTACCGTGTCGGGGACATGGTGCTGCTGATTTTCAACCCTGCGCGCACCGTGGAACCGTCGGGCAATCCCGACCTCCCGGTGCCAACCCACGGCGCACGCGGCCAGGGGCACCTGTGCTTCTCCGCCACGCCGGAACAGATGGATCAATGGGCGCGCCGCCTGGCCGCCGCCGGCCAGGCTGTGGAGGCCGATTTCACCTGGCCCAATGGCGCCCGGTCGATCTATTTCCGCGACCCTGCCGGCAATTCTCTGGAGATGGCGGAACCACGGCTGTGGTTCAACGACAGCACCGGGGGCTGAGCAGGGCCAACGCAACGGTCGGCCCCCTGCCGCAACTCCCAATCCCGCCCGTCAGCTCGCCGGGATCACAACCCCAGCTTGTCCCGCATGAAGGCCAGCGCCACGGACAGCCCGTCGGGCGCGATGCCATGGGCGGTGCCCTTCATGACATGGGCATAGACTTCCTTCCAACCCGCGCCTTGCAGCGCCTCCGCCGTCTGCGGCAGACTTTGCGGCGGGACCACATCATCCTGATCGCCATGCACCAGAAGCACGGGTGGGCGGCTGATCACCTCGTCCTCCAGCAACTCCGGCTTCATCAACCGGCCCGAGAAGCCGACAATGCCCGCCACCTCGTCCTCGCGCCGGGGGGCGACATGCAGGGACATCATCGTGCCCTGGGAGAAGCCGAACAGGACCACCTGTTCGGGCAGCACGTCCTCGTCCACCATCAGCGCATCCAGAAAGGCGTCCAGATCCTGCGTCGCCTGCATCATGCCGCGCTCCGCCTCCTCCTCCGAGGAGCCATCCAGCCAGGGGATCGGGAACCATTGATAGCCGAACGGCGCGCCGGGGATCTGTTCGGGCGCATCGGGCGCCACGAACAGCGTGTCGGGCAGGTGTTCGCCCAGCACGTCGGCCAGCCCCAGCAGATCGGCGCCATTGGCGCCATAGCCGTGCAGAAAGACGACGATGGAGCGCAAATCGCCCGATTGCGGCTCCCTGCGTTCCGCTTTCAGAACCCGTGTCATGTCATGCCCTCTCTGCCCTTGGCCAAACGGTAATATTGCCACAACACCCGCGCCGCCACCCCCCGCCAGGGGGACCATGCGGTCGCGATCTGCCGGAATTCGGCCTCGCGCGGGCGCGCGTCCCAGCCGTAAAGGAGGCGGGCGGCCTCCTGCAAGGCCAGATCGCCCGCCGGGAACACATCCGCCCGGCCCAGGGCCGTCAGGGCGTAGATCTCCGCCGTCCAGCGGCCGATCCCCGGCAGGGCGACAAGACGGGCGATGGCTGCGTCGTCGGGCAGTCCGGCCAGCGCGGCGTAGTCCAGCCCTGCCGCCGCCACACCCAGGGCATAGCGGATCTTGGGCCGGGAAAACCCGCAGCGGCGCAGCCCGTCCTCCCCCGCGCGCAGAACGGCGCCGGGGGTCAGCAGGCCCGCCGCCTCCACCCGCGCCCAGATCGCCGCCGCGCTGGCGGTCGAGACCTGTTGCCCCACGATCGCCTGCAACAGCGTGGCAAAGCCCTGCGGCCTGCGGCGCAACGGCGGCGGTTCGTCCGCGGCGGCGATGGCACGAGCCAGCCCGGCATCCTGCGCGGCCAGCCAGGCCATGCCCTCGGCAAGGCGGGCGGGGCTGTCGATCTCAACCATGGGGTGCCCTGCCTTGCGCCACGATCCAGTCCAGCGCCCCGGCCACATCCGCGACCCGTGCGCCAGTGGCGGGATCGGGCGGGCGGCGCAGCATCAGGACCGGCAGGCCCAGCTGCCGCGCGGCGTCCAGTTTTGGTCGACTGGCCGAGCCGCCCGCGTTCTTCACCACCAGCCAATCGACGCCGATCAAGGTGAACAGGGCCGCCTCATCCGCCACGGTGAAGGGCGGATGAGCCACCATGTAGCGACCGCCGGCAAAGGGGAACGGTGCGCGGGCCGGATCCAGCACCCGGCAGGTCACCCGCCGCCCCGCCAGATTGGCAAAGCGCGCCACCCCCTGCCGCCCCGTCGCCAGAAAGACATGCGCTCCGGCGGGGATATGGCGGGCAGCCTCTTCCTCCGCCGCGATCCCGGTCCAGTGATCGCCGGGGCCGGGTTCCCAGGCCGGGCGCGACAGGCGGCAATAGGGCAGGCCCACCGCCGCGCAGACAGCCCCCGTGCGCGCGGTGATCCGCGCGGCGAAGGGATGAGTGGCATCCACCACGGCGCTGATATCCTGTGCGCGCAGGTAGTCGCGAAACCCCGCCGCCCCGCCAAAGCCACCGTGCCGCGTGGGCAGGCCTTGCGGCGCCGGATGGCGTGTGGCCCCGGCCAGCGACAGGATTGCTGGCGGTCCCTGCTCCGCCAGCCTCCCTGCCAGAGCGCGAGCCTCTGCCGTGCCGCCCAGGATCAGCAGCGTCATGCGCGCGCCAGGATCTGGCCGGCGCGGTCGATCACCACGACATCCACGGCGATCCCCTCCGGCAGCCGCGCGCGCAGCCTGGCCACCGCCTGTTGCGCCACCCAGACAGCCATGGGTTCGCCAACAGTTTCAAAGACTTCCAGCGCGGTATTCATCCGCGCCACCTCTGCCCGGCCCAGCACCTGCGCCAGTGCCGCGAAGTCGACCTGGCTGCGGCCGGAATGCAGATCGACGGCCCCCTGCGCCAACTTGGTCATCTTGCCAATGCCGCCGCCAATGGTCAGCCGTGCCACCGGGTGGCGACCCAGGTATTTCACCAGCCCGCCGACGAAATCGCCCATGTCCAGCATCGCCTGATCCGGCAACCCATGAAGCCCCTGCACCACCCGTTCCGATGTCGCCCCGGTGCAGCCCGCCACATGGGTGAGCCCCGTAGCCCGGGCCACATCCACCCCCCGGTGGATGGAGGCGATCCAGGCCGCGCAGGAGAAAGGACGCACGATCCCGGTGGTGCCCAGGATCGACAGCCCGCCCAGGATACCCAATCGGGGGTTCCAGGTCTTTGCCGCCAGCGCCGCGCCGTCGCGAACCGAAACGGTGATGCGCAGGGCCGGATCACGACCCAGCCGGTCCGCCATCTCCGCCACCGTGTCGCGCATCATCTGGCGGGGGACGGGGTTGATCGCCGGCTCTCCCGGCGGGATGGGCAATCCGGGTCTGGTCACCGTGCCGACCCCCGGACCGGCTGCGAAACACAGGGCCGACGCCGGCTCCACCCGGACCCGGATCAGCGCGCCATGGGTCACGTCGGGATCGTCGCCCGCATCCTTGATCACCCCGGCTTGCGCCCAATTGTCGCCGCCTGCCCCTTCCGCCACGGCAAAGACCGGACGTTCGCCGCGCGGCAAGGTAATGCGCACCCGCTCGGGCCGCCCCTCCCCCCAGAGGATCATCAACGCCGCCCTGAGTGCCGCAGCAGCACAGGCGCCGGTGGTCCATCCCCGGCGCAGTGACGGCTGTTCGGTCTGCGGTGTTTCAGTGCTGCGGCTCATCCCCGCGATCTTACCTGCGCGGGCGGCGGGCGCCATGGGAAAAGGCAGGGGTTGGACGCTGTCCGACGGGGGACGCGAGGGTGAACGGTATTCCACCTACACCAAGAGTATTTCCCAAAAGATGGAATTCCGGCCCATGGATGAAGGTACGGAATGGGACATTTTCCCGAAATTCAACGCTCCGCTTCGGTGCGCTCCCTTTCCCGCGCGCCCCTCTTTCCCGCCGCCGGGCAAAGGCGCATATTGCAGGGATGCGCGACTCTTCTCTTCCCCCTCACGATTGGCCGGAACTGCTGCCCGGCTGGGTCTGGCTTTGCGGTGCGGGGCCCGGCGATCCGGGCCTGCTGACGTTGCATGCGCTGAACGCGCTGCGGCAGGCCGATGTCGTGGTCTACGACGCGTTGGTGGAGCCCTCGATCCTCGACTGGGCGCCCCGGGCCGAGCATCTTTACGCAGGCAAACGCGGCGGCAAACCCTCCGCCCGGCAGCGCGACATCTCCCTGAAGCTGGTCGACCTGGCGCGGGACGGCAAGCGCGTGCTGCGGCTGAAGGGTGGCGATCCCTTCGTCTTTGGCCGTGGCGGTGAAGAGGCGCAGACCCTGATCCAGCACGGCGTCGGCGTGCGGATCATCCCCGGGATCAGCGCCGGAATCGGCGGGCTGGCCTATGCCGGCATCCCCGTCACCCACCGCGACGTGAACCAATCCGTCACTTTTGTCACTGGCCATGACCAATCCGGCGACACGCCCGGATCTCTCAACTGGAAGGCGATTGCCGAGGGTGCGCAAGTGCTGGTGATCTACATGGGCATGAAACATGTCGACCAGATCGCAACCGCCCTGCTGGACGCCGGCCGCCCCGCCGAGGAACCCGCCGCCGTGGTAACCGAAGCGACAACCCCGCGCCAACGCGTACTGGAAACCACGCTGGGCCGCATGTCCGCCGACATCGCCGCCGCCGAACTGGCTCCGCCCGCGATCCTGTGCATCGGCCGGTCGGTGCTGATGCGGCAGGTTCTGGACTGGCAGGGCCTGCTGGCCGGGCAACCTCCGCGCGATCTCGACCCCTTGGGCCGGGGGCGCCCGGCGGAGGTTTCGTGAAGGCGCTGATGATCGCCGCGCCCTCCTCCGGCGCGGGCAAGACGACGGTGACGCTGGCCCTGTTGCGGCTGTTGGCGCGACAGGGCGTTGCGGTGCGCGGCGCCAAAAGCGGGCCGGACTACATCGACCCCCGCTTTCACCAGGCTGCATGCGGGCTGCCTTCGGTCAATCTGGATGCCTGGGCGATGCGGCCCGACCGGCTGCGCCAACTGGCCGCGAATGACCCCGCCGGCGCCCCGGCCGAGCTGTTGGTGATCGAGGGCGCGATGGGCCTGTTCGACGGCGCTTTCCCCGACGGCGCCGGGTCGGCGGCGGAATTGGCCCGGCACCTGGATGCACCCGTAATTCTGGTGATCGACGCCGGCCGGATGGCCCAATCGGTGGCGGCACTTGCGGTGGGCTTCGCCGGCCTGGACCCGACCTTGCGGATGGCCGGGGTGATCCTGAACAACGTCGGCTCTCTCCGGCACATGGCGATGTTGCAGGCCGCGCTGGACCAGGTGGCGATCCCGGTGCTTGCGGCCCTGCCCCGCGACGCCACGATCGCCTTGCCCTCGCGCCACCTGGGCCTGGTCCAGGCCGAGGAAACCGCGGATCTGGACGCGCTGCTGACCCGCGCCGCCGATGCGCTGGCCACGGGCGTGCCCGGCGGCCCGACCCTTACCGCGCGGGGGATCCTTTCCCATGCCCGGCCGTTGCGGCGCCCTGCCGCACCGGCGCTGGCGCCGCGTCTCGCCCCTCCCGGCCAACGGATCGCGGTTGCGCAGGACCGGGCCTTCGCCTTTGCCTATCCGCATCTGCTGGCCGATTGGCGTGCTGCCGGAGCCGAGATCCTGCTCTTCTCTCCTCTGGAAGACGCGCCGGTACCGGATGCGGATTTCTGTTATCTTCCTGGCGGTTACCCCGAACTCCACGCCGGACGCCTGGCCGGGGCCGCACGTTTTCTGAACAGCCTGCGCCAACACGCCACCCGCGCCCCGGTCTATGGTGAATGCGGCGGATACATGGTGCTGGGCCAGGGTTTGGTCGATGCAGAAGGCCAGCGCCACGCCATGGCCGGGCTATTGGGAGTGGAAACATCCTTTGCCACCCGGCGCCGGCACCTGGGTTACCGCCGGGTGGAGGCGACGCACGGCCCCTTGACCGGAGCATGGCGTGCACATGAATTCCATTACGCCACGACGTTGGCCGCGCGCGGCACTCCGCTGTTCACCGCGCGCGACGCCGAAGGCACCGCCCTGCCCGACATGGGCCTGCGCGACGGCCCCGTGATGGGCAGCTTTGCCCACCTGATCGACCGGGCCTGAACACCGCGCCGCATCTGCCATCTTGCCCCCCTCAGCCGGAGGGGGTACGGAAATTGCATGACAGAGTCCTCCATTTCCGCCCCCGCCCCCGATGACCGCCGCGCCCGGCGCAATGTCTGGATTCTGGTCCTGGCCCAGGCGATCCTGGGCGCCCAGATGCCGATGATTTTCACCATCGGCGGGCTGGCCGGGCAATCGCTGGCCGCCAATGCCTGTCTGGCGACTCTGCCGATTTCCATGATCGTGCTGGGCAGCATGTGCGCGGCCACGCCGATGTCGGCGGTCATGCAACGCTTTGGCCGCCGGGCGGGGTTTTTCCTGGGGGCTGCCGGCGGTGCGGTCGGCGGTCTGATCGGGGCCTATGGGTTGTACCTGGCGTCGTTCCCGGTGTTCCTGGCGGGGTCTTTCCTGACCGGCATCTACATGTCGGCACAGGGCTTTTACCGTTTCGCCGCCGCCGACACCGCGTCGGAAGGGTTCCGACCCAAGGCGATCGCATATGTCATGGCCGGGGGCCTTGCCTCTGCCGTGATCGGGCCGCAGATCGTGAAGGTGACGGCGGATGCGATGGTAGTGCCGTTCCTCGGCACCTACCTGGCCGTGATCGGGGTCAACGTTCTGGGATCGCTTCTGTTTCTTCTGTTGGACATTCCCCGTCCGCCAGTCCCCGCCCAAGACGCGCCGCGTGGCCGGACTCGGTGGGAGATGCTGAAAACCCCGCGCATCGCGGTCGCCGTGATCTGCGCCATGGTGTCCTATGCCTTGATGAACCTGGTGATGACCTCGACGCCGTTGGCCGTGGTCGGCTGCGGCTTCGACAAGGGCGATGCGGCCGATGTCGTCACCTTTCACGTCCTGGCAATGTATGCCCCCAGCTTCTTCACCGGCCACCTGATCGCGCGGTTCGGGGTCGAGAAGGTCGTCGCCGCCGGCCTGCTGATCCTGGCCGGTGCCGGGGCCGTGGCATTGCAGGGTGTGCAGCTGGAGAACTTCTTTGGCGCGTTGATCCTGTTGGGGCTGGGCTGGAACTTCGGTTTCATCGGGGCGACGACGATGCTGGCCGGTGCCCATGCCGCGCATGAACGTGGGCGAATGCAGGGCTTGAACGACATGATCGTCTTTGGCGGCGTGACCTTGGCCTCCCTCTCCTCCGGCGGGTTGATGAATTGCGCGGGCGGAACCGCGCAAGAGGGCTGGACCGCCGTGAACCTGGCGATGGCGCCGTTCCTGGTGCTGGCCGGTGGCGCGCTGATCTGGCTGGTGATGCGCCCGCGCCCAGCCTAGGATCGCAGGCTGCCCTGGTCCTCCCGGCCTGCCCCCCGGCCCTGCCCGAGGTGCGGCGCCCCTCAGAACCTGCCGGTCAGCGCCATGCGCATCAACGCCACGCGATCGCGCAGCTGGCCCGGCCGGGCCTCCCCCGCTGCCACACGACCTGGCCTCCGGGCCACCCGCGACAGGATCGCTCCCGTCCCCGCCAGCGGATAAAGCGCCGGTCGTTGTGCCGCTGCAAGGGCCGGCGCCACCCGACGCGCATTGGCGAGACGTTCCAGGCCCCGGCCTGCCAGATCGGCAACGGCCGCCGATCGTCCATCGGGAAGCGGTGCGCGCCCGGCCTCCTCCAGCTCGGGAATGGCGAGAAACCAACGCGCCAAACCAAACGCCGCCCCGGCATCCGCCGCCAGACCCGCCGGCAGCGGCCTGCCCAGGATCCGCGCGGCCACGTCCAGTAGACGGCCGCTGGTGTTCTCAAGATAGGACCAAAGCGCCGTCTCATCTTCGAACATCGTCTTTTCCAGATCGCGATGCCGGGCCACGATCAGCGCGTCCAGAAGATGCGCGGCCTCCCCGTCCAGAACCAGGGCTAGGGGCGTGACCACCTCATGCCGTCGTACAGGACCACCGGCAGCGATCTCCGCCAGGGCATCGCGCCACCATTGCAATCGCATCTGCGCGATCATCGGCTCCTGCGTGACCCAAGGCGCGCGCGCGACTTCCAGGTTGAACGCATAAAGCGGAAACAATCCCCGCCGCGCCGCGACCGGAGCCGCCATCACCGCCCGGAACCGATCCGGGTCACCGCGTTCCACCAGCCGGGCGCAGGCCGTCAGATCGTCATCGAAGTCAGAGTTCATCCAAAAACTCCGCCATCTTTCGAGTCGTTTCGGGTGCATCCACCACGTCCAGATGCGATACGCCCGGAAGCAGCACATACCGCCCGTTCGGCGTGGCCGCCGACATCACGGGCTCATATTGATCGGCGCGAAACGCCTCGTCCCGCGCCCCGGCGACAAGGAGAAACGGCGGCAGAGCGGCGACATCTGACAGGTAATCCCCTCTCGGCGCATAGGATGTGTTCATCCGCCAGGAATATTCGGTTCGTGCCAAGTGGCCCTGCGGCCCCTTCAGCACCTCTTGCGGCATTGCGAATTGCATCACCGTCAGATGGTCCAAGGCGTGAATGCCGACCTTGTTCAGCATGGACAGCCCGACGATCCGGCGGGTCAAAGGGTGCGCCCAGCCCCCGGAGTTGTCCCGCGCGGTGGGGGCATTGTATTTGAGGAATGGGGCCAGCAGGATGGCCCCATCGATCAGCGCTGCGTTACCCCCACCGGCGAACCGCACCACCAACCCGCCCCCGGAGGAATGCCCGGCAAGCACGACCTTTTGCCCGGGCGCCGCCTCTGCCGCGATCAGGTCTGCCAGGTCCTCCTCCAGCTGGCCGATATGGTCCACGTCGCCCGACCGTCCTTCGGAAGCGCCGTGCCCGCGCAGATCGGGAACCACGACATTCGCATGCTCCGCCATCCGTCGCGCCAGCCCATCGAATTGCCCACCGTGCCAGCCCGATCCGTGCACGAGAACGAGCAAGGGCGCCCCGTTCGGCCCGGCAACCCGCCGTACGGGCAGAGCGAGCCCGTCCCGCATCGTAATCCTTTCCACCCCAAGCGGCGCCGCCCCGCGTGCGATCTGCCTGGAGAAGTCCAGCCCCCCGGTTTCCGGCAGGCTTGCCCGGACCGGTTGCGACAGGATCAGCGCAAATGGCAGAACCGCCGTCACGGTCAGCGCGATCCCCGCGATGGTGATAAGTCTCGTCAGCATGTCATCCCCCAGCCGTCCGCCACACTGCCCCGGTTACTCGCCGATGGAACCGGGTGTGGCAAGGGGGTCGGCCGGCCAACGTCACCAACCCGTGCTGCCATTCATGCCACCTGGATCTGAACAAAAGACTAATGGCTCAGGGAAAATCGAAAACCGGAAACCTGACACGCGTTGACAGATTGGTAATCTTTTCAGGCCTACCCTGGTCGCACAACGGAACCCACGGACCTGAACCAATGCGCTCCATGTGGAACACCATCGCAATATTCATAGCGGTCAGCTGGCATTGGTTGCACCGGCCAGCCACATCCCTGCGCCGCGCGGGCATCAGGGGAGCGGCGCCCGCTCCACCTCCCGCAACAATTTCCATCGCACAGCGTCCAACAACGCCTCGAAACTGGCGTCGACAATGTTGGGTGACACGCCAACGGTGGACCAGCGGCGGCCGCTGGCGTCTTCGCTGTCGATGATCACGCGGGTTACCGCCTCCGTGCCGCCCTGGGTGATGCGGACCTTGAAATCGACGAGCCTCATATCGGCAATCGCGTCCTGGTATTGCCCCAGATCCTTCGCCAAGGCCGTCGCCAACGCATTGACAGGCCCGCGATCAGAGCCGGTTTCATCCAGGCTTTCGGAGACAGACAACCGCTTTTCCCCGTCCACCTTCAGAACCACCACCGCCTCGGAAAGGGAGACCATCTCATCATACTTGTTCTTCCGCCTCTCAACCGCTACGCGATAGCGCTTGACCTCGAAGAAATCCGGCATTCGGCCCAGCACCTGCCGCGCCAGAACCTCGAAGCTTGCCTGGGCACTGTCATAGGTGTAGCCGCGATCCTCGCGCTCCTTGACCTGGCGCAGAATGTCCGCAAGGGCCGGGTCGCCCTTGGCAACCTCCAGTCCCGCATCCGACAGGCGGCGGCGCAGATTGGATTGACCGGCCTGGTTGGACATCGGGATCACCCGTGCGTTGCCCACTACCGCCGGGTCGACATGTTCATAGGTCGACGGGTCCTTGAGAATTGCAGAAGCATGCAGCCCGGCCTTGTGCGCAAACGCCGAAGCACCGACAAACGGCGCCTGCTTCACCGGCACACGGTTCAGGATCTCATCCAGCCGCCGCGACAATGCGGTCAACCCGGTCAACGCAGCGCGATCGACGCCGGTCTGATAGAGGCTGGCATAAGGCTCCTTCAGCAGCAGCGTCGGGATCAGGGTTACCAGGTTGGCATTGCCGCAACGCTCCCCCAGCCCGTTCAGCGTGCCCTGGATCTGTCGCGCGCCCGCATCCACGGCGGCCAGGCTGCCCGCAACCGCATTGGCGGTATCGTTATGGGTATGGATGCCCAGCCGGTCGCCCGGGACGCCGGCAGCGATCACATCCGCCACGATCTCACCGATCTGAACCGGCAAGGTACCGCCATTGGTATCGCAAAGCACGATCCAGCGGGCATCTCCCTCCAGCGCGGCATGCAGACAGCTCAGGGCATAGTCCCGGTTCGCTTTCCAACCGTCAAAGAAATGTTCCGCATCGAACAGCGCTTCGCGTCCTTGAGCCACGAGATGCGCGACCGAGCGGTGGATATTCTCCCGGTTTTCCGCCAACGTAATGCCCAAAGCCCGCTCTACATGAAAATCATGGGTCTTGCCGACCAGGCAGACCGCGGGGGTGTTCGCGTTCAAAACTGCGGCCAGGACATCATCATTTTCCGCGCTGATGCCCGTGCGCTTGGTCATGCCAAAGGCCGCCATGGTGGCGCGTGTCTGCGGCGCGGCGTCGAAAAAGGCGCTATCGGTGGGGTTGGCACCCGGCCAGCCGCCCTCGATATAGTCGAGACCAAGGGCGTCCAGCATTCCGGCAATACGGATTTTTTCGGCGGTGGAAAATTGTACACCTTGCGTCTGCTGCCCGTCGCGCAGCGTCGTGTCGTAAAGAAACAGCCGGTCCGTCATTGCCGCGCCTCCCCCTCATCTATCCTCGAATATGCCAGCTCCCGGAGCGGCGCCCCGGTGCCCGCCCTCTCAGCTCAGCTCGTCAAGCACGGCGGGATCAAACCCGGGGCCGGCGACCAATTCCACACCATTCCTGGACATCCGCACCTCGACACCTGCGTCGGTCAAGGCGCTTTTCAACCGGTCAACCTCGGTGAAGTCCTTGGTTTCCATGGCAGTTCGGCGCGCGGCAAGCAACCGCCCCTCCAGCGCCGACAGATCAACATCCGGGGCCTGCGCCCAGTCGCCCAGCCCTTCGGCCAGCAGCCCCATCATCCGGGCAGAGGCGAGAAGCGCGGGCGGATCGGTCCGGGCCAGCTGATGCAGGCGCGCGATGGCCCCGGCAGTATTCAGATCGTCGCTCAGCGCCGCGACGACCTCGGCATCGGGGGCGCCGGGGGTGTGCCCCGCGACCAGGTCGCGCCAGCTGCGCAGGGTGGCCTCGGCTTCTGCGCGCTTCTTCTCCGTCCAGTCCATGGGTCGGGTGTAATGGGTACCCATGAACACCATGCGGATCACCTCCCCCGGGACGCCCTGGTCCAGAAGATCCCGGACAGTGAAGAAATTGCCCAGGGATTTGGACATCTTCTTCCCTTCCACCTGCAACATCTCGTTATGCATCCAGAAGCGGGCGAAATCGCCTTCGGGATGGGCGCAGCAGCTTTGCGCAATCTCGTTCTCATGGTGGGGGAACTGCAAATCGATCCCCCCGCCGTGAATATCGAATGTGTCGCCCAGCAATTCCCGCGCCATGGCGGAGCATTCGATATGCCACCCCGGGCGCCCCCGGCCCCAGGGGCTGGGCCATCCCGGTTGCGCCTGGGTGGAAGGTTTCCACAGGACGAAATCCATAGGATCTTCCTTGTAAGGTGCGACCTCCACCCGGGCGCCGGCGATCATGTCATCCACCGACCGGCCCGACAGGGCGCCGTAGCCGGGGTAGGATCGGACCCGGAACAATACGTGCCCCTCCGCCGCATAGGCATGACCGCGCGCGATCAACGTTTCGCACAGGGCGATCATCTGCGGGATATGAGCGGTGGCGCGGGGTTCGTGATCGGGCCGCAGGGCGCCGAGGGCTGCCATATCCTCGTGGTACCAGGCGATTGTCTCGTCCGTGATGGCGCTGATGTCGCGCCCGTCGCGGGCGGCGCGGGCGTTGATCTTGTCATCGACGTCGGTGAAATTGCGGACATATGTCACATGTCCCGCACCGTAGACATGGCGCAGCAGGCGGTAGAGCGTGTCGAACACCACCACCGGACGGGCGTTGCCCAGATGCGCGCGGTCGTACACCGTGGGCCCGCAGACATACATGCGCACGTTCCGGGGGTCGATAGCGGCGAAATCTTCCTTCGTCCGGGTCTTCGTGTTGGTCAGCCTGATGCGGGCCATGATGCTATCCTTCGCGGGTCGGCCCGCGGGCGGCTTGGCAAGATCGTCTGGAAAGGTAACGAAGAAGCGGCCCGCGGAGTTGTCTCAGCAGGGAATGATGCAGCAGATAATGTTGCGCGTCGTCGCCATGGCCCTTGCATAGCGTTGCGCGGCCGGGCTGCCAAGACTTGTTTTCCACCCGCAGCCCGCGCAGGATCACGCGATGAGCCGCGATATTGTCCGCCAGATCTGTGCGCCCCTGCCGGGGGTCGAACTGACCCACTCGTTTGGACCCGATCACGATGTCTGGAAAGTGGGTGGCAAGATGTTTGCCATCGTGGGCGGGCGCGACGATGGCGTTTCGGTCAAGACCTCGGATCCCGAGTTCGCCGCCATGATGATCGAGAGCGGCGAGGCGCGGCGCGCGCCCTATTTGCATCGCAGCTGGGTGCAATTGCCCTGGTCCGCGCCGCAGGAACTGATCCGGGCGCGGCTGGAAATCTCTTACGACATCATTCGTGCCGCGCTGACGAAGAAGGTTCAGGCCACATTGCCCAAGCGCTAGGCGGCCTGCCATGTGCCCCGGCCCCGGCCTGCGGCGAAAGCGCCGGCGCCATGCGGCGACCGGGCAGAAGGTGAACAGAAACCCCTTGCCTCACTGGCGTAAACACCGGACCCTCCGGGCAACCGAGAGGAGACCCTCATGCATGATCCCGGCCCCGCATTTCGTACGCTGCACCGCCCCGGCACGCCATTTATCCTGGCCAATGCCTGGGACGCCGGGTCGGCCCGGATGTTGGCGGCAATGGGCGCGCAGGCGATCGGGACGTCCTCGGCGGCCGCGGCCTTTACCCTGGGCAAGGCCGATGGCACCCTGACCCGAGACGAGGCCCTGGCCAATGCGCAAGCATTGGTCGCGGCCACGCCGCTGCCCGTCTCAGGAGATTTCGAGAACGGTTATGGCCCGTCCCCGGACACCTGCGCCGAGACCGTGCGCCTGGCGGCCGAGGCCGGGTTGGCGGGGATCAGCCTGGAGGATACGGACCTGCCCGGGACCGGCGCCTATGATCGTGATCTGGCGATCGAACGGATCCGCGCCGCCGCCAGCGCCGCCCGCGCCCTGCCCCGCGATTTTGTCCTGGTGGCGCGGGCCGACGGCATGATGACTGGCGCCTATGACCTGGCGGAGGCACAGGCCCGTCTTGCCGGCTACGAGGCCGCCGGCGCTGATTGCCTCTATGCACCTTTGCCACCCGCGTTCGAGGATCTGACCGCGATCTGTGCCGCCACGCGGTTGCCGGTCAACGTCCTGGCGGCCGGTTCCTATGCCAGCTACACGCGGGAAGATTTCGCCCGGATCGGTGCGGCGCGGATCTCTCTGGGGTCGGCGCTGGCACGGGTAACGCAGCGCGCGCTGCTGGATGCGGCGGCGGAGATCCTGGAAGACGGGGCGTTTTCCTTGTTGAAACATTCCATCTCCGGGGCGGAGATCGACAATCTGCTGGACCGCGGCGCATGAACGTCAGGCGTCATGACAGCCTGCGACGGATCTTCGGCCTGATCAGCGTGTCGCTGCTATAGGTCGGTGCTGCCATGGCGCAGGACAATCGGCGACGCACCGAAAGGCCGGTGCGCCGCGAACCCTCAAACGGCGATCACTCCGTCACGGTAACGGAGACCATGCGGTCCGGCGCGCCGATAACGGCACCGTTAGCGCCCTCGCCGCGCTTGATCGCATCGACGATGTCCATGCCTTCGGTCACTTCACCAATGACGGTGTAGGCGCCGTTCAGATGCGAGGCCGGGGCGAACATGATGAAGAACTGTGAATTCGCGCTGTCGGGGCTTTGCGAGCGGGCCATGCCCAGAACGCCGCGCCCGAAATCCCGGTCGGAGAACTCGGCCTTGAGGTCGGGCAGATCCGATCCCCCCATCCCGGCGCGCCGCATGTCGCCGCCTTCGCGGGCGAATTGCACATCGCCTGTCTGGGCCATGAAGCCGTCGATCACGCGATGAAACCAGACGCCGTCGTAATCGCCACGTTCGGCCAGCGTGGTGATCCGCTCTACATGGCCGGGGGCCACGTCTTCGAACAGGTCGACGTGGATCGTGCCATTGGCCTCGCCCGCGATCTCGATATCCAGGCCGGTGGCCAGGGCCGGGGCGGCCAGCGCCCCCGCCAGGACCGTGGCCAGTGCCAGGTTACGCATCGGCGGCCACCTTGACGCTGATCATGCGATCGGGGCTTGCGGGCGGCTCGCCACGGGTGATGGCGTCGACATGTTCCATGCCCTCGATCACCCGACCGTAGACGGTATATTGGCCGTTCAGGAAATGGTTGTCGCCGAAATTGATGAAGAACTGGCTGTTGGCCGAATTCGGGTTCTGCGACCGGGCCGCCCCCAGGGTGCCCCGATCATGCGGCAGCTTGGAGAATTCGGCCGGCAGGTTCGGCAGGTCGGAGCCGCCGGTGCCCGCCATGCGCAGGTCGAAATCGGCTTCCATATTGCCGTGCTTCACGTCGCCGGTCTGCGCCATGAAACCGTCGATCACGCGGTGAAAGGCCACGTTGTCATAGGCGCCGGCGCGGGCCAGTTCCTTCATCCGGGCGGAATGTTCGGGCGCGACGTCGGGCAGAAGCTCGATCGTGACGGTGCCGCCTTCCAGCTGCATCAGGATGGTGTTTTCGGGGTCCTTGATCTCGGCCATATGTCTCTCCTTGGGTTTGGCCCAGCAATAGGGCGCGGCGCGGCAATTGCCAAGCATGGAGGTCGCGGCTGCCCCTCACAGCCGCGTCAGATGCGGGCGTTTGCCGATCCGGGCGGGCGGCCGGTTACAGCAGACGGACAGCGGCGCGCACGGCGGGATCCAGCCCGGCGCCCCCGGTCGCGACATGGGCCTGCAACTGGGCCCGCATCCGCGGCTCCCAGAAATCGCGCAGGTGATCTGCGATACGCTCCGGCTGGTCCTGCCCCGGCTGGGTCAGGAAAAAGGTGGCGATCTGGTTGGCCATGCGGACCATCTTGTCAGGCGACATGCGGAGCCTCGTCGGAGATGCGGTCAGGGTGGGAAAAGAGTTCAAAGCTGTCGTCACGGGCAAAGGCCGCGATGGTGATCCCCGCCGTCTCGGCCATGCGCAGCGCAAGGGCGGTGGGGGCGGAGACGGCGATCAGGCAGGCAATGCCGGCGAGGGCACATTTCTGCACCAGCTCCACCGAGATGCGGGAGGTCATGACCACGGCGCCGCCTTCGGGGGCGATCCCCTGGCGGGCCATGGCGCCGATCAACTTGTCCAGCGCGTTATGCCGGCCGACATCTTCACGTGCCAGGACAACCCCTTGACCGGGAAGAAGAAAACCGGCGGCATGAACGGCGCGGGTCTTGTCGTGCAGCGGCTGCAAGGCGCGCAACGCTTCGCTGGCCCCGGCCACATCCGCCGCTGCCAGATAGCCCGCCGGCGCTGTCACGCGCGGCAGGTCGCGCAGCGCCGCCGCCAGCGAATCGATACCGCACAGGCCGCAGCCCACCGGTCCCATCATCGCCCGCCGCCGCGCAGCCAGCGCCGCGCCGCGATCGGAGGACAGCCAGAACCGCGCTTCGATTCCGGTGTCATGGGCGACGGCCTCGAAACCCGACACCTGGTCCAGACTGGTGATGACCCCTTCGCCCAGGGCGAAACCATGAGCGAAATCCGAGATGTCGGACGGGCTGGCCATCATCACCGCCAGGGTCGTGCCGTCGAAACACAGGGCCACCGGCGTTTCCTCCGGCAGGGCGCGGCGCAGGGCCTGCACCCGCCCGCCCCGATGTGCCTGACCGGAGCGAGATTGAGCGGGCGATTGCGCCATGCTACTCGGCCGCGGGCAGGATCTGGCGGGCGCGTGCGGCTTGGGCGGCGTAATCCTCCTGCCAGTCGGTAGGCCCGTTGGAGGCCCCGACCTGTACCGCCGTGACCTTGTATTCCGGGCAGTTTGTAGCCCAGTCGGAATAATCCGTCGTCACCACATTGGCCTGCGTGTCGGGGTGGTGAAAGGTGGTGTAGACCACGCCGGGCGACACCCGGTCGGTCACCTCTGCGCGCAGCGTCGTCTCACCGGAGCGGGAGGCCAGCCTGACCCAATCGCCGCTTTTCAGCCCGCGATTTTCGGCGTCATGGGGGTGAATTTCCAACACATCTTCCTGATGCCAGACGGTATTTTCGGTGCGCCGGGTCTGGGCGCCCACGTTGTATTGGCTTAGCGTGCGGCCGGTGGTCAAAAGCAGCGGAAAGCGCGGGCCGGTGCGTTCGTCGGTGGCCACGTATTCCGTGATGATGAACCGCCCCCGGCCTCGCACGAAGCCGTCGACATGCATCAGTGGCGTGCCCTCCGGCGCGGCGTCGTTGCAGGGCCACTGGACGGATCCGTGTTCCTCCAGCAAGTCATAGGTGACATTGGCAAAGCTGGGCGTCGTGGCCGCGATCTCCGCCATGATCTGCGAGGGATGCGCGTAATCCCACGCCGCGCCCATCGCATTGGCCAGGAGCTGCGTCACCTCCCAATCGGCATAGCCGTTGCGCGGCGCCATCACCCGGCGCACACGGTTGATCCGCCGTTCCGCATTGGTAAAGGTGCCGTCCTTCTCCAGAAATGTCGATCCGGGCAGGAAGACATGGGCGTAATTCGCCGTCTCGTTCAGGAACAGGTCATGCACGATCACGCAATCCATCGCCGCCAATCCGGCGGCGACATGGCGGGTGTCCGGGTCGGATTGCAGGATATCCTCGCCCTGGCAATACAGACCCCGGAATGTGCCGTCGACGGCGGCGTCCAGCATGTTGGGAATGCGCAGCCCCGGTTCGGGATCAATCTCCACGCCCCAGGCGCGTTCGAAGATCTCCCGCACCTCCTGGTTCTTCACATGGCGATAGCCCGGCAGTTCATGCGGGAACGACCCCATGTCGCAACTGCCCTGCACGTTGTTCTGGCCGCGCAGCGGGTTCACGCCAACGCCGGGCCTGCCGATATTGCCGGTCAGCATCGCCAGGTTGGCAATTGCCATGACGGTGGTCGAACCTTGGGAATGTTCCGTCACACCCAGCCCGTAATAGATCGCTCCGTTGCCGCCACGGGCAAACAGCCGGGCCGCCGCGCGCAGTTCCTGCGCCGGCACACCGGTCAACAGCGCAGTGGATTCCGGGGCGTGCCGCACGTTCGAGACAAAGGCCGCATATTCCTGGAATTCCTCCCAGTCACAACGGGTTCTGATGAAATCTTCATCCATCAGCCCCTCGGTCACGATGACATGGGCCAGCGCCGTGACGACGGCCACATTGGTGCCCGGCCGCAGCGGCAGGTGATGCGCCGCCGTGACATGGGCGGATTTCACCAGGTCGATCCGGCGCGGGTCGATCACGATCAGCTTCGCCCCGGCGCGCAGCCGTTTCTTCAGCCGCGAGGCAAAGACCGGATGCCCGTCCGTCGGATTGGCGCCGATGACGATGACAACGTCGCTCTGCTCCACGGAATCGAAATCCTGCGTTCCGGCAGAGGTGCCGAACGCCTGCCCCAACCCGTAACCCGTGGGCGAATGGCAGACCCGCGCGCAGGTGTCGGTGTTGTTGTTGCCAAAGACGGCGCGGGCCAGTTTCTGCACCAGGAACGTCTCTTCGTTGGTGCAGCGGCTGGAGGTGATGACCCCGATGGATTTTGCCCCATGCACCTGCTGGATGCCGCGCATCTTGTCGGCGGCGAAAGTCAGCGCCTCCTGCCAGCTGACCTCCCGCCAGGGGTCTTCGACCCGCTCGCGGATCATGGGGTTCAGGATGCGGTCAGCGTGATTGGCATAGCCATAGGCGAAGCGCCCCTTGACGCAGGAATGGCCGCGATTGGCCTTGCCGTCCTTCCAAGGAACCATGCGAACCAGCTCATCCCCCTGCATTTCCGCCTTGAAGGAGCAGCCGACCCCGCAATAGGCGCAGGTGGTCACGACGGCACGATCGGGCGTGCCCTTCTCGATCACGGATTTCTCCTGCAAGGTCGCGGTCGGGCAGGCCTGCACGCAGGCGCCGCAGCTGACGCAATCCGACGACAGGAAATCGTCCCCCGCCGCCCCGGCGGAGACGCGACTGTCGAACCCGCGCCCCTCGATCGTCAGGGCAAAGGTACCCTGCACTTCCTCACAGGCGCGGACGCAGCGCGAACAGACGATGCATTTCGAAGGATCATAGGTAAAATAGGGGTTGCTCTCGTCCTTGGGGATATAGCGGTGATTGTCCCCGCCGCCGCGCAATCTGGCGTCGGCCATAGACAGCGCGCCGGTGCCGGTCGGGTCGAAATGGTTGTCACCGGGCATATAGCGCACGTCGCGCAGCCCGACCGCGCCGGCCATGTCCTGCAATTCGCAATCCCCGTTGGCCGCGCAGGTCAGGCAATCCAGCGGGTGGTCGGAGATATAAAGCTCCATCACCCCGCGCCGGATCTTGCGCACCTTTTGCGAGACGGTACTGACCTCCATCCCCTCCGCTACCGGCGTGGTGCAGGAGGCCGGGGTGCCCCGACGCCCGGCGATTTCCACCACACAGAGCCGGCAGGAGCCGAAGGCGTCCACATTGTCCGTGGCGCACAGCTTTGGGACGGAAATCCCCGCCTCCGCCGCCGCGCGCATGACGGATGTGCCCGCCGGCACCGTCACCGCCATACCGTCGATGGTAAGCGTGACGGGCGCGCCGTCGGCGGCAGGGGTGCCCATGTCGCGGCTGTCCCAGGGGATCACGAAATCCTTCATCGCGGTGCCTCCATGATGGTGGGGTTGCGGTTCATTCCGCGGCCTGCCGTACAGGGCCGAACTCTTCGGGGAAAAGGCGCAGCGCCGACAGCACCGGATAGGGCGTGAACCCGCCCAAGGCGCAGAGCGACCCGTCGCGCATCGTCTCGCAAAGGTCGGTCAACAGCTCCACCGCCGCACCGTCCCCCTGGGCAATGCGGTCGATCGTCTCCACCCCGCGCACCGCACCGATCCGGCAAGGGGTGCATTTGCCACAACTTTCGACCGCGCAGAATTCCATGGCGAACCGCGCCAGCCCCCGCATGTCCGCGCTGTCGTCGAAAACGACCAGACCGGCATGGCCGATCAGCCCGCCCTGCCCGTCGAATTCCTCGTATCCAAACGGCGTCTCGAACAGCTCCGGGCTGAAATAGGCGCCCAGCGGTCCGCCCACCTGCACCGCCTTCACCGGCCGTCCGCTGGCCGTGCCACCGCCGATCTCTTCCACCAGGGTGCCCAGGGTCATGCCGAACCCTGCCTCGAACAGGCCGCCGTATTTCACGTTACCCGCGATCTGAACCGGGATCGTCCCGCGCGACCGGCCCAGGCCAAAGCTGGCGTAATACGCCGCGCCCTTCGCCAGGATCACCGGGACCGAGGCCAGGGAGATCACGTTGTTGACCACCGTCGGCATCCCGAAAGCGCCTTGCAAGGCGGGCAGCGGCGGCTTGGCCCGCACCACACCGCGCTTGCCCTCCAGGGAATTGAGCAGCGATGTCTCCTCCCCGCAGACATAGGCGCCCGCCCCCACCCGGACCTCCATGTCGAACCGGCGTTCATGGCCCAGCACCCCCGCGCCCAACATTCCGCCTGCCCGCGCCACATCGATCGCGGCCTGCATGGTCCCGATGGCGTCAGGATATTCAGAGCGGATGTAGATGAACCCATGGGTGGCGCCCACGGCCAGCCCGGCGATGACCATCCCCTCGATCAGGCAGAAGGGGTCGCCCTCCATCAACATCCGGTCGGCAAAGGTGCCGCTGTCGCCCTCATCGGCGTTGCAGACGATATATTTCTGTTCCGCCTGCGCATTCAGAACAGTCTGCCATTTCACCCCGGTCGGAAATCCTGCGCCGCCGCGTCCGCGCAGACCTGAGGTAGTGACCTCCTCCACCACCGCCGCCGGAGCCATTTCCAACGCGCGGCGCAACCCGGTCAGCCCGCCAAGCGCTTCGTATTCCGCAAGGTTCAGCGGATCAATCACGCCGCAACGGGCAAAGGTCAGCCGCGTTTGGCGCTTCAGAAAAGGCAGGTCTTCTACCAGCCCCAGCCCCCCCGCCGTGCCATCAAGGATCGCCGTCACATCATCCGGCGTCACCGCACCGAACCCGTGCCGGCCCGCGCCCCGGTCCAGCTCCACCAAAGGTTCCAGCCAGATCATGCCGCGACTGCCGTTCCGGACGATCTCCACCGGCAGACCGCGCCGCGCAGCCTGGCTGGCGAACTCCGCCGCGACGGCATCCGCGCCCAGAGCCCGCGCTGCGGAATCGCGGGGCACGTAGATCCGGATCGTCCTTTGCCCGCTCATGCCCGCGCCTCCGCCAGAAGGGCATCCATGCGAGCGGTATCAACGCGCCCTTGCGGGCGGTCACCCACCATTACCGCGGGCGCACAGGCGCACAGGCCCAGACAATAGACCGGCTCCACCGTGATGCGGCCATCCGGCGTCGTGCCGTGCCATTCCACCCCCAGCTTGGCCAGGGTCTCCGCCGCCAGATCCGCGCCGCCCATGCTCTGACACGCTTCGGCACGGCAAATCCGGATCACGTGACGCCCCGCCGGCACAAGGCGGAAGTCGTGATAGAAACTGACCACGCCATGCACCTCTGCCCGTGTGACGTTCAACGCATCGGCCAACGGCTGGAAAGCCGCCTCTGGCACGTGGCCGAATGCCGTCTGCATCGCATGCAAAATCGGCAGCAACGGCCCTTTCAGATGGAGATGCCCGGCGATCAAGGCATCTATTTCAGTCCTCGAGGGCGCTGGCGGGGTCTGCGTCATGGCTGGCCTTTCCCTGATCCGCGCACAGATCACAGCCGCCAACATCGGGAATCAATATCGTATATTCGTTGCTTGATCGTTAATTTCTATCGGCCACGGAGGACAACCGTCGCGCTTCGGCCAGCAGCGCGCTCAGAACTGGTGTGTGCGGTTCCCGCCACGGGGCGATCAAACCAACACGATTCGCTTTAACATCGCCGTCCAATGGTATGATTTTCAAAGACTTACCAAGACACAGAAATTCCGCCAGATCGGCTGGCAGCACCGTCACCCAGCCCCCCGCCAGCACATTCGCCACCAGGACCACGGTCGAATTGCTTTCGATCCGCGCTTCGGGCGTGACGCCGAAATCCGCAAAATTCTTGTTGATGATGCGCCGGTTCTGCATATCCGGGGTCAGGAGACAGAGCCGTCTGCCGTCCAGGTCGGACCATCCGACTGACGCCCGCCCGGCCAGGTCCGAATCATGTCCGCACACCAACATGTAGCGTTCCTCGTACAGCGCCTCGCTGCTCAACCGGCCCATCGGTTCATTGTCGAGGTAGGAGAGCCCCGCATCAACGTCGAGATTTTCGATCAGCGACAGGATCTCGCTGGAGGTGCGCGACAGAATCGTGAATCGCACATTGGGATGTTTCGTGCTGAATTCGGACGACAGCCGCGCCGCCCAGGTCAGTGCCGTGGGGATCACCGCGATGCGCAACTGCCCCGCCAACCCGTGCCGCTTGAAGCGCATTTCCTCGCGCAATTGGCGTGTGTCCCCGACAATCCGCCGCGCCCAGGTCAAGGCGCTTTGCCCCTCGGGGGTCAGCCCACCATACCGTGACCCGCGAAAGATCAGTTGCACGCCAAGCTGTTCTTCCAACTGCTTGATCCCGGCCGAAAGCGTTGGCTGCGTGATGCCCAGCGTGGTGGCTGCGCGGCCGAAATGCCCCTCTTTGGCAACGGCGAGAAACATCTCCAGCTTGTCCATCATGGAGAATTCCGATCAAGTTCTGTCAATTTGATTGAGCATATCTAACAAAAAGGTCGGTACCTTGGGGAGTCTCACGCAACGTCGGGGGGGAAATTTCTGGCATGTGTAAATGTTTTGGTCAGACTTTCCTGCAATAGAGGTGAGGAGACGATCATGGGCGACACGACAGATGTCATCGTCATCGGCGGCGGGCTGGCCGGGCTGGTGGCGGCATGCGAATTGCTGGACCGGGGGCGGCGCGTCACCCTTCTGGACCAGGAGCCGCGGCAGAATCTCGGCGGTCAGGCCTTCTGGTCCCTGGGCGGGCTGTTCATGATCGACACACCGGAACAACGCCGGTTCCGCATACGGGACAGCCGTGAACTGGCGCGGCAGGATTGGATGGGATCCGCCGGATTCGACCGGGCAGAGGATCATTGGCCTCGGGCCTGGGCCGATGCCTACCTGGACTTCGCCGCCGGGGAAATGCGGTCCTGGTTGTACAGGATGGGAATGCGCTGGTTCCCCGTCGTGGGCTGGGCCGAACGTGGCGGCGGGCTGGCCACCGGCCATGGCAATTCGGTACCGCGGTTTCACCTGACCTGGGGTACAGGACCGGGTGTGCTGGAGCCCTTCGTCAACCGTGTGCTGGCGGCAGAGCAGGAAGGCCGGATAGATCTGCGGTTCCGTCATCGGGTGAACGGGTTGCTGGGGGGCACAACAGCCGTCACCGGCGTTCAAGGCGATGTTCTGGCGGAGGACACCGCCCCCCGTGGCGCCCCGACCAACCGCGAGGTCACCGGGGCCTTCGAAATCGCGGCCGAGAGCGTCATCGTCGCCTCCGGCGGCATTGGCGCGAACGAGGCGGAGGTGCGGCGCGTCTGGCCAACGGAGCGGCTGGGCCCTGCCCCGGATCAGATGGTCTGCGGTGTCCCCGCTCATGTGGACGGGCTGATGATTGGCCACTCCGCCCGCGCCGGGGCGCGGGTCATCAACGAGGACCGGATGTGGCACTACGTCGAGGGGATCAAGAATTGGGACCCGATCTGGCCGCGTCACGGAATCCGGATTTTGCCGGGGCCTTCGTCGCTCTGGCTGGATGCGGAAGGCAATCGCCTGCCCGCCCCCTGTCTGCCCGGCTTCGATAGCCTGGGCACGTTGAAATATCTGTGTCAGGCAGGGCATCGACATTCCTGGTTCGTCACGACCCAGAAGATCATCGAGAAGGAATTCGCTCTGTCCGGCTCGGAACAGAACCCGGACCTGACCGGGAAGGATTGGAAATTGCTCCTCAAAAGCCGCTTGGGGCAAGGTGCTACCCCGCCTGTTGAGGCATTCAAGGAGAAAGGAGAGGACTTCGTCGTAGCCAAGGATCTGGAGACCCTGGCTCAAGGCATGTCCACCCTGGGTGATCACCCGATCGACCCTGCGGATCTCCGCCACCAGGTGGAGGCGCGCGACCGGGAATTGACCAATCCCTTTGCCAAGGACGCGCAAATCATCGCCTTGCGACAGGCTCGCGCCTATCTTGGGGACAAGCTGATGCGCACCGCCAAACCGCATCGCCTTCTAGACCCCAAGGCCGGACCGCTGATCGCCGTGCGTCTGCACATCCTGACCCGCAAGACCCTCGGCGGGATCGAGGCAGATCTGAAATCGCAGGTCATAGGCCAGGACAGCGCGCCGATCCCCGGCCTCTTTGCCTGCGGCGAAGCTGCCGGTTTCGGCGGGGGCGGCTATCACGGATACAACGCGCTGGAGGGGACGTTCCTGGGCGGGTGTATCTTCTCCGGCCGCGCGGCCGGGCGGAACGCATGACCCTTCCTGTCCGCCAAAGCAGAATGCCCGGGCATCCCTGACAGGGACGCCCGGATCGGAACAGCACAGGATCAGATCGTCGCGAGGAACAGCGCCTTGAGGTTGGTGGCGGTCAACTCTACCGGGTTACCGCCACAGGAAGGATCCTCAAGCGCCATGGCAACCAATTCCTCTATCCGGTCCGACCCCACACCCAAGTCGGACAATTTTCGGGGAATACCCAGATCATCATTGAACTGCTGAACAAAACTGCGGAACCCGTCATATCCACCTGCGATCCCCAGGTAGCCGGAGGCACGATCGAACCGGTCGCGGATCAGGTCCGCGTTAAGATCCAGCACCGCAGGCATGCAGACAGCATTCGTGGTGCCATGATGTGTCCCGTAGACCGCGCCGATGGGATGGCTCATCGCGTGAATGGCACCCAGGCCCTTCTGAAAGGCCGTGGCCCCCATTGCCGCGGCTGACATCATGTTGGCGCGCGCGGTGATGTCGGTGCCGTCCGCATAGGCGCGCGGCAGGTTTTCGATCACGAGGCGCATCCCTTCGAGAGCGATCCCCTGGCTCATCGGGTGGTAATGCGGGCTGGAAAACGCCTCCACGCAATGGGCAAAAGCATCCAGCCCGGTGCCGGCGGTAATGTGGCGCGGCATTCCCACCGTCAGCTCGGGATCGCAGATCACGACTTCGGGCAAAACCTTGGGATGAAAGATGATTTTCTTTACATGGGTTTGCGAATTGGTGATAACGCTGGCCCGCCCGACCTCGGATCCGGTCCCGGCCGTGGTCGGCACGGCAATGATCGGTGCGATGCCCATCGGGTCGGCACGGGTCCACCAATCTCCGATATCCTCGAAATCCCAGACCGGGCGCGACTGGCCGGACATGAAGGCAACCATCTTGCCCAAGTCCAGGCCAGAACCGCCCCCAAAGGCGATGACCCCGTCGTGCCCCCCCTCGCGGTAGACTTTCAGCCCCGCTTCCAAGTTGATTTCGGACGGATTGGGGTCAACTTCCGCGAACAATCCCCGGCCCAGCCCGGCCGCGTCCAGGATGTCCAGCGCGCGGGTCGTGATCTCCATCGGTGCCAGGCCCCGATCGGTGACCAATAGCGGCCGCGTGATACCGGCGGCGATGCAGGCCTCCGGCAATTCGGAAATCCGCCCGGCACCAAAGCGGATGGCAGTGGGATAGGACCAGTTTGCGGTCGGGCTCATGACGTCACCTTTTTCAGATGGTAGGATTTCGGACGGGTCAGGTTATGGTAGCCGATCACCGACAGGCCACCGCCGCGCCCGGTATCCTTGCACCCGGTCCAGCATAGCCCCGGATCCAGATAATCGGCGCGGTTGAGAAAGACGGTGCCGGTCTCGATCCGGTCCCCGATCGTGGCTGCGCGGTCCACGTCCCGTGTCCAGAGAGAGGCGGTCAGTCCGAAGCGGCTGTCATTCATCAGGCGCAGGGCTTCGTCGTCATCCTTCACAGGCATGATGCCGACGACGGGGCCAAAGCTCTCCTCGCGCATCACCTCCATCTCATGGGTGACGCCGGTCAGAATCTGCGGGCCCAGATAGGCCCCGCCATCATCGGCGGGATCAATGGGAATATGCGCCGTGGCACCGGCGGCCACGGCAGCATCTATTTGATCGCGCACCACTTTTGCGAAACGCGCATGCGCCATCGGACCCATGCTGGTGTCAGGGTCCAGCGGGTTGCCGAGTTTCAGATCATTGGCAAAGGCGATGGCCTTTTCCAGGAATTCGTCAAACCGGCTTTGCTGCACGTAGATACGTTCGATGCCGCAGCAGCATTGCCCGGAGTTGAACAGCGCCCCGTCCATCAGCGTGGCCACTGCCGCGTCGATATCGGCGTCTTCCATGACATAGCCCGGATCCTTGCCGCCCAATTCGGTGGAAACCGGAACAAAAGTGCCGGCCGCCGCACGCTCCATCGCCTGACCGCCCCCGACGGATCCCGTGAAGTTTATGAAATCGAACGACTTTTCCTGAATCAACCTGTCGGAGGTCTCGTGATCCAGAAAAATGTTCTGAAAAATATCTTCGGGAATTCCGACAGAATGGAAGGCTTCGGCCAGTCGTTCACCAACCAGCAAGGTTTGCGTGGCATGTTTGAGCATCACGGCATTTCCAGCGATCAGTGCCGGCGCAACGGTGTTGATCGCTGTCATATAAGGATAATTCCATGGCGCCACCACGTAGACCACACCCCAGGGTACCCGACGGATATAGCGGCGGAATGACTCGTCTTCGCCCACCACGATATCGGCAAGCGCGTCGGCGGCGATGTCCGCCATATGGCTGCCGCGCTCGTTGAACCCGCCGAATTCCCCGCCGTAACGAACAGGCCGGCCCATCATGCGGGCAAGTTCCGGCACGATATCGTCATTCATTGCACCAACGGCGGCGATACCTTGTCGGACCAGATCGATCCGCTCAGCAAGCGGGCGCGCGGCCCATGCCGCCTGGGCCGCGCGCGCGCTGGCCACGGCGGCGCGGGACTCTTCCAGGGGCAGTACGGGCCGGCTGGCAAAAATCGACCCGTCGATGGGAGAAATGCAATTGAGTGTCCTGGTCATGTCTGTGCCTTCGGTACCTGTCCGGGCGGCGCCCGGGTCAACTCGGAACGGGAACGTCGCGGCGGGCGTTCCCTGGCGGATCAAGCCTGACGCGGTGCGGGCCGCGACCAGGCAGATGTCATTGGCGCGCCCCCCTGTCCAGAGGGTTGCGCACCCCCCGCCGGAAGGCCCCGCCGGTCCTGCCGCGCGGCCGGCAACGGTGCCGCACGCGACAAGGGGGGAATGCGCCAAGGGGTGCGGCCACCGCCGAATGCGCAGATTTCCCGCGCCGCCCTGGCCCAGCCCGGCAGCGCGGGTTTACCGGGCAAGCGCGGGCCCTCAGGCGCCACACCCCGGCGCCAGGCATCGGGCCTGGCGGGCGGAACCGGTGCGGGTCAGGCCTGTTCGAACCCGCGGGCGATCTCCCAATCCGTGACGGCCTTGTCAAACTCCTCCTGCTCCCAGGTGGCGGCGCGGGTGTAATGGTCGATCACCTCCTCCCCGAAAGCCTGCCGCAGCATGGCGGAGGTTGTCAGGGTCTGCGTCGCCTCCCGCAGGGTGCCGGGAATTTCGGGCGTGTCGGCGGTTTCGTAGGCGTCACCCCGGGTGGCAGGCTGAAGGTCAAGCTGATCCTCGATCCCCTTGATACCGGCGGCCAGCAGCGCGGCCTGCGCCAGGTAGGGGTTCATGTCGGATCCGCCGATGCGGCATTCGATGCGCACGCCCCTGGTCCCGTCTCCGCACAGGCGAAAGGCGGCTGTGCGGTTGTCCACCGACCACACCATGCGTGTGGGGGCAAAGGTGCCTTTGGCGAAACGCTTGTAGGAATTCACGTAAGGCGCGAGGAACACGGTGTAATCGCGGGCATATTTGATGATCCCGGCGGTAAAGTGCTTCATCACCTGCGACATGCCCAGATCGTCGGAAGCGTCGAAGAACGCCGCTTCGCCATCCTGCCACAGCGACATGTGCACATGCGAGGAAGACCCCACCATGGAGGATGACCACTTGGGCAGGAAACTTGCCGCAACCCCTTGGGCCCAGGCGATTTCCTTGGTCGCATGCTTGGCGATCGTGTGGTGATCGGCGCAATCGAGAGCCTCGGCATAGCGGATGTTCAGCTCCTGCTGGCCCAGCTCTGCCTCGCCCTTGGTGTTTTCCACCGGAATGCCGGCACCGATCAGGTGGTTGCGCAACGGCCGGAGAAAGGGCTCTTCCTTGGTGGTCTGGAAGAGGTTGTAATCCTCGTTATGGCCATTCAGCGTGACGAGGTTGCGATACCCTTCCTTCTGAAGACTGCGATAATCCTTCTCGAAAACGAAGAATTCCAGCTCCGTCGCCATCATCGCCTGGTAGCCCATCGCCGCCAGCCGGGCGATCTGACCTTGCAGCATCTGGCGCGGGGAATGGGGCACCGGCGCGTGGGTGTGGTGGTCCAGCACGTCGCCCAGCACCAGCACCGTGCCCTCCAGCCAGGGCACCCGGCGCAGGGTCGACAGGTCGGGGCGCAGCACGTAATCGCCGTAGCCCTGCTCCCAGGAGGTGGCCTTGTACCCCTCCGGCGTGGACATCACCAGGTCGGTGGCCAGCAGGTAGTTGCAGCAATGGGTTTCCTTCACCGAATGATCGAGGAAGTTGGAGACGTGGAACCGCTTTCCCATCAGGCGGCCCTGCATGTCCACCAACGCGACCAGCACGGTATCGACCTCGCCGCTGGCGGCCAGTTTCTTCAATTCGTCCAGAGACAGGTTGCCCGGCATTGTGCCCTCCCGGTGGTGGCCAAATCTGGGGATGGCCCGGCGATGCGGGCCACCCGGTTCGTGTTGCGTGGCAGATCACCCGTTGGTGTAGGGCGGGCCTGCGCGATTGATGGTCTGGTTGTAATCGCGGAAGATGTCGACGATCTTCTGGTGGACTTCGCCTTCCTCGGCGATTTCGTCCCAGAATTTCACTGCCGCCTCTTCGACCTGAGCCCATTCATCGGCCGGAACGGTGCGCAGCGCCAACTTGTCGCCGGTGGCGCGCAGGCGCGCCTCGCCGCCCCAGTACCACTGGTTGCGATAGGTGTGCCCGGCCTCGATCGCGGCCATGACCAGCGATTGCAGATGCTCCGGCAGTTCCGCCCAACGTTCCTGGTTGACGAAGAAGGAGCCGATCCAGGCGCCGGAGATGTTGTTGGTCAGGAAGTAGTCGGTGACGTTGGCCCAGCCGACGGTGTAATCCTCGGTGATGCCGGACCAGGCCATGCCGTCCAGTTCGCCGGTCTGCACGGCGACTTCCGCATCCTCGTAGGGGATGTTCACCGGTACGACGCCGAATTGCGACAGGAACCGTCCGGCTGTCGGGAAGGTATAGAGCTTCAGCCCGTCCAGATCGTCGACCGACTTGATTTCCTTGGTGGTGTTGAAGTTACAGGGATCCTGGCCCGCGGCCGACAACCATTTGACCCCGACCTTGGCGTATTCCTCGTCCCAGATCTCGGCCAGGCCGTATTGGTTGAACAGCACCGGCACGTCCAGGATATGCTTGGTCGCAAAGGGGAAATAGCCGCCGAACATGCGCAGCGGCGTGGGGGAAGCCATGGAATCGTCATCGGAATGCACGCCATCGATGGTGCCGCGCTGCAACGCCTGGAACAGCTCCCCGGTTGGGACGATCTGGTCGGCGTAGAACAATTCGATCTCCAACTGACCGTTGGCGGCCTTGTTGATATAGTCGATGATCGGTTTGGTCACCTGTTCGCCCAGGGCCGCGCCGGCATAGGTCTGGAACCGCCACTTGATCGTGTCCTGCGCCTTGACGATGGCCGGGGTGGCCAGCGCCGCGGGGGCCGCCAGGGCCGCCCCTTTGATAAATCCGCGTCTGGTTGTCATCTTACTCTCTCTCCTGTTGGTTGGGGTCTCGGGCCGGTTTGTCCGGCCTCTGTTCGCGATTTCGGAAGTCATCTGTTGTAGATCAGGTCGGGCAGCCACAGCGCGATCTGCGGGAAGATCATCACCAGCATCAGCGCCACCACCATGACACCGACGAACGGAATGATGGAGACATAGATATCGCGCAGCCCGATTTCCGGCGGCGCCATGGCGCGCATCAGGAACAGGTTATAGCCGAAGGGCGGCGTCATGTAGGCGATCTGGCAGGTGATCGTGTAGAGCACGCCATACCACACCAGGTCAAAGCCAAGTTCGCCCACCAGCGGCACGTAAAGTGGCGCGACGATGACCAGCATGGCCGTATCATCCAGAAATGTGCCCATCACCAGGAACGACAGCTGCATCAGGATCAGGATCACCCAGGGGTTCAGGCCCAGCCGCTCGGTAAACAGATTCTCGATCGCCTTCACCGCGCCCAGCCCGTCGAACACCGCGCCAAAGGCCAGCGCCGCCAGGATGATCCACATGAACATGCAAGTGATGCCCAGGGTCTGGCGCAGGCAGGTTTCGAACACCTGTCGCGTCATCCGCCCCTTCAGCACCGCCGCCAGGAAGGCCGCCAAGGCCCCCACTGCGGAGCTTTCCACCAGCGACGTCCAGCCCTTGACGAAAGGGACCATCATCACCGCGAAGATCACCAGCGGCAGGATGCCGGCGCGCAGCAGGCGCATCTTCTCGGCACGGGTGTATTGGGCCAACTCCTCTTGCGGGAGGGCCGGGCCCAGCGCCGGGTTCATCCGACAGCGCAGCGCGATGTAGATGATGAACAGCACGGCCATCATCAGCCCCGGCACCGCACCGGCCAGCCAAAGCTGCCCCACCGGCTGCCGCGCGATCATCGCATAAAGGACCAGCACCACCGAGGGCGGCACCAGGATCCCCAGGGACGACCCCGCCTGGATCACCCCGGTCACCATGATCTTGTCGTAATTGCGTTTCAGCAGTTCGGGCAGCGCGATGGTGGCCCCGATGGCCATGCCCGCCACCGACAGCCCGTTCATCGCCGAGATCAGGACCATCAGCCCGATGGTGCCGATCGCCAGCCCGCCGGACAGCCCGCCCATCCAGACATGGAACATCTTGTAAAGATCGTCGGCAATCTTGGACTCCGACATCACGTAGCCCATGAAGATGAACATCGGCAGGGTCAGCAGCGGGTACCAGCGCATCAGCTTGATCGCGGCGGAAAACCCGATGTCGTAGCCACCCCTGTCTCCCCACAGCAGAACCGCCGCGATCACCGCGACAAAACCGATGGCGCCGAACACCCGTTGCCCCGTGAACAGCATCACCATCATGGTGGAGAACATCAGGATCGCGATCAGTTCATAGGGCATCGCCGGGCTCCTGCTGGGTGTCGTCGCGACGCGGTGCGCCGGTTTTCAGGAACAGGATATCCTTGGCCAGCTCGCTCAGCGCCTGAAGCAGCATCAGGAAGATCCCGATGCACATCACCACCTTGATCGGCCAGATATAGGGGCGCCAGACAGAGGGGCTGCGCTCACCGCCGTATTTGAAGGCATAATTCGTCGACTCGATCCCGCCCCACAGCAGAATTCCCAGGTAGACCAGCAGGAAGGCCACGGTGAAGCAATCGAACCAGGCCTTCTTGCGCGGTGTGAATTCGCCGTAGAACAGGTCCATCCGCACGTTGGCCCCCATCTGCATCGCGTAGGGGCCGCCCAGGATGTAATAGCCCACCATGATGAACTGCGCCATTTCCAGCGTCCACATGGAGGGGGAGAACGCCACCTTGGAGATCGTGGACCACATCAGCACGCCCATCAGGACGAAAATGCCGAACATCATCAACCGGCCCAGCCGATAGTTGAACCGGTCCACCACCTGGGAAAAGCGGCGCAGCGCGTTCATCGCGCCGACTCCGCCCGGTCCGCTGCGTCCAGTTCCGCCAGCGCCTCGGTCAGGACCCCATGCAGATGCGTTGCCATGGCCCGTGCGCTCTGCAGGGTGTCGATCAGGTCGTTGCGCACCTCCACCATCACCGCGGGCAGGCCACGCGCCTCGCCATGGCGGCGTAGCGTATAGGTCACGCCATCGCTGGCCGCATAGGGTTCGTTCAGGGCACAGCGGTACCGGCCGCGCGCCGCTTCGACCGCCAGCGCAGCGCAGGCCAGCGCAGCGTCGGAATGATAGAGGTAGCCGATTTCCACTGCGCGGCGCGCGCCGTTGTAGATCGGGGTAAAACTGTGCAGCGTGATCAAGGCCGAGGGCGCGGCGCGGTCGATCACCTCGGTCAGGGCGTCGTGAAACGGTGTGTGCACCCGGTCAAACCGCGCGCGGCGCTGCGTCTGCGACAGGTCGCGATTGCCGGGAACCTCGTGCACCTCGCTGCGGGCGGGGATGCAATCGGCGGCTTCCAGCGGGCGGTTCAGGTCATAAACCAGCCGCGACAGGCGCCCCGCCACCAGCGGGGCATTCATCAACCGCGCCAGTTCAACCGCCATGTCCCGCGCCCCGATATCCCAGGCCGCATGCGACGTTCTGGCGGCAGCTTCCAATCCAAGCCCCTGCAAATCCGTCGGAATTTCGGCACCCGCATGTTCGCATACCAAAACGGCGCCACCCTGCCCCGTGCCACCCGCGATCTCTGTCGATGTCCAGCCGTCTGGCGTCACGTCGTCACCCGTTCCTTTCGGTGTCATCATCACTACAGGTTTTTGTGGCATGTCAAGTTTGTTTCTGTAATCTTTAGTTCATCACCGCCGGGTTTGTAGCAAAAGGAACGTTTCGTGGACGACACCCCCCTGATCCGGGATCTTTTGCGCGAACGGCAGGCCGAGCTGACCGCCGCCGAACGCAAGCTCAGTGCCGTGTTGCTGGACGATTCACTTGTGGCCGGGCTGCAATCCATCACCCGACTGGCGGAGAATGCGCAGGTCTCCACCCCGACGATCATCCGACTGGCGCGCAAATTGGGGTTCGACGGCTATTCCGCTCTGCAAAACGCCATCCGCGAGGAGGTCGCCGCCCGGATGAAGCAACCGCTGGCCAAGCTGGAGACAGGGCGCCCCGACGCGCCCCGTGATCACATCGTCTCCCGTTTCGTGGAGGCGGTCTCGGAGAACATCAACCGCACGCTGGACCGGCTGGACCTGGACGAATTCGACCGCGCCGCCGGGCTGCTGTCCGACCCCGACCGGCGGCTTTACCTGCTGGGCGGGCGGATCACCCGGTCCAACGCGCATTACTTCTTCAACCATTTGCAGATCATCCGGCCACAGGTGTTCCTGCTCGACAGCTCCCCCTCCGTCTGGCCGCAATCGCTGCTGGACATGGATCACCGCGCCACGCTGGTGGTGTTCGACATCCGCCGCTACGAGAAGGAGCTGGAAAAGCTCGCCCGGCTGGCGGTGGCGCAGGGGGTGGATATCGTTCTGTTCACCGACGCCTGGGGATCGCCCATCGAACGCCACGCCACCTGTACCTTTCGCGCTATGGTGGAGGTCCCTTCCAGTTGGGACAGCACCCTTGCGATCAACCTGATGGTGGAGGCGCTGGTCGCCGAGGTGCAAAGCCGCAGCAGCGCGTCCAGCGCCGAACGGATCGACGCGCTGGAGCAGATGATCGGGGAATCGCGGATCTTTCGCGGCAATTGATCAAGGCCCCCTTTCCCGCGCTCCCCCGCGCGGCCATGGTGGGTCACCCAACCCGGAGGTGCCGGTGAAGATCGTCCAGTTCGGCCTGTGCCATTCCCCCAACCTTGGCGACGGGATCATAGCCGATTGCCTCGCCCACGGGCTGCGCGAACTGCATCCCGGCGCGCAGGTGCTGTGCATCGACCTGGCCGGGCGCCGGCACCGGGGTGCGGTGACCATCGCGCATCGCGCTGCGCTGCTGGCGATGCTGGACCGGTTGCCCCGATCGCTGCGCCAGCCCCTTGCCCGGTGGAAGCTGAATCGCGTCATCGACGGCGTGGCCGAGGAATGGCGCGCCGCGCTGGCCGGGGCCGACCTTGCGTTGATCGGCGGCGGGCAGATCCTGTCGGATGCCAATCTGAACTTCCCTGTCAAGCTGGCCCGCGCCGCCGCGCTGATCGCGCAGGCCGGTGTGCCGTCGGTGATCCATGGCGCTGGCGCATCGGCCAATTGGTCGCGCGCGGGCACGGCGCTGTTCGCCGGGATGCTGCGCTGTGACCTGCGGCGGGTGGGGCTGCGCGATGCCGGGTCCATGGCCGCCTGGACCGCGCAGATGCCGAACGCGCCTGCCCCCGTGCTCTGCCCCGATCCGGGCCTGTTGGCTGCGGAATGCTACGGTCTGCCCGACAGCCCCCCCGACTGCGCCCCCGACGGCACGGCTGGCCGGCGCTCTGGCGGGATCGGGCTGTGCGTCACCGATTTCGCCCTGCTGCGCCACCATGCCGACAGCCCTGTCACCGGCCAGCGCACGGGGGCAGAGCCGTTCTACGCCGGGGTCGTCGATGCCGCGCTGGATTTGGGCCACCGCGTGACCCTGTTCAGCAATGGCGCGGCCGAGGATACCGCCCTGCTGACCCGCGTCGCGGCGCTTCCCGGACTGGCAGGGCCATTGCGCGACGGGCGCCTGGCCGTGCCGAACCAACCCACGACGCCCCGCGCACTGGCCCATCTGATCGCCCGCTGTGACGCGGTGGTGGCGCATCGTCTGCATGCCTGCATCGTGGCGCATTCCTACGGCTTGCCCGTCCTCGGCCTGAGCTGGGACAAGAAGCTGGCGGGATTCCTGGACCAGGCGGGCGCGGGCGATCATCTGGTGACGGAGGCCGGCGCCACCGGCGCCAGCATTGCCCCCCGGCTGGAGGCCGCCTTGCGCACGCGCCCCGACCCCGCCCCCCTGGCCAACGCCGCCCGCACCGCGCTGGCCGCTACGCTGGCCCAGGTCGGCGCCGGGCCTGCGCCCTTCAGGACAGGGACAGAACCGTCAGCCGGAATTCCGTGACATCGCCCCTGGCACTGCCATTGGCACCGATGGCGATCTCCAGCACCTGGCCCGCCGCCAGCGTCACCGTGCGATCCAGCCGCCAGGGGCCATGCCCCTGCCAATGCGCAAGGCGCCTGTCCCCGGCCTGCACCGTGACCGCCACGCCATCTGTGCTGCGCGCTGCCACCTGCACGCGCGCCCGCAGCTGCACCTGCATCGCCTGAGGCGCGGTGAAACGGTGCAGGATCTCCACCCCCGCTCCCGGCACCAGAAGATCGGGCAACAGGCGCGGGCCCGGATCGTCGGGAAGTCCCAGCCAGGGCACCCAGGGGGTGACCGACCCCGATTGCCCCGGCCGGGTGATCAGCGCCACGTCGCGCCCGCCCCGCCGCGCCAACCGGGAAAACCCGCTGTCCGTTTCTCCGGCATTGCCCGGAATACCGCCCGGATAGGCATAGCCATGGCGACTGTCGGCCAGCACCCGCTGCGGGGCCAGACGCCAATCGGCCGGAGACAGGCCCGGTGCCTCCAGCGTCAGGGGCGCGGTTTCGGACAGAGCCAGTGCCCCGCCCGTCTGCACGGCGCCCAGCGCATCGCGCACCACCACATGCGGCGCCACCCGCAAGCCGCGAGGCATCCCCCAAAGCACCGCCATCCGATCACCGAACAGGCAGCCATAGGTTTGCGCATCCCGGCCAATGTCGCGCACCGCCCTCCCCTCGGCCAGGGCGCCCAGGCGGCGAAACGCCCGACCCACCGGCGCCACCTGAAGATCCGCCCCGATCAGCGGCGCATAGCCATCGCCGCGCGGGTTCAGCGGATACCACGCCAGCCGCGTCACCCCCGACAGCGCCGCCTGGCAATACATGCGCAGCAACAGCCCCGGCGCGGCGGCACTGTCACGGGTGCCGATCTCCGTCAGCTCGATCGGCATTCGCGCCCAGGCGGGCTGACGGCGCAGCACCGCGATCTGGCGGGCCAGCTGTTCCGGCGCGGTGTCATAAGGATGCAGTGCCAGCGCATCCATTCGCTCCACCACGCCCGTTGCCGCCAGCTTGGCCAGGTAGCCGGTGGGCACCGAATGCACCCCGCCTCCGACGATCCGTACCGAGGGGCGCACCGCCCGTACCTGTTCCACGACCGACGACAGCAACGCCGCATAGCCCCGCGCCCGTCCCGCGTCGTCCAGATCGCGCAGGGGGCCGCTGACGAAATTGGCGCTGTTGAACTCATTGCCGACCTCGATCGCCTCCACCGCGGGAAAGCGCGCCGCGATCTCCGCGGCATGGCGACCAAAGGCGCGGATGGCGGCGGGCGAATGCGGCGTGGCACCGTTGTCGTGATCGGGATGGCCGTTGTTCACCGTCAGGCTGGCCGCCGCGCCGTCGGGCGACAGCAGATCCGGCCAGGTGCTGCGCGCGGTGTCGAAACGCACGGCCCCGTCGCGGGCCACCAGCGCCCAATAGACCGCATCGCGGAAATCGCGCACCGGCAGCGCCAGCGCGGCACCCATCATCCCGGCCTGCATGCCCTGCCCGAAATTCGAGGCCGCCGCCAGCGCCGGGCCCCGCTGTGGCAGCGCCGTCGCCGCAACCTTCGATGGCACCGGGCCGTCCGGCAGGTCGGCCGCCCCGGCAGCCGCCCCCGCCAACAAGACGCCCCCCGCGCCCAGAAACGCGGTGCCGGGCAGCGCGGTACAGATCAGAACGAAGCTGGCCGCCCTCATCGTGCGGATGGAAAATGCGCGTCCCATGGCGCCCCCCTTTCACCCGACCTTGCCGCCGCCGCGCCCGCGCTGGCAAGTCCCCTGCCCCACCGCCCGCCTGCGCCAAGCCATTGCCGCGTCCGACGGAAACGATGCCCCGGCGCGCCGCGTTTTGTCGCCGCGCGGGGCACGATGGCCGGGGCGCGGCACAGGGCGCTTGACCCTGTCGGGGGCTCTGTCATCACCAAGGGATGGAGATCGTCGCCAGTTCCTTTCTGGCGCTGCTCGTGGTGGCGGCGCTTCTGGTCAAGGGGCCTTTTCGGGGGCTCTGGGTGTTCCTGGCGACGACGCCGCTGGGAGCGGCGGCGGCGGTGAACCTGCCGGCGGCGGGCGGGGCCTCCATCCTGGTGGCGGATGTCACCGCGCTGGCGATGTGCGGGTTGGTGCTGTTGCATCCCGGCGGGGTGCGGATGATGGCGGGCACGATGCGGCACGGGCAGCCGGGGTACTGGATGTTGCTGCTGCTGCTGTGGTCGGTGGCCGCGACGTTGCTGTTTCCCACCGTTTTTCGCGGCCAGACCGAGGTCTTTGCCATTGCCCGCCGCGCCAACGAAACCGGCATCGTGACCGTTCCGCTGCGCCCCGGCACCGGCAACCTGACACAGCTGTTTCGCATGATCCTGGGCGCCGCGACCTTCCTGGCGCTGGCCACCGTGTTCCGCCTGCGCCCCGAGGCCGCGACGGTGCAGCGCGCCATCGCCGCCGCCACGGGGATCAACGTCGCCTTGGGCTGGCTGGACGTCGGTGCGGCGGCGGCTGGCCTGTCCGGGTTGCTGGAGCCGCTGCGCAGCGCCAACTACGCCATCCTGTCGGAGGTCCGCATGGCCGGGCTGAAACGGATGATCGGCGGATTTCCCGAAGCCAGCGCATTCGGCTATTACGCGATCGGGCTGTTCGCGTTCTGGCTGCAATTCTGGATCGGCACGCCGGGGTCGCGGATGGCGCGGTGGATGCTGGTGCTGTCCGGTATCGCGGTGCTGCGGTCGACCTCCTCCGCCGCCTATGTGGCGCTGGCGGCGTTTCTGGTGACCTTCGGGCTGGTCACGCTGGTGCTGCGCCTGCGGGCCCGCGTGGCCCGGCGCGGCGCGGCGATCGCGGTGGCGGCATTGCTGACGGGGTGGCTGGCCTTGCTGGGGCTGTTCGCAGCCTACGAGCTGGTGCAGCCGGTGCAGGCCTTTCTGGACCGGGCATTGTTCAACAAGCTGGCGGGCGCCTCCGGCGTGGAACGGATGAGTTGGAACGCCCAGGCCTGGCACAATTTCGTCGACACGCTGGGGCTGGGCGCCGGGCTGGGATCGGTGCGCGCCTCGTCCTGGGGCGTGGCGGTGCTGGCCAGCCTGGGAGTTGTGGGCGCCGTGCTCTACCTGCGATTGCTGGCCGGGGTACTGACCGGTCCGGTCGAACAGGGCGGCGACCCGCAGCGCGCCGTGGTGGTCCGGTCCCTGCGCGCGGCCTGTCTGGCGCTGCTTTTGTCGGCGATGCTGACCCAGGCGACACCGGATCTGGGGCTCGCCTTCTTTGCCTTTGCCGGGTTGGCTGCGGGCCTGACGCGGGGCGGCGTCACACATGGGGCACCCGGACGGGCAACGCCCGTCATTCCGGCCACGCAAATCGGCCCATCCCCCTGAAACGACGCCATTCCACGCCACCCTCCGCCGCCCGCGCCCTGGCCCCGCCTTCTGCCGCCAAGGCGCATCTACGGACCTGTCGTCAAGGCGCGTCAGTCATCAACAATTTCCCGCGCGCCGCGCGACTGTCGCCTTTGCGGCGGCAATAAAGCGCAAATCGGGCAAAAGATTGGCCTTTGCTTGACCGCCCACAGCGCCCCGCCAGATAGTGCCAGCGGGTGGGGACGTATCACCTTCGGTTTCGCCGAAGGGCCAGGGGGCCGTCCCATGGGATTGTTGGAAAATGCGCCGCGTTCGGCGCAGCTTGGAAGGTCTGCCCGCAGCCTGTGGCAGAGCCTGCGCGCCGTGCCCTTGGCGCGCCATTCCCTGCATTCCACCGGGCCTGTCGCACCGTCGAAACATCGGACCGGGGATCTTTTCAGCCGTATGAAAGCGGAGCTTGCCACGCCATTCGAACGCGGACCCATGGGTCGCCGGCCCCGGGGCGCTCCCGGTGCCGTGGCGGATGCCGATGCCGTCGATCCGCGCGCGCTGCTGGCGGCGTTGTGGCGCGGGCGGCGGACGGTGCTGGGCGCCGCGCTGCTGTGCGCCGGGCTGGCCTTTGTCCTGGTATCGCAAGTCACGCCTCGCTATTCCGCGCTGTCGCAAGTGCTGCTGGATCCGCGCGAGCGGCGGATCCTGACCGACGAACAGGTCGTCTCGGATCTGAAATTGAACGACCAGGTGGTTGCCAGCGAGATGTCGATCCTGCGCTCCAACGTGCTGATCGCCGCCGTGATCGCGCAGTTGGACAGCACCCGCCCCGGCCTGCTGGACCCTCTGGACAGCGCGGCGCAAGCGCCCTCCCTGCCCGACCGTGCGAAGACGGCGATCAAGGAGCTGCTGGGCGCCGACGACCAAACGCCGACAGACCCCGAAGCGCAGGCGCGGTATCGGGTGGAGCGGCTGACCTGGGCGATCCGCCGCGTGGTTGATATCTGGCGCGACGGCGACAGCTATGTCATCTCCATCGCCGCCGAAACCGAAGATCCCGCCCTGTCCGCCGCGCTGGCCGGTACCATCGCCGAGACCTATATCGGCGAACAGCTGTCCGGACGGCGGCAATCGGCCAGTCAGGCGACCCGCTGGATCGAACAGCGCATCGACGATCTGCGCCGCCAGGTCGAACAGGCGGAAGACGCGGTAGAGGATTATCGCGCCCGTTCGCTGGTCGACAACGGATCGTCCATGGCGATCATCCAGCAGCGCATGGTTTCCCTGAATGAGCAGCTGGTTCAGGCCCGTGTCACCCGCGTCGCCGGCGAGGCCCGGATCACCGAGATGGCCCGCCTGATCGACAACGGCGGGTTCGAGGCCCTGGGCAACATGCTGAACTCGGACACGATCGAGGAACTGAACACCCGCCGTATCGCCCTGCTGGGCGAGGATGCGCAATGGGCCCAGGGGTTCGATGAGACGAATCCCCGGCGGCAGCGCCTGCGCGGAGAGCTGGACGAGGTCAACCGCGCCCTGCGTTTCGAATTCGGACGGGAGCTGGACGCGCAGCGCAACGAGCTGGAGATCGCCCGTATCGGCGAACGTACCCTGCGGCAAAGCCTGGACGAGGTGGAGCAGGAATTCCTGTCGGTCTCCCGCGCCAATATCGGTCTGCGCCAGCTGGAGAGGGAAGCCGGCGCGGCCCGCACCGCCTACGAGGATCTGCTGTCCCGCTTTGCCGAGACCCGAACCCAGGAGAACCTGCAACAGGCCGATGCGCGGATCATCGAACGCGCCACGATTCCCGGTGCGCCCTCCGCTCCGCGGCCCAAGTTGATGACCCTGCTGGGGCTGCTCTTTGGCATGACGGTCGGGGCCGCGCTGGTGCTTTTGCGCGAATTGACCCCCACCACCTATCGCAACGTCGCCGATCTGGAGGCCGAAACGGGCCGCCCGGTCCTGTCGGTGGTGCCCGCCCGCAACTGGTCCAGCCCGGTACAGGCGATGCGCGAACTGGCACTGCAACCGCGAGGGGAGATCGCAGAGGCGATGCGCGGTATCCGCACCGCGCTGGATCTGGGCGATGACGGCGCGGCGCCGCAAAGCCTGGCGTTCCTGTCGGCCCTGCCGGGGGAGGGCAAGACCACCACCACCGCCCTGTTGGCCCGCATGGCTGAAGCCTCCGACAAACTGGTCTGCGTGGTGGATTGCGACCTGCGACAATCCTCGATCCAGGGCCAGTTCCAATTCCCAATCGGCTATGACCTGCCGGACCTGATCCGGGGCAAATGCGATCTGTTGGAAGCGGTCTTCACCGAAACCGGGCTGGGCTTTGACCTGCTGGCCGCGCGCAACGCGGAGACGGGCGCAGCAGACATGCTGTCCACCGGCTGGCTGCGCCGCACCCTGGACGAGCTGAAGGATTACTACGACCTCGTGCTGGTCAATGCCCCCGCCATGCTGCCCGCCGCCGAGGCGATGGTGATCGCCCGCGCCGTCGATCGCCGCGTCTTCGTGGTCCAGCACGACCACACCCCCCGCCAGGCGGTCGCGCGTTGCCTGCAACGGCTGTCGGGCAACGGGCTGGACCTGGACGGCATCGTCCTGACCCAGGTCGATCCGCTGACCCTGCGCGACACCTATCTCTATGATTACGGCAGCCCGCTTCAGGAGGCACGCTGACATGTTGCAAACCCCGATCTCGCAACCGCGCGTCGCCATCATCCACTACTGGCTGGTGGGGATGCGTGGCGGCGAAAAGGTGCTGGAAAGCCTGGTGCGCCTGTTCCCGCAGGCCGATATCTTTACCCATGTGCATGATCCCGAGCGCGTCAGCGACCAGATCAACGCGCAGCGCATCACCACCACCGGCGTGGCTCGCCTGCCCTTTGCCACGCGGATGTATCAAAGCTACCTGCCCTTCATGCCCCGCGCGCTGGAGGAACTGGACCTGACCGGCTATGATCTGGTCCTGTCGTCGGAGGCAGGGCCGGCCAAGGGCGTGATCGCGCCGCCCGATGCCTATCACCTGTGCTATTGCCATTCGCCCATGCGCTATGTCTGGGACCAGTACCACACCTATCGCGATACGGCTGGCCCGCTGGCGCGCCGGGTGATGCCGCATGTGGCGCATCGGCTGCGCAGCTGGGACGTGACCAGCGCCGCGCGGGTGGATGGCTTTGCCGCCAATTCCAACCATGTGGCCGCGCGCATTCACAAGTACTGGCGTCGTGACGCCGCCGTGGTGCACCCCCCTGTCGCGACCCAGGATTTCGCCCCCGCGCCCCGGAACGAGATCGGGGATTACTACCTCTGGGCCGGAGAGCTGGCCCCCTACAAGCGGCCCGACCTGGCGATCGAGGCGTTCAGCAGGCTGGGCCTGCCGCTTCTGGTGATCGGCGGCCCCGAGAAGGCGCGTGCCCGGCTGGCCCGCTCCGCGCGGGAGAACATCGCCTTTGCCGGGCGGGTGTCCCCGGAGATGTTCCGCCATCATCTGGCCCGCTGCCGCGCCTTGATCTTCCCCGGCGAAGAGGATTTCGGCATCGTCCCGGTGGAGGCCATGGCCGCCGGCCGGCCGGTGATCGCCTACGGGCGTGGTGGTGCGCTGGACAGCGTGGCCGACGGCCGCACCGGCCTGCTGTTCCATCAGCAAAGCGCGGAGGGCCTTATCGCCGCGATCGAGCGGTTCGAGACCGAGCGCCTGCACGATCTGGACCCCGCGCATCTGGTCAACCACGCCCGCCGGTTTTCCGAGCCGGCGTTCCGGCAGGGCCTGGCCGCGCTGTTGCCAACCCGGATGCAACCCGCCGACATGCTGCCGCTGAGCCGCCCCGCGGAGTGACCCCGCGCCTCGCCGGGCCACCCGTTCGGGCCGCATCGCCTGCCGGCGCCGGTCTGCCGCCTTCACCCGGCCTGAAAGGACGGCGAAGGGGTGCGGTCGCTCGTCATTGTCCTTTTACCCGTTCCTTTCCGCCCATGCTCCGCCCGCGTTGCCCGAGGGTCAGGCGCCACGGGCGGGGACTCGACTCCCGACAGGCAGAGATGTAAGAGAACAAATAGTGAACGATAGAGGCCTGGAATGTCCGATCGGACCCGGAAACGCATCCTGTCCATGTGGTTCCCCCGCCTGCCAAGCGAGCGGGTCTTGCGCCGCCGTCCCGTCGATGCGCCCTTTGCGCTGACCCTGACCCGCAAGAACACCGACCGGATCCATTGCCTGAACCCGCAGGCGGAACGCCGGGGCCTGCATCGCGGCATGAGCCTTGCCGATGCCCGCGCCTTCTGCCCTGCGCTGGTCAGTCAACCGGCGCGGCCGGACCTGGATGCGACGTTCCTGGCCAGCCTGCGACGCTGGGCGACGCGCTACTGCCCCTGGGTCGGCTTCGAAGGGGAGGACGGGCTGGTGCTGGACATCACCGGATCGGCGCATCTGTTCGGCGGCGAGGACGCGATGATGCAGGACATGCGGGCGCGGGCGGACCGGGCCGGGCTGACCCTGCGGCTGGGCTGTGCAGCGACCCGTGGCGCGGCCTGGGCCTTTGCCCGCCATGGCGAGGGGCAGCGCCCTCTGGACGCCCTGCCCGTCGCCGCCCTGCGGCTGGAGGACAAGACCGTCACCGGGCTGGAGCGGCTGGGCCTGCGCACCATCGGCGATCTGGCCGCCACCGCCCGCGCCCCCCTTGCCCGCCGCTTCGGGCCGGAGGTTCTGTTGCGGCTGGACCAGGCGCGGGGCGACCAGGCCGAGGCGATCACCCCCCGGACAGAGCCGCCCCGCTACGCCGCCCGCCTCAGCCTGCCCGAACCGATCGGGCTGTTCGACGACGTCATCGCGGCCACTGCCCGCCTTCTGACGCCGCTCTGCGAGAAGCTGAAAACCCACGAAAGCGGCGCCCGGCGCCTGCGGCTGACCCTGCGCCGCGTCGACCAGGGCAGCCAGCAGGTCGACCTGCGGCTGGCCGCCGCGATGCGCGACCCGGCCCGTATCCTGCCATTGTTCGAACGCGGGATCGGCACGATCGACGCGGGGTTCGGCATCGACCAGGTCCGGCTGGAGGCGACATTGGTCGAACCCCTGCCCATCCAGCAGATCAACGCCACCACCGCCCGCACCGGCCCCGACCGGCTGAACGACCTGATCACCCGGATCGGCACCCGCATCGGGCTGGAGAACGTGCAGCGCCTGCTGCCCGCCGACAGCCATGTCCCCGAGCGCAGCTTCATCGTCGCGCCCGCCGCCTATACCCGGCCGCAGGACGGCTGGTCCTGTCCGCGCCCGCGTCCGCTGTGCCTGTTCCCGCCCGAGGCGATCGCCGGCAGCGGCCCCCGCCCGCCCGACAGGTTCCGCTGGCGCAACATGTCGCTGGCCACCGGGCGCGCCACCGGGCCGGAACGGATCGTCCCCGAATGGTGGCTGGAGGACGAAAACTGGCGTCGGGGCCTGCGCGATTACTGGAAGGTCGAGACCCGGCAGGGCCGCCGCCTGTGGCTGTTTCACACCCCGCAGGATCCCGGCTGGTTCGTCCAGGGAGAATTCGCATGAGCTACGCCGAATTGTGCATCACCTCGAACTTCACCTTTCTCACCGGCGCCTCCCACCCGGAAGAACTGGTGTTGCGCGCCGCCGAACTGGGGCTGCCCGCCCTGGCCATCACCGATCGCAATTCGCTGGCCGGGGTGGTGCGCGCCTATTCCGCGCTCAAGTCCCTGCGCGCGGAACGCGAGATCGCGACCGGGGCGGCGCTGCGCATCCGCTCCAGCGTGCAGGCGGATGCCTCCTCGCGCCAGCCCGTGGGCACGCCCCGGGATCTGGCCCGCGACCTGCCGCGCGATCCGGCCCGGCCCGAGGCGCCCGCCCTGCCCCGGCTGATCACCGGCGCCCGGCTGGTGCTGCGCGATTGCCCGGTCCACTGGATCGCCCTGCCCACCGACCGCGCCGCCTACCAGCGATTGTCCCGGCTGCTGACCCTGGGCAAGCGGCGGGCGGAGAAAGGCGCCTGTCACCTGGACCTGCGTGACCTTGCCGAGGGCGGCCAGGGCATGATCCTGATCGCCCTGCCGCCCCCCGGCCTGACCGACCTGGCGCCCGCGCGCGCCCCGATCCAGCGACTGGTGCGGCGCTTTCCCGGCCATGTCTTCCTGGGGGCGCCGCCGCGCTACGACGGGTCGGACCAGGCCTGGTTCGACGCCTGCGCCGAGATGGCGCGGCGCAGTTCGGCCCCGATGGTGGCGGTGGGCGACGTGCTGATGCACCGCGCCGCGCGCAAGCAGCTGGCCGATGTGCTGACCTGCCTGCGCCACGGGCTGACCATCGACCGCATCGGCACCCGCGCCCTGCCCAATGCGGAGCGGCGGCTGAAAGGCTTTGCCGACATGGCCCGATTGTTCCGCAACCACCCGGCCGCGCTGCGCCGCAGCACGGAGATCGCCAGCCGGTGCAGCTTTGACCTGTCGGAGCTCAGCTACGAATACCCCGACGAGGCCTCCGGCATCGAGGCGCCGCAGCAACGGCTGGAACGGCTGGCGCGGGAGGGGCTGGCCCGGCGCTACCCGCAGGGCGCGGATCGGCGCGTCCACGACCTGCTGGCCAAGGAACTCTCCCTCGTGGGAGAGCTGGGCTATGCCGCCTATTTCCTGACCGTGCACGACATCGTGGCAGAAGCCCGGTCGCGCGGCATCCTGTGCCAGGGGCGCGGCTCCGCCGCCAATTCGGTCATCTGCTACCTGCTGGGTGTCACCGACGTGTCCCCCGACATCATCGGCATGGTCTTCGAACGCTTCATCTCCCGCCACCGGGGGGAACCGCCGGATATCGACGTGGATTTCGAACACGAATCCCGCGAGGAGATCATCCAGTGGATCTACGAAAGATACGGCCGCCACCGCGCCGGGCTTTGCGCCACGGTGATCCATTTCCGCACCCGCGCCGCGATCCGGGAGGTCGGCAAGGTGATGGGCCTCAGCCAGGACATGACCGCCAGCCTGTCCGGCCAGATCTGGGGCATGTCCAACGGCGGCGCCGATCCGGTGCGGATCCGCGAGCTGGGCCTGGACCCGGAGGACCGCCGCCTGGCCCAGACCATCCACCTGATCGGCGAGGTCATCGGCTTTCCCCGCCATCTCAGCCAGCATGTCGGCGGCTTCGTGATCACCCGTGGCCGCCTGGACGAGCTGTGTCCGATCGAAAATGCCGCCATGGAAGGCCGTACGGTGATCGAATGGGACAAGGACGATATCGACGCGCTCGGCATCCTCAAGGTCGACATCCTGAGCCTGGGCATGCTGACCTGCCTGCGCAAAAGCTTTGCCCTGCTGGCACAATTCGAGAACACGCCCCTGACCCTCGACACCGTGCCGCAGCACGACGCCGCCACTTATGACATGCTGTGCCGAGCCGATGCGGTGGGCGTGTTCCAGGTCGAAAGCCGCGCGCAGATGAATTTCCTGCCCCGGATGAAACCGCGCGAATTCTATGACCTGGTGATCGAGGTTGCCATCGTCCGCCCCGGGCCCATCCAGGGCGGCATGGTGCAACCCTATATCCGGCGCCGTCAGGGGCTGGAACGGCCCGAACCCTTTGGCCCCGCCCTGGCGGAGGTCACGCGCAAGACGCTGGGCGTGCCGTTGTTCCAGGAACAGGCGATGCAGATCGCCGTGGTCGGCGCCGGCTACTCGGCGGAGGAGGCCGACCACCTGCGCCGGTCCCTCGCCTCCTTTCGGCGCATGGGTACAATCGGCGCGCATCGCGACCGGTTCATCTCGGGGATGCGGGCCAATGGCTATGGCCTGGACATCGCCGAGGCCTGCTTTGCCCAGATCGAGGGGTTCGCCGATTACGGCTTCCCGGAAAGTCACGCCGCCGCCTTCGCGATGCTGACCTACGTGTCCTCCTGGCTGAAATGCCATCACCCGGCGATCTTCACCTGCGCGCTGCTGAATTCCCAGCCCATGGGCTTTTACGCGCCGGCCCAGCTCGTGCGCGACGCCCGGGAACACGGGGTGGAGGTGCGGCCGATCTGCGTCAACAGCAGCACCTGGGACAACCTGCTGGAGCGGCGGGCGGACGGCGCCCTGGCCCTGCGGCTGGGGTTCCGCCAGATCAAGGGCTTTCGCGAGGAAGACGCCGGCTGGATCGTCGCCGCGCGTGGCAACGGCTATCCCGATCCCGAAAGCCTGTGGCTGCGCGCCGGGATCGCGCCCGCGGTGCTGGAACGGCTGGCGGAGGCGGATGCCTTTGGCGGGATGGGTCTGGGCAGGCGCGATGCGCTTTGGGCGGTGCGGGCGATTTCGGCGCCCCGACCCATGCCATTGTTCTCCGACACCGTGGATGGCGAGGGAATGCGCGAACCCGCCGTGACCTTGCCCGCCATGCACCTGGGCGAGGAGGTGGTGGAGGATTACGTCGCCATGCGCCTGTCCCTGCGCGCCCATCCGATGGAGCTGCTGCGCCCCATGATCCCGGGGCTGACCGCTCATGACCAGCTGCCCACCACGCCGCTGCGCCGCACCAGCGTGTGCGGGCTGGTGATCACCCGCCAGCGCCCCGGAACGGCCTCGGGCGTGATCTTCCTGACGCTGGAGGACGAGACCGGCGTGGCCAATATCGTGGTCTGGAAACAAGTCTACGAGCGGTTCCGCCGCAGCGTGATGGGCGGGCGGCTGCTGCGCGTCACCGGCCAGTTGCAGCGCGAAGGCATCGTCGTGCACCTGATCGCCGAACAGATCGAGGATCTGTCTGGCCATATCCGGCGCCTGGGCCATCCGATGGACGACGCGGTCGGCATCACCCACCCCCAGGCCGATGATGCGCCCCGTCCGCGCCCGGCCACCCGCGCCATGCATCCGCGCGACCAGGCCAGGCAGCTGTTCCCAAGTCGGGATTTCCACTGACGCGCCGTGACGCGCCGGACGTTCCACGGCGACCGTAACGCGCCCCCCGGAGGCAGGCCGCCGCAACGACGCCCCGGCAGCGGCCCTGCCTGGCCCCGAGGCGGCCCGGCCCAAGCGCAGGCGCCGGCGACGAACGCCTGCCCGATGCCCGCGCCCGCCTGGCGCGGACCGCCGGTCAGCTTCGCACGGCGCCCTTGCCCTCGACCAGGTATTTGAAACTGGTCAGCTGCTCGGCTCCCACCGGGCCACGTGCATGCATCTTGCCGGTGGCAATCCCGATCTCCGCGCCCATGCCGAATTCACCGCCATCTGCAAATTGGGTGGAGGCGTTGCGCATCAGGATCGCGCTGTCCAGCCGTTCAAAGAAATGCGCGGCGGCCTGGTCGTCCTCGGTCACGATGGCATCGGTGTGGTTGGAACCATAGGTGCGGATATGGTCGATGGCCGCATCCACCCCGTCCACCAGCTTGGCCGCGCAGACCATATCGAGGAATTCCTTGCCGAAATCCTCCGGCCCGGCCTGGGTCACACCGTCCAGCTTGGTGAGTTCACCGGCACCGCGCACCTCCACCCCGGCGCGGGCCAGCGCATCGGTCAGGATCGGCCCGTGCTGGGTGTAGAACCGCCAGTCGATCAGCAGGCATTCCATCGCCCCGCAGATACCGGTGCGCCGGGTCTTGGCATTCAGCACGATCTCGACCGCCATCGCAGGATCGGCGGTGGCCCCGACATAGATATGGCAGATCCCCTCAAGATGGGCAAAGACCGGCACCCGCGCCTCCCGCTGGACCAGCCCGACCAGCCCCTTGCCGCCGCGCGGCACGATGACGTCGATATGATCCGTCATGGTCAGCATCTCGCTGACGGCGGCGCGGTCGCGGGTCGGCACCAGCTGGATCGCCGTTTCCGGCAGGCCGGCCTGTTTCAGGCCGGTGATCAGGCAATCATGGATCGCGGTAGAGCTGTGGAAACTTTCCGACCCGCCGCGCAGGATCACCGCATTGCCGGATTTCAGACACAACGCCCCGGCATCGGCGGTCACGTTGGGGCGGCTTTCGTAGATCACCCCGACCACGCCCAGCGGCGTACGCACCCGGCGGATGTTCAGCCCCGAGGGCATGTCCCATTCGGCGATCACCGCGCCCACCGGATCGCGCTGATCGGCCACGCTGCGCAGCCCGTCGACGATGCCGCGAATGCGCCCTTCGTCCAGGCGCAGCCGGTCCATCATCGCCGGCGTCAGGCCCTTGGCCTCTCCGTGAGCGAGGTCTTCGATATTGGCGTCGATGATCGCCTCGCGACGCGACCAGACCGCTTCGGCGGCCCCGATCAGCGCGGCATGCTTGCGCGCCGGATCGGCAAAGGCCAGCTCCGCCGCGGCGGCACGGGCGCGGCCACCAAGTTCGCGCATCACTTCAGGAATGTTGTCCAAGTCTTTCATATCTCGACCTTTCCCTCTTCAATCAGCGTCAGCATCGCCATGTCGTCCCGATGCACCAACGCGGCGCGACCAGGGTAGCCCAGGATCTCCTCGATCTCGGTACTGCGATGGCCGGCAATGGCCCGCGCCTCCGCGGCGGTATAGCGCGTCAGCCCGTGGCCCAGCACGCGGCCGTCGGGGGCGACCAGCTCGACCGGCTCCCCCCGGCCAAAGGCACCCAGCACCTGGGCCACGCCGGCCGGCAACAGGGATTTCCCCTGGCCAAGCGCCGTGGCCGCACCCGCATCCAGCACCAAACGACCCTGCGGTTTCATCGCCCCGATCCAGCCCTTGCGCGCCGTGCGCGGATCGCCGATCGCGTCGAACATAGTGGCGGGCGCGCCGTCTTCCAATGTCTTCAAAGGGTTCAGCGGCGATCCTAACGTGATCACCATGGCGCAACCGGCAGCTGTCGCGGTTTTGGCGGCCAGGATCTTGGTCTTCATTCCACCCTTGGACAGGCCAGAGCCGGCATCGCCGGCCATCGCCTCGATCTCGGGCGTGATACGAGCCACGCGGTCGAACCGGCGCGCGGCGGGGTCCTGCTGCGGGTTGGCGGTATAGAGGCCATCGACATCGGACAGCAGGACCAGACGGTCCGCGCCCACCGTGACCGCGACTTGTGCCGCCAGCCGATCGTTGTCGCCATAGCGGATTTCGTCCGTGGCGACGGTGTCGTTCTCGTTCACGATCGGCACCACGCCCAGCGACAGCAGCTGTTCCAGCGTGGCGCGGGAATTCAGGTAGCGGCGGCGGTCGGCGCTGTCTTCGAGGGTCACCAGAACCTGCGCCACCGTGATCCCATGATCGCCCAGCACCTTGCCATAGGCTGCCGCCAGCACGATCTGCCCGACAGCGGCGGCGGCCTGCGATTGTTCCAGCGCCAGCGCGCCGGTGCCCAGGCCCAGCTCTGCCCGGCCAAGCGCGATGGAGCCGGAAGAGACCAGCACCACATCCGCCCCCCGCGCGCGCAGCATAGCGACGTCATCGGCCAGCGAGGCCAACCAGCGCGCGTTCAACCGCCCCGTCGCACGATCGACCAGAAGGGCCGATCCGATCTTGACGACGATGCGCCGGGCACCGCTCAGGGCTGCCACGGGGCGTCCTCCTCCTCGGTCCCGCCGCGCCGGCGCAGGCGGTCCTCGTCAATCCGGGTGCGCAGAGCGCGCAGCGTATCGGTCAGCCCTTCGCCCGACGCGCCGGAGATCATCAGCACCGGCCCTCCGACGGCTTCCTCAAGGAATTCGCGCTGCATATCCCGCAGCTCGTCATCCAGAGCGTCAACCTTGTTCAACACGGTGATGCGCGGCTTTTCCGCCATCACGCCGCCATAGGCCTCAAGTTCATTGATGATGGTGCGGTAATCCCCCGCCACGTCATCGGCGGTGCCGTCCACCAGATGCAGCAGCACCGCGCAGCGTTCCACATGGCCCAGGAAAAGATCGCCCAGCCCCTTCCCTTCGGAGGCGCCTTCGATCAGGCCGGGGATATCGGCGACGACGAATTCCACCCCGTCCACACCGACGACCCCAAGGTTGGGATGCAGCGTGGTGAACGGATAATCCGCGACCTTGGGCCGCGCGTTGGACGTGGCCGACAGGAAGGTCGACTTGCCCGCATTGGGCAGGCCCAGCAGACCGACATCGGCGATCAGCTTCAGCCGCAGCCAGATGGTGCGCTCAACCCCCTCCTGCCCCGGGTTCGCACGGCGCGGCGCCTGGTTGGTCGAGGTCGTGAAATGCGCATTGCCGAACCCGCCGTTGCCGCCGCGCGCCAGCTGAACGCGCTGGCCCACCTCCGTCAGGTCGGCCAGTACGGTTTCCTCGTCCTCGTCCAGGATCTCGGTCCCGACGGGAACGCGCAGCACCACATCGTCGCTATCCGCACCGGAGCGCAGGCGCCCCATGCCGTTCTGACCGTTTTTCGCAAAGAAATGCTGTTGATAGCGGAAGTCGATCAGAGTGTTCAGCCCATCCACGGCCTCCGCCCAGACGTCACCGCCGCCGCCGCCATTGCCACCATCCGGTCCGCCATATTCGACGAACTTTTCCCGCCGAAAGGAAATGCATCCGTTGCCGCCCGAACCGGACCGGATATAGACCTTGGCGAGATCGAGAAACTTCATGTCACTCTCCTGCCGCAGACCCGTTCCGGTGCCGGCGGCGTGTTAGATGTTCTGCCCGTCGAGCTTGCGCAGGTAGGTCCAGGTGGGGACCGTCGCATTGCGCGCGACCGAGAAGCTTTCGGCATCGCCCACATAGGCGAAACCGGCATTCGTCAGCACCCGCGCAGAGGCGGGATTGTCCTGGAACACGCTGGCGAAAATGCTGCGATTGTCCAGTGGGTTCGCCGCGATCAGTGCCTGAACGGCGACCGAGGCGACGCCTGTGTTCCACCAGGCGGGCGCCACCCAGTAGCCGATTTCGGACTGCCCATCATCCAGCGCCGTGAGGCTGATCAGGCCCTTCAGCTCGGCCCCGCCCTGGCGGCTGGCATCCATTGCCCAGACATGTTCGGTGCGGTCCTGCGTCTGCGCGCGGCGCAGAAAGGCCTCCGTCGAGCCGGGCGGGAGCGGATGCGGGATGGAGGTGGTCATGCGGGCCACCCGTTCATCACCGCCGTAAAGGTCGATCAGACCCGCATCCGACCCGCGCAGCGGGCGCAGGTCCAGCGCCTCGCCCGGCAGGATCAGCTGATCCGTTTCCGTGAAATCCTGCATCCGCGTATCCTTTGCGCGGGGCGGTTGCCCTGAACGACGTACCGTGAACCGGCTGATCCCCGAAACGCAAAGGGGACCGGCCTGCGCCGATCCCCTGAGAAAGTCTTGATCCGAAGGTCGGCTTATTCTGCGGCCTCGGCCAGTGGCATGACCGAGATGAAGGTGCGGCCCTTAAGGCCCTTGTGAAACTTCACATTGCCTTCGACGGTCGCGAAAATGGTGTGGTCCTTGCCCAGGCCCACGCCATTACCCGGCCACCACTTGGTGCCGCGCTGACGTGCGATGATGTTGCCGGGGATGACGTTTTCGCCACCGTATTTCTTGATACCAAGGCGGCGACCAGCAGAGTCGCGACCGTTGCGGGATGAACCGCCAGCTTTCTTGTGTGCCATCTGTCGTTACTCCTTTTCTCAGCCGTTCACTTTGGCTTTGGCCTGATCGACCCAGCCTTCGCGTTCGATGCGGCCCTTGAACGACAGCTTGTCGTCCATCTCCGCGATGTCGGCGTCGCTCCACCCGGCGATCTGGGCAAAGCTGGTCACGCCAGCCTCATGCAGTTTCTTCTCCAGCGCGGGGCCCACGCCGGACAGTTCCTTCAGATCGTCGGCGCCAGCGGCTTCGGCCTTCTTGGCAGCTTTGGGCGCGGCGGCTTTCTTGGCCGGTGCGGGGGCTGCGGCAGCAACGGCGGCACCGGAGACGGAGCCGGCACCGATCGCGGCCTTGACGCCCGTGGCATCGCCACCGGAGGCCAGGATATCCGTGACCTTCAGCAGGGTCAGCTGCTGGCGGTGGCCCTTCGTCCGCTTGGACGAATGCTTCCGGCGACGCTTGACGAAGTTGATGACCTTGTCACCCTTGACCTGGTCGACGACCTCCGCCTGAACGGCCGCGCCTTCGACGAAGGGGCTGCCCAGAACGGTATCATCCCCGCCCAGCATCAGAATTTCGTTGAACTGGATCTTTTCACCGGCATCGGCGGCCAGTTTCTCGACACGCAGCAGATCGCCCGACTGGACCTTGTACTGCTTGCCGCCAGTCTTCATGACTGCGAACATCTTGACTTCCTTCTTCTGTCGCGTCCTGCGGTCCCCGGTTCGGCCTTTCGGCCGCTGCGGAAGTTTCGGGTTGCCCCACCTTCGAACTGCGCACCCTCTCGCGGGTGAAAAATTGACGAACCCGGCAAAGCTGGGCCTGCCGGGATGGGCGGCTTATCGGGAAGTTCCCCCCGAATGTCAAGGCCCCGAAGCCCTGCATGCGCGATGGACGGACAGCTACAGATCCTCGCCCGTCATCTGGAAGGACACGGCCAGCCCCAGGTCATGGTAGATCTCGTTATACAGCGTCTCGAACCCGGCAAACAACGCCCTGTTCATCGCCTGCCCTGCCGCGGTCTTCGACAAATCGGCATAGGCATGGATATCGGCCAGGTCCAACGGCGCATAGGCAAAGGTCAGGTAAGCCATTAGCCAAACTTGCGATTCCTCCCGCGTTGCGGCTTCCTGCGACCAGACCTCGCGCAGCATCTCCTCCTCCGCCATGGCAAAGGCACCACCGTCGACCAGGCCCTGATAGAAATGCAGATTGGCATTCAGCGCACCGGATACGTTCATTTCCACCAGGTCGTTGGCCGCGATGTAATCGTTGATCGCGGCATGCCGTTCAGGGGCGTCGACCTCCAGCGTTTCGGCGCGGGCCTCGGCGGTGTCTTCCACCTCCGGGTCGAGAAAGGCGCGGCGGCCCTCGATCTCCAGCGCAACAATTTCCTGGCCCGCCCCCTCGGTAAAGAAGACCTCAAGCCGGGTCAGCGCCTCGGGCGGCAAGTCAGACAGTTCCTCCCGGAAGCCGCTGCGCATCAGCGCGTTCATGCGGTCTGCATCGTAGATCTTGTCCACCATGGCCGCCCAGCCGGTGCCGCCGTCGCCTTCCAGATATTCGCGGGCAAGGGTCTGGGACATCTGGCCACCCTCCTCCTGCATGACGGTCAACAGCTCCGGCAAGCGCAGCGCCGCGTAGACGCTGTCCACCGTCGCCGCACGTAGCGGCGCAGCGAGCAAGCACAACGTCAGCACCGCCGCGCCGGGGCGCATTCGGGGCATGTGAACAGCAGGCAAGATCACAGCTCCTGCCCCGGTTGCAGATCGGCGATACGGGCGGCCAGGGCCTCGAATCGATTGGCCATGATCTCGTATTGCACGGCGTTCATCAGCTCGTAGAGTTCCTGCATCGCCGGCGTTTCCAACGCCTTGGCATAGGTCAGCAGTTCGTCATCGGAAAACTCCCGGTAGGTATGGGCGGAACTGGTCATCGCCGACAGTTTCGCCGCCTCCTGCAACACCTCCGCCTGTTCGGCCTGTGCGGCGCGCAGCCCCTCTTCGTCCAGCTTCAGCTCCACCAGGCCGGCGTCGCGGGCGGCCAGCAGGAACCGCAACTCGATCTCCTGCATGGCGCGGACGGAATGTTCGGCAGTGTCCACCGCGGTGACCAGCCGTTGCAGCGCCTCAAGCCGGGGGCCGTCATCTTCCATCAGCCGGGCCAGTCGGTCGCTGCCGTCCTCGCGTTTTTCCGCGCGATCCGCCATGTGGGACGCATTTTCAGCCGTCACCAGCTTCTGCCCCAGGTCGGAGGCATAGAAATCCGCCGCGTGGGTCAGCACCCGGTCGTCCAGGGTCGCCGCAAGGATGTCCAGCGCCATGTCCTGCATCCGGGCGACGTCGAAAACCTCGTCCGCCATGAAGGACCAGGCCACCCCGAAATCCGACGCCTCCAGCCCAAGCATGGCGGGCCCGTCCTCCGCCGACAGCTTGATCGATTCCAGCGCCACGTCAAATCCTGTGACGTTCAGGAATGCCTCCAGCCGGTCCCGATTTGCGGCACGCGCTGGTGGCGCCAGGCTGAGCATCAGCGCCGTCATCCCCAGGCAGAGCCACAGGACCATGCGGCCAAGCCCCCCTGAGGCGTTGCGATTTGTCTTGCGCGAAAGGGCGATTGCGTTGCTCATGTCTGGCCTGTCCGGGTGGTTTCTGGCATTGCAGCACAACCTAGGTGCTTCCGACCGAAGAACAATGCAAAACTCCCTTGCACCCCCTGCCGTTCACCTTTATGTCAGCCCTCCAGACCCCCGCGGAGAGGTGCCGGAGTGGTCGAACGGGGCGGTCTCGAAAACCGTTGACCCTTCACGGGGTCCCAGGGTTCGAATCCCTGTCTCTCCGCCAGCACGCCTAAGTCATTGATTTGTAAGAGCAGAATCGGGTGTGGTACACCTCTCTGCGTGGTACATGATGGACCACAGGACACGGCATCCCAGCGCCTCAGGCAGACAAGAGCCTGACATGCAGTATCTCACCAAGCCCCGAGGGCGGGGGTATTCGCTGCGCATGGTCACCCCAGATGTCCTGATAGGCACCAAGAACCCTTGGACGGGAAAGCCGTTCGGAAGAGAGATCAAGTTGGGTCTCAACACCCGCAGCCATGCAGAGGCGGTCCGACTTCGTGACGTGCGCATCGGACAGGTCAGGCAGCTTGAGGCGGAGGCGCTGGCGAATGCCGGAAGGAAGAACGTCGGCAAGATCATCGACCTGACGCCTGAGAGCGCCGCTGAGTGGCGACAGATGCGCGAGGAGGCCGATGACCCCGACGCCATTGACCTTGTCCTCACCGACGAACTGGAGCGGGCTGAGAGGGCCGGGAGAGGTCGGCAGGCTGAGACGTTCGGCAAGATGGTCTTCAGGGGTGCGATTCCCTTGGGCAAGGCACTGGAGATGTACCTAGAGGAGCGCAGAGAAGGGAACCCCTACGGCTACGATCCCTTGGCGATCACCACAGCGATGAACGTCAGGTCTTCGATGAAACACCTTGTCGCGTTCCTTGGCGGAGAAAACCCGACCTTGCACGACGTCACCCCTGACAGGGTCTTCAGATTCAGGAACGAATACCTACCCTTGGCGGCGAAGGTAAGCGTGAAGACTGTGGCGAAGCACACAACGCTCCTTCGAGGGCTGTGGGCTTGGGCCATCACGGACAAGCGGCTCCTGAAATCGAGAAGCGGCAAGCCGATTAGAAACCCGTGGATCGTGCAGGAGCAAAGGACATCGAAGAAGCTGGCGACGAAGAAGAAACCTGATGAGAAACGCGATGCATTCACGCCTGATCAGGTGACCAAGCTGTTCGAAGGCTTTCCCGCTTGGGGCAACAGGCAAGGCGACCTTCTACGGCTGGCACTGGCGACCGGATGCCGGGTGGACGAGATCGGGGCGCTGAAGCTGGAACACGTCTCCAGTGATGGCTCAGGCTTCGATATCGTGAAGGGAAAGACTGACAACGCGAAGCGGTACATTCCGGTTGTGGAGAAGGCCCAGCGCCTCTTGGCTCAGAGGGTCGAGATGGTGAAGGACATGCAAGAAGGGACGCCCGAGGAGCAGCTACGGCTTTTTCCTGAGTGGCCGCTGAAGCCTTCGACGCAGAAGGTGAACTCAGCATCCCAGTGGTTCACCCGGTACAGGCGGCAGGCGCTGGGCGCTGAGACCGACGGCAGGTTGGCGATGCACTCCTTCAGGCACACTTGGCGGACTATGGCGCGTCGGGCCGGTGTTGCTGAGGATCGCATCCACGAGCTTGGTGGATGGAGCGACGAGCAGAAGAACACCTCCAAGGACTACGATCACGGTCTGGGCAACGAGCTTCTTCGTGAGGAGCAGGGCAAGGTGTGGAAGGCCCTGAAGGACGCCGGGTATCTTGAGGCTTTCTAGGTGCCACCATTGAAGATAGCCACGGCGTCTGTGGTGGGACGACGCTCCCACAGGACGAGGGGTCTCAAATATCGAGACGCCTTTTCACGCGCGGTGGTTTCTTCGGCTGGTCCTATGGCTCCTTCCTTGGGTCTCTTGCCACGAGGTGATGACACCTTGTGCGGGGCCTGAGGGAGGGCTGAGGTGCTCCCTTGGGTATGCAACCTCTGGCCATGCAGATTGCATAGGCTTGGACCAGCGATTTGGACCCACGCAACCGAAGAGAACCCAGAAATGACTGAAATAAAACAGGGCGTTACGCGCCCAAGACGTATGCGCTTGCCTCTAAAAGCGTTGAAAACCGAACCGGACGACTTCCAGTTCCGCGAGTTCGAGGTAACGGAAGACCACGTACGCAGCCTGGAAGATGCCCTGAAGTCCGGTGCCGAGCTTGATCCGCTGACCGTGTGGAAGCGAGACGATGACGACTTTGTCGTGGTGGACGGTCACCATAGACATGCGGCGTACTGCGCCAGCGGACATACCAAGCCGGTCCCCGTCGTGGTTCACGAATGCAGCGAACGCGATGCGATGCTTCTAGCCTTACGCGAGAACAGCAAGACCAAGCTGCCCATGACGAAGACGGAGCGCACCAACGCAGCGTGGCGGCTTGTCTGCTCCGACCACGAACTGTCGAAGGCGGAGACCGTCAGCGCTACAGGCGTGAGCGATGGCACCGTGGCGAAGATGCGCAAGACCCGGCGCCGCCTTGATGAACAGGACACTCCCCTGCCTGAAACATGGTGGGAGGCAATGCGGGTCTTGAAGGGAACGGAAAGACCGGAGTGGGATGACGACATGAAGGAACAGATGATCGAAGCAAGGGCAAGGCAGCTGGACGACGCGGCAGGCAAAGAGATTGGCTACATGGCGGAGCGGCAATGGGAAGCGCTGGCAATCGTCCTTGAGCGCCGTCTGAGTTCTCAAGTGCTGGGCTACGTACTGGACGAGCTACGGTTCAGGAACGAGGAGGACGACTTCGAGACGCCATTCTGAGAACCGGCTTCTTGATGCCCCGAAAATCTGAACGGCTTACTATACATGGCCGCGAAGCGCTTTTCCCCCCTTTGGTGATGAGGGGCCACAGGGGGGAAGCGATGGCATGTCCGAAGCCACGGACCAGCTGTCAGGACGTTCCCAGCACTCGCCCCTTGGTGACGAAAACCTGCACCCGACCAGCACACCATCCAAGCTCTCCATCACCCAAACTCTCGATGCGGGCGACAGGGAACCAGCGGCAGGCCGGTCGGACAACGAACGTGACATGGAACAGGAAGAAGGGAAGCGTGTAGCAGCGCATTGATGAGCCTTTCTGTCTGGTTGGATTGTTGCGTGGTTGAGAGGTCAGGGAGTAGCGCACCTTCCAATTGAGGACTCTGCGGCATCCTGACTCAGTCTAGGGTGTCGCTCCCCTTTGTCCGCAAGGGTATGGGCTAACGTACACGCGCAACAGGCTCCATAAAGGCGTCCTTAAGGGTTGCCTTGAGTCAACGGACATTGATATAAAAGGACACTACTCAATCGGACACTACGGAGCCATCATGTCTCAAACCATTCTGTACGCCCGCGTCAGCACCAAAGATCAGAACCTCGACCACCAGCTTACGCAAGCGGAGGCCGCAGGCCATAAAGTCGATGAGGTCGTGGCGGACCATGGTATCTCTGGCATCACCACTCATTTATGTGGCCGTCCGGAAGGCAAACGTCTCTACGACAAGTTGCGAAGGGGTGACGTTTTGGTCGTCCGCTGGGTAGATCGGTTGGGGCGGAACTACCAAGACGTGACGGATACCATCCGGGACTTCATGCGGCGGGGCGTCGTAATCCGAACTGTGATTAACAACATGACCTTTGACGGAGCCACCTCAGACCCCACGCAGATGGCCGTAAGAGACGCTCTCATAGGGTTCATGGCCGCGACGGCACAGGCCCAAGCGGAAGCCATCAAAGAAGCCCAGAAGGCCGGCATAGAGGCCAGCAAGGCCAATCCTGCGAAGTACCGAGGCAAGAAGCCCAGCTACAACCGAGAGACGCTCTTGCAGGTCCAATCCATGCTATCCGAGGGCCAGAGGCCAAGTTGGATCGCAAGTGCCACGGGCTTGACCCGGCAGACGGTACTGAGAATAAAGGCTGACCCTGTGGCTGCACACGCCGCTGTGGACCGATGGCGATAGAAGTGATCGCCCGTTCCTTCGTAGGGCAAGAAGGTCGTATGTGAACGACTGCAAAAATGGGGACTCCTATGCTCATAGACGGACAAACAGTCTTCTCTAGACCGACCTTGGTCGCTGGCCGAACGCTCCTGTCGACAGTGGCGATAGTCATCATCATTGACGCTTACGGGCTGGACCTTTCAGGGTTGGAGCTTCTGGGGGTTCCCATACCTGCAGAGAAGCTAAACGGGCCGTTGGCATGGGGCATCGGTTTGCTTCTCTTGAGCTACGCTGTGAACTGGTTCACCGACGTGTTGTCATATGTCGGATGGAACAGTGGGGAGCGTGTCCAGAAGCAATCTGTTTGGGGAGGCGGTAAAGCTGAAGCTTTGCAAACAAAACTCGCCAATCTCATATGGAGCCTATCAAGCACGGCTAAGGAGGTTGAAACAGATATCAAAGCAGGCAAAGCGCAAAGTGAGGCCGTGGACGATCTGAAGGGAGCCGTGGAGCAACTAAGTGAGATCAAGCGAGGTATATCCCGGTTAAGGCTAGTTGGAGGGCTGTTTGTCTATGTGTGGCACGGCTTAGTTCCGTTGGGTGCTACTGCATGGGCTATGTGCATTCTTCTGCGTATTCATTGAAGCCCAAGCTAATGCCCTTCCCTTTCGACTTTGAGCTTAATACACTATCAAAACGGCTGCGGTAGATGTGGTACACCTCGATATCCGGATAAAGATGTACCACAAGAGCCACATAACGTACTGATATTACTGGACATCCCTGTGACGAGATCGTATCCCTGTCTCTCCGCCACTCGCTCCCAGCATCAGTAATGCTCGGCAGATGTCAGGTGCTCCCCCCCGCGCGTGGGATCTGACGGATCAGGCGCCATCCTTCAGACTTGGAACGGGCCTTCACCGTTGCAACGGATAGGCGTGGCGGATGGTCCTTCCGGACACTTTCGCCGAACCTGGGAAGTCTGAGCCCATTTCGACAAACAGTCCCCGAACCCCGCTCTGCATTTGGTCGCGGTCCTGGCACCGCTCTCACTCGTCAAGCGCAGTCAACCTGTCTTCCTTGTGTTCGGCGATAGGTTCGGTCTCGTCGCTTTCGATTTCGTAGTGCGGCGCCTCTGTCGACGCAGGGCGGCGGTAGCCCTTGCGGTCGAAATCGGCCTCGTGAACCTTCGTGTCGCGCCCGCTGACGCGACCTGCCCCTCCCGGGCTTGTCATGGCGGGATGCCAAGTCACCTCCATGATCAGCGACGAGGGCGCGCGTACCGGCGTGCTGTCCATGGGCCCCACGCCGATCCCGGGGCATGTTCTCGTGACTTCCCTGCTGGGGGCGACCCTGATCGGGATGCGAAAATTGCAAAAAATGCCGCTGCTGCGGGACGATGGGCAAATCGAGACGGTGCTCGTGCTGGACCTGCGCCCATCTCCGGAGCACGAGGCGGCCTGATGCCACCTGGCCGGGTTCGCGACGTTGACCACAACCCCAAGATCCACGCCACCAGCGGGCGGAAAGGAAAATCGGATGAACGTGCAACGCTCCAACTCACGCGGCAGGGGGCGGCGGCCCAAGGTCGTCATCGGCGCCGATAGCCTGGACAGGCTCGAAGCCCTTGCGGAAGGTGCAATCCAGCGAAACCCGGATCTTGCCGATCGGTTGGTCGGCGAGATTGGTCGGGCGCGTATCGTTCCGGCGGCGAAACTTCCGCCGGACGTCGTGGCAACCGGACAGGCGGTCACCTACCGCGACGAGGCGACCGGACAGGAAAAGACGGTCACGCCCGTCTTTCCCGAAGACGCCGACATCGCGCAGGGCCAAATTTCCATCCTGACGCCTATCGGGGTGGCCCTGATCGGTCTGGCCGAAGGCGCTTCGCTGCCCCGGGAGACCAGGGACGGCCAGCGCAGAATGCTGACCGTGATGCATGTCGGCCCTCCAAAAGCCTTCGAAGAGCCGGAGACCCCGTGAACCGTTGCCCCAGGGGGCAGGTTGACCCGATACCGGGGCTTGAACGAGACAGAGCCTGCGCGAAGGATATTGAGACATCCGCCGAGATCGCCGCAAGTTTCGGCGGCGCACGCCTTCGTTTTTGCCCGGCACTGCGGTACCCTCTTTCCACTGCAACACGCACGAGGATCCCCATGGCGGGTGACGAAACCGACGGAGGCACCAGCCCCTGTTTCGCCCATCTTCTGATCGACGGGCAACCGGTCGACCCTGAGACCGCGCGGGACGTGGCACGATTCAGACGTGCGGAGCGGGCGCGACTGGTCGCGGCGCGCGCGCTACCTTCGAAGGCGCGCGCGCGAGCAACTGCCAGGCTGATAGCAGGGCTTGACCGGATCATCGTCGCCGCGCCCGGCGTCACCATCTCCGCCTATTGGCCGATCCGGGGGGAGCCGGATCTTCGCGCCTGGATGGAGCGCGCCCATGCCGCCGGCGCGCGGATCCTGCTGCCCGTCGTCGTCGAGAAACACCAGCCCATCGAATTTCGCGCCTGGGCGCCGGGCTGCCGCATGACTCGCGGTTTCTGGAACATCCCGGTCCCGGCAACGGGCGCGCACCACGAGCCTGACATTGTCATCGCACCGCTGGTCGGCGTCGATGACGCGCTTTACCGCCTGGGCAATGGCGGGGGGTATTATGACCGTACGCTGGCGCGGCTGGAGCCGTCGCCCCGTATCATCGGCGCAGGCTTCGCCGGCTGCCGTCTGCCGACAATCTTTCCGATGCCCTGGGATGTGCCGATGAACGAAGTCCTGCTGTCGGACGGGACATATCTGCAACGATGACAGCGCGCCAAGGACGCCGGAGCGGCAAGCGGGGGAAGCGGCAGGCTATGCGCCGCCTTCGGTCAGATCCTGCGCAAGCATCAGGGCGTTGCCATCCGGGTCATAGAACGTCGCCGTCTTGACCATCCCCTCGACGACATCGGTCGGCCCGTCGAATGTGACGCCGTGATGTTCCAGAAGCCGCCGCGCGCTGTCCAGATCGGCGATGCCGAAGACCGGCACGCAATTGCCGGGGGCGGGCTGCGTATGCTCTCCCAATCCGAGGGAAACGCCAGGCGTGTTGGTCCGCAATTCCGACCAACCGGCGTCGTCGGCGTGGTAAAGCACGGCAAAACCCAACAGGTTTTCATACCATTGCGCGCTTGCGTGGCGGTCCTTGACGGACAGGGCGAGGGTAATCGTCTGATCGACTGAAATGACCGGCATGGGCTTTCCTGAGTATCAAAAATAAAGTAACTATACTTTATGGACATAACGATTTTTGTCAACCTGACGTCAAGGGCTTGGGGGCTGCCTATTCTCTCAAAGCTGCACGCCGGCGTACCGGGACGGCAAGCGCCACTGTTGGCCGCGACCGGCGCGGGCAGAAGCGCCTTCGCGCAAAGCGTCGAACACCTCATCATCCTTGGGCTGCTGGAGCGAAACCCCGGCCATGGCCATCCGCTACGCCCGGAATTCCGACTTACCCCCAAAGGGGTGGTCGCTGCCGAGATTGCCGGCAGGATCTACGATGTTGTCAAGACGGCCGACCTGGACCTGCTGCGCCGGTCCTGGACGCTGCCGGTTCTGACCGCGCTACAGGCACCCCGCCATTTCACCGGGATCAAGCGCAGCTTGCACACGATATCGGATCGCGCCCTGTCGCAATCGTTGAAAGCCATGGAAGCCAGAAACTGGGTGCAGCGCAGCATCGACGGCGCCGCCCGCCCGCCCCGGCCGCTCTATCGCTCCGTGAACACTGGCGGGCTGATCAGCGAGGTGACAGCACCGTCGATTAGGCTTGCGCAGGGATCCAACGGCGTACAGGTGTAAGTGGCCGTTGCGACCAATGGCCCAAACTTCGCTTCGGGCGTTTCCGCTGTCCGGGCCTTTGACCGACGATTTCGGCCTTGCGGTTGGCGGGTCACTCCTCGGCGCCAGGGGCCCTGCCCTTCGCCATGGCGCACAAATGCTCGCTCAGGGCGGTGGTCGCAGCCGCGATCTCCATCCTGGCGGCCTCCGCCCCCAGAACCTCTGCCAGCGCCGCGCGGGTGCGCCGTCCGGGAAAGCCGTCAATCGGACCGGGGTCGACCCCGGCCTCCACCAGCAGCAATTGCAGCGTGATCCCCGGCTCACCTTCCGGGACGGTTTGCAGGCCGCAGGGGGCGGTCGGTTCCACCGCGGCGGCGTTCGCCGCGCCGAGTGACCCTGCCGCTTCAGCCAAGGCCCCGGGATCCTGCGGCGCGAAGACCGGGTCCGGTGGCGGGGTCAGCGCCCAGCCATCGGAAGGCGGGGCAATGACCACGCGATCGGGGGCGCGGACCGGGGCGGCCACCACCTGCTCAGGCGCGACAAAGCACTGGCCCAGCATCGTGGCGATCGTCACCGCCGGGGCGGGCGGACTGCCCTCCGCCGTCTGGGTGCAACTGCCCGCGTCAAGGTCGCAAAGCACGAAGATCGACCAGCGCGGCTCTGCCCTGCCCTCCTGAAGGCTGGCCTCCCCGTTGGCGTAGATCACGTAAGGATGCCCTTCGATCCGCCCCTCCTGCCACAGCCCCGGAAAGCGTGGCGAGGGCACATCGACAAAGCGCGTCTCCACCCCCGTGGCGCCGGGCAAGGGGCGTTGGAAATTGGCGCCGACACAAGGGGCGGCCTGGGCCTGAACGCCGATCAGCAGACCGGCCGCAAGCGTCAGCGCAGGAAAGGCCGGACCGGTCATCGTGCGGCCCGCGCCAACGGGCCATGCACACGAAACGCCAGGGCCGCCAATACCACGGCGTTGGTATTGGCGGTAAAGGAGGCATTGGTCGTGCCGTCGGCCTCGTAGATCCCTTCGGGCCAACCCCGGTCCGGATCTCCCAGCGGGGCAAGTTCGCGCACCAGCTCCCTTGTGTAGTCCGTGGCGAACAGCGCGTCCCAGGCAAAGGCGGTCTTGACCGTCACGGTCCGTTTGCTGTCCAGCCGCTCCCCCCGGAAAGTCATCACCGCCCAGGGTGCGCCGCCGCCCCAGATCGTGGAATAGATGAAATAGGGTGCCTCATCGAGATGCGATTCACTGACCGCCGTCAGCTGCCCCGTTTCGCGCCAGCGCGCCTCCTGCGCCAGATAAATCGCGGTGGCGAACCGGTGCGATCGCGCGTCGAACCCGAATTCCAGCCCGTCGAACACATAGGGTTCGGACACCGTAAAGGCAGGCGTGACATTGCGGTGCAGCCGCGTATCGACGGGAATGGGTTGGCCCGCCACGTCCTGGACCATCAGGTGGTCTTCGGCACGATAGGCACGCACCATGTCGAACCCGTTCAACATCATCGCCTTGGCCGCGTACTGGCCATAGCCCACGCGCCCCTCCTGGTCCCGGCGCAGTCCATCCGGGGTCATGTTTCCGCCGATCAGTTGTCCTGCCTCGACCATCTGGTCCAGATCCCAATGCGCCAGAACCGATGCGACCTTGCCCGCCAACTGGGGGTAATGGTGCTCGGCATGGCTGAGCGCCCCGACCATCCGCGCGATGTCCAACGCTGACCAGCCCAGCCCCCGCTCCACAGGTTTGTTGCTGTAATCGACCAACTCTGCCGTCTGCACGTTATAGGCCTTGTTCGGCAGGATATCATCGAAAAGGCGCATCGTGGCCAGGCTGTCAAAGGCCTGCGCCAGCCGCGCCTCCGCCTCCTCCGGCGCGATCAGGTCCAGCAGATCGGCAGAGATCACCGCCAGCACGTAGGAGCCCGTTTCCCACATCGTGGTTGACGGATATTGATCGGCGGAATTGACCAACCCTGTGTCCCTGTTGGTATTGTTCTCGAAATACCGCCAGGCGATGCGGGCGTGATCCAGATCCTCGGGACGGCCGGCGCCCGTCACGGCCAGCGGCAGCGGTTCCACTGCATCGAAACGTGCCAGGGGCGGCGCGACGATGGGCGCGGACATTTCGACCGGCCCGGCGGTGGGCGCGATCTGCATCGCCTCATGCGGCGTGGCGGGCATGTGGTCCTCCAACGAGATCACCAAAGCCAAACCACACAGCAAGGCCACGATAAAGACGATATTGCTGCGCGCATTGATCAGATTGTCGCGAAAGCTCATGCCGGTTGTGCCTCTTCGATCTCGGGTGGTTGCCACATTGCGGCGCCGATAATGCCGGCCATGGCAAAGCAATTGTTCAATCCCCACAGGATGTTGGCCACAACCCCGCTGAGCGAGTGACCAGTGCCCCCCAGGGCCAGAGCGCCCGCCCCCCAGGCTGCCCCTGCAAGAGTCAGAACGATGACGGCGATCTGCGGTCGCACCAACCCCAGGAAATTCCCCGATTGCCGGACCTTGGGCGTCACCTTGAAGGCGATCTTCTCCCCCCGCGCCACGGTCAGCAGAGCCTGAAGGCCAAGAGGAAAGAACGCCAGGTAATTCGCCTTGGACGCATAGCCCGCGATCCCCCAGGTGCCTGCCATGATGGCCAATTCCAGGGTTACCAGGAACGGGATCAAATGCATGAAGAACGCCGCCGAATAGGCCGATACCGGCGAGATGCCGGTAAACAGGTATATCGCCGGCGCAAGCAGAAAAACCACGTTCCACAATGGCGCGAGATAGGAATAAAAGGTCGTTCCGTACATCAATCTCTGACCAAGGGTCAGCCCCTTGCGAAACAGCGGGTTGTCATTCACCAGAATATCCAGGCTGCCCCCGGCATATTTGAACCGCTGCATCGTCCAGGTCACAAGATCCTGCGGCGACAGCATCTTGCTTTCCACGATCGGGTGCATCTTTGATTTCCAACCGCGTTCACGATCTGAATGCAAAACGATGGAAGTATAGATATCCTCGGAAACATGAAACCGATAGGGGGTCAACACCTCCTCCGTGGCGGCTTCCGTTCGAATGGCCTCCATCAATTCCGGCGCGACTTCGCGCTCTTTGGAGGAGACGGTGACAATCTCCTCGACCGCCCAGGTGCGTTCCTCCACTTTTTTACCAAAGCTGCGCAATGCGGCCTCCATTACCGCTTCGCGGCGATGAATGGACCCTGCCCCACAGCAGAACGACGCATTCACCCAATTCCTGCGCCTCTGGATAATATCGTAGAACATCTTGGGATCGTTGACAAAGGGATCCTGACCGTGAACCACAGGTCCGATCACCGCTTCAATGCCATGCCCGACAAGACGCCCCGGTGCGCCCAGATATCGACCCAACCGGTGCGGCAGCCGGATGCCCGCAGGAAGATCATAAAACCATTGCGGTGTCTGGACCCAGGCCATCCTCGGATCGCGGAAATACCCAAGCGTATGTTCCAGCATGGTGGGAAATGGACGGGTATCCGCATCGCAAATCACAAGGAAATCACCGTGGGTTTCCTCCATCGCATTGCGCAGGTTCCCGGCCTTGAACCCTTCGTTGGTTTGCCGGGTGATGTAATTCGCACCCTCTTCCTCTGTTACCGTACGCATTTCAGCGCGCCTGCCATCGTCGAGGATATGAATACGGATGTCGATCGGATGCGGATAGGTCATGCGCTTGGCATCCTGAATACCAATCCGAACCAGCTCCGGATCCTCATTGTAGGTCGCAAACATCACATCAACACTGATGTTGCGATCCTTCTCGGGATGCCCCTCCGTCACGTCGCCCAGAACGGCGGGTGGCTCCTCCATCTTGACAGGCTCGTCCTTCCACAGATTGAAGACAAAGAGAACCATCCCGAAAAACGCACAGGTTTCTGCCAATGCCAAAGGTACGGCAAACCACATCGCATCCGGATTCAGCGAATGCGCCCACCGCCACCAGATATACCATCCACCGACGACAAGTGCGACAATCGCAAGAAATTGCCAGATGGATTCCCGCCATGCATTGTAAGGCAATGGCGGGGGTGGTGTACGATCTTCGAATTGAAGGAAATAGTCATCTTCAATCATGCGCCCGCCGCCTTCCCCTTTCGCGCCTCCCACGGCGTCGGGCCCAAACCAATGGTCCAGGCGAGACCTCTGACACGGGACAATCCCAAAGCCAAGAGAAACGATCCCGGAAGCGCAAAGGCATACCGCAGAACGACAATGGCCGTGGGCGACATGCCATCGGAAAGGCCAGAGGTGAAAAGACCGATGTCATACAGATCGATGATTGCCGGATGAACAAGGTAGACACCAAAGGTGTACTTTGCCAATTCCGACCAACGCGGCGACCACTCTCGGAATTGGCCACCAAGAAAAATCAGGAAGATACAGATCGGCATCAGAAAATGTCCGTAGAAATCCCACCCTTCACGTATCCCCCAATCCCCACTTTTCCAAGCGACAGCGAAAAACGGAACAGTCGCGACATAGGCCAGCGCAGCAAAATAGAACCCACCCCGCCGCAGCAATCTGCTTTCGCCACGAGGGATACCATCTTTCCACAAGCCATACAGGGCGAAGGCCGCAAACCCGTATCCGACATAGCCAAAGATCTTTAGCGCCCGCAGGATATAGTCGCGCAGTCCGGGATCCAATCCCAACCCCCAGACGAAGGCTTGAGTATTGTTCATGATTCCAAGCGTCAGGAACAAGGCGATTCCAAGAACGGGATAGCGGGTCGCACCCCGCATCAAAGGGTAGAACAGAAATAGCGCAAACAAGGTGGGGAGAAAGTGCATGTGATATTGCACTTTGCCCAGAAGGACATAGCCAAACCAACTCTCCACTTGGCCAAGCTGCGACCAGATGTAGTCGGTGTAGTTGAATGCCTCTGCTTTCAGCAAACGGAAGAAGGCATAGAAGATCACCCAGAAGACAAAGGGGATCAGCAGGCGTTTCGCCTGGGTGCCAATTGCCTCACCATAGCCGGGCATCTTCTTGTCGACCCGCATAGCCATAAGAAATAATGAGAAGAAAAAAAACATTTCCGATCCGGAGAATTCCCCGATGGAGCGGAGAAAAACCGGGATCAGACGTTCGTCCGGTGAAGCGTCAGCAAATGGCTTGCCGCCGAAATCAGTGGTGGAATGGATCAGAACGACGCCAATGGCCGCAAAAACGCGGTTGGCATCGAACCAGACCAGGCGTGGCTTTCCGGCGCTCATGGTTGCGAAACGGCCGGGCTGACGCAAGACCGAGGCAAGACTTTGCGCGGTTTCGGCGGGGCAAGGTTGTGTTTCTGCGGCTGGCAATCCTGGGCGGCTGTTTCGCCTTCAGTCGGTACGGCGCGGCAATAGCGGAATTCTTCCAATGGGATCACAGGTGGAATCTGGTCCTGCGCACAGGCACAGCAATTCACCACTTCCTCCATCATGCGAGGATGGCACTTGTTGTCGCGCAGATCCGTACCTGCATAAGCGGTGTGCCAATATTGCGCATTGGTGCTCACCTGTTGAAGTATCGGTCCCTGCACCTTGTAAAGCAAGGAGGCGAGAATGATACCGTTGTTATTCGCCGTCTGAAGCGGAATGAACCCGTTGCCATTCTCATAAAGACCTTCATAAAAACCGACGTCAGGCTCATAGAGATCAGCGACCGTTTCGAACAGAAGGTCGGTGTAATCCGTTTCCCACAGGGCCCAGAGGCCGATGGCCGCTTTGGCCGCAACCGCGGCACGATCGGGCTGATATTCTCCGGTCGGATCGAGTGTATTCCAGGCGTAGCCGTCCGCGAAAATGGAATCATAGACGAAATAGGGCTTTCCGTTCACCTGATGTTCCGACCTGGCAGTAATGATACCAGTCTGTTCATATCTGCGCTGTTGCACCAGATAGATACGGTTGGCGAATTCGGCGCGCCATCCCTGCGTGGCTATCAACCCGTCATTGGAACGATCATCTGGCAAATCCCAACCCAGCTCAAGGCCATCAAGAATGTAGCCCTCAGTCAGGACATAATTCTGATTCTTGAAAATTCGCGGATCGCGCCCGTCATAGGGCACTTTGACATCATAGATCGTTGTATAGGACAGCGGCTCCGGCGACAGGGCGCGTGAAACATCGAACCCCCAAAGCGCAAATCCCTTGGCCGCGTATTCCTCGTATCCCAATCGGCCTTCCTGTACGTAACGCGTTGTGCCATCGCCTCGGGTAAAGGACCCGAACATGCGCCCGTCTTCGTTGACAAGGTTACAAAAGTTCCAGCGCAATGGCACGTTGTCCACGCTATTGGCGAGATGCGGATAGCGTTCCCTGAGGATTTTCAACCAGACCAGCATCCTGCCGATATCCAGCGCGGACATCCCAACTTCGCCGGCCTCGTTCGCGTAATTCACCTTGCCGCCGGTCTTGGTATTGTAGACCTTGTTCGGCGCTTCACCGCGATACAGATCTAGATTGCGCAAGGTATTGATCAGCTTCGTCGCCCGCGTATCGAAATCGCGTTTGTCGATCACGCACAGCTCGTAGGCGGCCACCATGGCGGAGATATAGGAGGCGGTGTCCCATAGTGTAGTGGACGGATAGGAACCCACGGCATTGACCAGGCCGGTTTCGGGCTGGTAACGCTTTTCGAAATAGGACCAGGCGATGCGAGCCATCTGGTATTCGCGCGCGGTCAACGGGCCGCTGCGCCCGAAATGTGCGCTGGACATGCGCGCCTTGCCACGGCTGCATTCCGGGTTTTGCCCTGTGCCCTCGAAATCAATGAACAATGGCGTTTCCGACCTGATCGTTACGCTGTTGTACCTGGTGCCGTTCACCGTGACATTGTCGATTGTCATCGTACCCGGGGTCGGCGACGGGTCGTCCTGTGAGAGCCCGATGGCGGGGGCAGTCAAGGACAGGCAAAGGGCGGCACCGGCGGTCAGCATTTTTTTCAGGGTCGTCGTCATCATTTCCGTACTCCGATCACGCGTCACGTCCACTTTAGGCAATTCGTCATTCAAACTCTTCCCCGGAACGTCAGGCACAGCCGGTTGCGTTGCCTGATTGCGCCATAATCGACGCCATCCGCACATTCCACGATCAGCCCCAGCCCGCGACCGCCCTCTGCCATGGCATCTACGTCCGACAAGGCGCGCGCGCTTTGCCGCAGATCAAAGGGGGCCGCGCCGATTGGATCGAAAATGTCGATCCGCACTTCGTCATCTTCTAGATGCAGCGTGATGGTGATCTCCGCTTCCGGCAGGGGCGTTCGCGCGTGCAGCACCAGGTTGGTCAGCGCCTCTGTCACGGAGATGTCGAACCGCAACAGGGCCTCCCCTTCCAGCGGTCCTGCGACCTGATCCTTGAGAGCAAGAACCATCGGATCGACCGCATCGAGGCGGTTGATCATCTGGAAGGTGCTGTTTTTCAAGATTTCTCGCTCAGCGCCTGCAATGCGGCGGCCTCGTCCCGATAGATGGTAAAGACGCGATCCATCCGGCAGATCCGAAACATCTGGTCAACGTCCGGCTGCAAGCTGCACACCGCCAACTCACCGCGATGTCCAATCTTCTTGAGCACCCCGGTAAGAGCACCAAGCCCGGAAGAATCGAGGAAACTGGTTGCCGAGAAGTCGATGACCAACCGCCCCGCACCAGAATCGATCAGAGCGCCGACCTCGTCCTTGAATGTCTTGGCATTGACGGCGGTCAGCCGTTCCACGCCCGGACGGACCACGGTGATATCCTGCTCATGCGAAGTGGAATGGATCATCTTTCGTTCCTTTTCAATGCCACGACCGTCAAGTCGTCTTCCAACGCGTCGCCGCCGCGCCAATCAGACAGGGCCCTGACGATGCGTTCGGGAATGTTGTCGGTGTCCGCACCGTGGCAGGCGTCCACCAATTGTTGAAGCCGCACGCTGCCGAAGGGGCCCTGATCCGGGTTCTCCGCCTCTGGCGCGGCGTCCGAGCAGATCACCAGAGATCCGCCGCATTCAAATTGCATCGCGTCGTTTTCATAGGTCACATCCGCGAACATGCCGACCGGAAATCCGCCATCGCCGACCACCGTGCTGGTCCCGTCGGGCGACAGATAGAACGGCGAGGGATAGCCTGCCTGGCAATAGTCCAGCTGGCCGGTTTCGCTGTCCAGGATTCCGCAGAACATCGTGAAATAATCGTCATTTTCCGACAGGCTGAAGCGTTTGTTCAAATCATCGACCAAGGCGGCCGGATCAGCCGATGGCCCGGCGCGCAGCGCGGTGTTGGCGAAGTATTCCGGGGTGATCAGGTGGCCAATCGCCACCGACAACAGGGAAGCATGAATGCCGTGCCCTGACACGTCCACCGCGTAGAAGCCAAGCTTCGTCCCATTCAGCGCAAAGCACCCGAACATGTCCCCCGACACCACCGCCGAGGGCACGAAGGCCGAGGCGATGCGCGTGCCCAGCAGCGCCTTCTTGATCTCGGGCAGCAATTGCCGTTGTGCAGTGGCGGCGGCCTTCAGATCCTTGTTGATACGGTCGTTGGCCTCCCTCAGGACTCGGTGCTGTTCGGCCAGTTCGCGGGCATGGTGGATCAGCCGCGTCGCGGCGCGGATGCGCACCTGCAGGGCGGCGGGGTCGCGCCCCTTGCTCAGGAAATCGTCGGCGCCGGCTTCCAGGGCCTCTAGCCGGACATCGTCTTGCTCCGAGCCGGTGATCAGGATGATGTGCACGTAGTGATCAAGGTCCAGATCGCGCAGCTTTCGCGTCAGCTCGATCCCGTTGACCAGCGGCATCTGGTAGTCGCTGATCACGATCTGCGCGCCTGTCCGCTTGACCAGGTCCAACGCCTCCTGGCCATTTTCGGCCGCCAGGGTCCGGTAGCCCAGGCTTTCGATCAGCGCGACCAGATAGGTGCGCTGGATCAGGTTGTCTTCGGCCACGACGATTTCGAGCGGCGGCCTCACGCGGGGCTCCGCCGCACGGCCGGCTTCCCGGCGGCGCCGGGCCTCGTCGTGGGGGGCGGGGTCCGACGGCTGGGCCTGAGCGGCGCGATGTACGGTGTTGATGTCCATTCAATCGCGATTCCGGTTGTCATGCTGCCACATGCCTGCCCTTGGCCCACTGCCTATGCAAGTGGATAGGTCTCTTATGCGAATGCCCTTCTCCTCCGGCTTGATCAATGGGTTCTCTGGTCATCGTTTCACGATATCATGGCATGGACGTGGCAACGGCTAAGATTTTTTTCCGAACCGGCAGAAATTTTGAGCACCCCAGCTTGGGAACGGATCGGCCAGCACTGAACAGGAAGGAACCGGTACATGAAAGGCGTGATCTTTGTCGAACTGATCAAGATGGCAGAAGCGACATTTGGTGAAAAGACCGTCGATAGTGTTCTGGAAACGGCCGATCTTGCCAATGGGGGGGCCTATACGCGGGTCGGAAATTATCCTTGCGCCGAACTGGTGAAGATCGTGATGGCCTTCAGTGCCCATTCGGGGATCAGCGCCGATGCCCTGCAAACGAAGTTCGGCCATTGGATGATGCAGGTCTTCGTCACCCATTACCCGGAATTCTTCGTCGACAAGCCGGATGCCTTTGCGCTGCTCGAATCCGTGGATCAGGAAATCCACGTGGAGGTGCGGAAACTATACCCCGATGCCGAGCTGCCGCGATTCGACACCCGGCGCCCCGCCAGTAACCATCTGGAAATGTTGTATTCTTCTCCCCGACCTCTGGATCCCTTCTGCCACGGCATGATCGAGGCCTGCCTTGAGCATTTCGGCGCTCCCGGCCAGATCACCCGCACAGCGCATCCCAGGCTGGAAAACACGACAACCTTTGACATTACCCTGACAAGGTGACCATCATTCCCCAATGACAGACGCTTCTGACGACCGCGTATCCCGCTCCCGCCACGAACGCGAACTTCAGGCCCGCGCGGAGGCCGAAGCGCTTCTGGAGGAGAAGAGCCGCGAATTGTACCTGGCCAATCAGAAATTGGCGCAGCATACCGCGACACTGGAACAGGTGGTGCTGGAACGGACCGCCGAAATGCGCCTCGCGCTGGAGCGGGCAGAGGCGGCATCGACCGCCCGCAGCCGGTTTCTTGCGACCATGAGCCACGAGATCCGCACCCCGCTGGGCGGGCTTCTGGGCATGATCGACCTGTTGTCCATGGACGAACAGGATCCCCAGAAACTGGAATTGCTGAATTACGCGAAATCCGCCGGAGTAGGCCTGAGCCGTATCGTCAATGACGTGCTCGATTTTTCCAAGATGGAGGCCGGGGTTTTTCTGTTCGAGGAGGAAAACGTCGATCTTCGCGCCCTGATCGAGAGTATCCGGATATTCGTCGCCTCCCAGGAGCATGGCGCCGATCGCAAGGTCATCACCCGGATCGCCGACAACGTACCCAAGCTGTTTCTGGGTGATGCGACGCGGATTCGTCAGATCATTTCCAACCTGGTCAACAATGCCCTGCGCTATTCCAACGACGGCCCCGTCATCGTCCGCGCCAGCGCCCGCGATCACGCCGGCAGCCTGCTGCTGAGGGTCGAGGTCGAGGATTTCGGCGTCGGCATTGCGGAATCCGAAATCGGAAACTTGTTCAAGGATTTCACCCAGATTGCCAACCCGCTCACCGCGGCCGCACAGGGCACCGGGCTGGGGCTGGCCATCTGCAAACGGATCATGAACGGCGTCGGCGGCACCATCTCCGTGGACAGCACCCTGGGCGAAGGCTCCACCTTCTGGTTCGAACTGCCGGTGGAGGTCGTCACCCATCCCGATGCCCAGGGGCTGGACGGCAGCACCACTGCACGCGCCCTGCCCCCCGGCGGCATCACCGGGCGCCGGGTGCTGATCGCAGAGGACAACCTGATCAACCAGAAGTTGCTTCTGACCTATGCCGATCGCATGGGATTGAAAGCAGACCTGGCCGAAAACGGGCGTATCGCGCTGGAGAAATTCGCGCCGGGCAAGTATGATGTACTGCTCATGGACGTCGCCATGCCCGAGATGGACGGGCTGGAGGCGACGCGCCGCATCCGCGACAAATGGGCCGCAGGGCAGATCCCGCCGATCCTTGCCCTGACCGCCCATGTCATGGACGCGATCGAGGATGAGGCAAGGCAGGTCGGCATCCACCAGATCGTGTCGAAACCCATCCCCTTCGAAGAGCTGAAGCAGGCGATCGAAACCGCCCTTTCCCCCGAAACCGGCCAGGTTCCCCCTCACCGGGAAGCCCCCTCCGCCAAGACGGCGGAGCACCCTGCCGCCGCCACAGCGCAGCGAATCCCGGACCGTCCCACCCTCGCCACGCTCATGTCCGAAGAAGCGCACGGAAAGCTCTTTGGCATTTTCGGCGCAGAGGGGCTGGCCGATCTTGCTTCCAAGTTCGTCAGCGACTCCAACGAGCGGATCGAGCTGCTGCTGGCGGCGGATGCGGCCGGTGACACCTACGAGGTCAGCCAGCAGGCCCACTCGTTGAAAGGTGCCTCCATCACCCTGGGCTTTGACGAGATGGCCGATTGGGCGCGGCAGATCGAACACCAGGAAACCCAGCGCCACAATGCCAGCGTCGCCGAAACCGCGCGGCGCTTCCAGGCTCGGCTACGGGAATTGCAAGCGGTGCTACCGCCCGCGTAGCCAGGAACGGATGGTCAGAAGGTAAGCTTGTAGGTCAGCGACAGGCTGCCATCGGTGAACCCACGCCCCGGATCCTTGCCCCTGTTCCAAGGCCAGCGGTTGTTGCTGTAGTTGTTGTAAGACAGCAGCCAATCGTCGTTGAACCGGTAGCTGGCGGTGTAGCTGAAATCGGGCTGGTAGGTATCCTGTTGGCCGGGCATGTAGAAATAGGTCGTGCCCCCGATGCGGAACCTCTTGGTCACGGCATAGCCGCAGGACAGGTTCATGCTGTTCTCCGCCGGCAAAGGCAGCCCGATGCTGGCGTTGCAAACCACGTTCGTGTCATTTGGCAATCGCAGAGGCGGCAGCTTGTAGCTGGCGCGCAGGTCGCCATCCAGCAGGCCGTTTACCCCGCCATCCACGCCGGAAAACCGCGCGGTGTAATTGCTGTAGCCCAGGCTCAACCGGTCACTGATCCGGTAGGTGAAAGCATAGCTGTAATCCGGATCAGAGGCCGCCTGATCCTCTGGTGTCAGGTAGCCGATAAGCGACAGGCGCATCGACAGCCGTTCGGAAAATCGGGCGCTGCACCCCAGGCTGACGCGCGGCTTGGCCGGTCCGCGCTCCGCCGCATCGGGGTGCAGGAATGCCAGGCTGGTGGTCCCGGTCAGCGAGCAATTGACCTTGTACCGGTCAAACAGGGTCTCTGCCTCCTCCGGGGTATTGACGGCCACCGCCTCCGCCGTCGGTGCCGGGGGAGCGGCGGCAACCCGCGAGGCCGGGGCGCCGGGCCTCGCGGCAGGTGCGGGCCGGACGGGCGGCAGGGCCAGTGGCTCGGTCGGTTGCGCGCAGGCGGAGGGCAGGAACGGCGCCGTCTCGGAACAGACAGGATCCGCCACCGCCTGCGGCGCGCGGAGACCCACCGCCGCCGGCCCGATCGGCGCGGTCGCGGGCGGGCCCGGGGCGTCCGGGGATTGCGGCGGCGGAGAGACGCTTTCCACCAGGGGCGCAGCCGGGCGTTCGGGTAACGAAGGCGGCGCTGGCGCAGGTGGCGGAGGCGGCGGGGCGGTGCCGGCCAGCAGCCACTGCGCCAGGAAGCGCGCCGCGCTGTCCAATGCGCCATCCTCGGGCAGGTCGGGGCGCGCCCCGGTCCCCACCGGCACTTCCATCACGCGGCCCTCTGCCGTTGCCACCCGACAGGCCGCCCCCGCCACGCAGGTCAGCCGGGCCCGCACCCGGGCGCGGTCGGCGTCATCCATCAGCTTGGCCGTCCCGTCGGGGTAGAACACGTAGCTCCAGCGCCCCAATGTCCCACGCTGGTACCGCGCCCAGGCCAGCGCACTGGGAATATCGACAAAGATCTCGCGCGCATCGGGAGTGGCGAGGACGGCGGTATTCACATAGGCGACGCCCGGAGGGGCAAACGGCGGCTCCGCCGTCTGCTCCTGCCCGGTGATGGCTGTGGCAAGGCAACTGCCCAGCAACAGCCCCAACGCCCCCGGCCGCGCAAGGCCAAGCCGGTGCCACGCCTGATTCTCGCGCATCCTGTCGGGCATGGGGCGCCGCTTCCCTCTGGTGCCGCAGCGGTGAGCCGGGGTCGCCGGGCGCTGCGCATGACTTCGACCATCAATTACCAGCCCGAGGCTAGTCGACAGATCTGACCGGCGCAATCAGCGCCCGCCATCCGCGCGCCCCGGCGGCGCCCGATGCACAGGGGACAGGCGGGCAGCCGCACGCGGAATCCGCGGCTACGCCTCGAAGTTCAACGGCCGCGATCAGGATCGACAGGGCGGAGCCGGCGGCCCCCGCCTCTGTCGGAGTGAAGATCCCCACCAGAAGCCCGCCGAAAACACCGAAAATCAACAACAGGCATGGGGTGTGATATCTTTCCCGATTTAGTCATTGTCCTTGGTAATTGATTGTTTACAATTACGTTTCATCAATTTCCGGTGCCAAACCCCATCCAAGGTTCGCGCAGCCGATCCCGCGCCCCCTGCCCCGCAGCCTGCACCGTGGCTGCGCGGATCTGTGGCGGGACGCAAGGGGGGCGATCAGCGGTAGGTGCGCTGCTCGATCGGGGTGGATTCGATGGCTTGGTGCAGCTCTGCCAACAGCATCTCTTCGGCGCGGTTGCGGATCGTGCGCGGGTTCCAGACGACATGAACGTCGATGGCGGGCAGATCGGTGTAGGGGGGCACTTGCCACAGCACGCCTTCGGCGACGTCGCGAGCGGCGACGTGAACGGGCAGCGGGCCGATGCCGAGGCCGGCGATGATCATGCGCCGGACCTCCTCCAGATGGCTGGAAATTCCGGTGATGTCCGGGCCCATCTGCGCCTGGGCCCGCAGCAGCGTCACGGGTTTGAGAACATCGTGAAGACGATCTGTTTCGAAACTGACGGAGCCATGGCCAGCCAGGTCGGTGATCTTCAGGTCCGGGCGGCCGAACAGCGGATGCGGCGGGCCGCAGAACAGGCCGAAGAATTCGCGATACAGGCGACGGTATTCCAGTTTGGGGTCGTGGGCCTTGACCAGGCACAGCGCAAAGGAGGCGCGTTTCGCCGCCACCTCCTCCACCGCGTCGGCACTGGGGCGAACCTCCACCGCGACGCTGGCGCGGGGATGGGCGGCGTGGAACCGTTCCAACGCCTGATCGAACAGCGGGCAGACGACGTGACTGGCCACCGCGATGCTGACATGGCCCTGTACGTCATCGGTCAGATCACGCAACAGTGTTGACAGGCGCAAGACCGAACCGTGGATTTCCACCGCTTCGTGATAGAGCAGCGTCCCCGCCTCCGTCAGATCATAGCGTCCGGGCGAGCGGTCGATCAGTTTGCGCCCGACGGTGTCCTCCAGCTTCTTCAATGCGGCCGAGACCGAAGGCTGTTTCAGCCGCAGCCGCGCGGCGGCATCGGTGATCGAATGGCTGTCGGCCAGCACAACGAAGGTGCGCAGCAGGTTCCAGTCCAGTTCTCGTGAAATCCGGTCGGGATCAAAGCGGCCGCCGCGCTGCGCCATAGATAGCACCTATATCGAAGATTGAACGTATCTATTTGATCTATGCTTTCGGCTTTCGCAAGCTGACGTCAACCCAACGTCAACAGAGTTCCCGCATGTCCGTCGAAGCACGCGAAGCCCGCCAACCGTGGATCCTGCTGTCCCCTGCCCTTACGGCGGTGGGACTGCTGCTGTTCGTGCCGCTGATGTTCATCGTGGTCTACAGCTTCTGGCTGCGCACAGCGACAGGGGCGGACGTGGCGGGGTTTCACCTCGACAATTGGGCAGAGGCGCTGACCGATGCCTTCTACCGCGACATCCTGCTGAACACGCTGAAAATCGCCGCGATCACCACGGCGGTCTGTGCGCTGATGGGCTATCCGGCGGCCTATTTCATCGCCCGTTCGCAAGGGAACAAGGCATTGTTGCTGCTGTTGTTGATGCTGCCGTTCTGGATCAGCTACATTATCCGCACGATGAGCTGGATCAACATTCTGGGCGTGTCCGGCGCGCTGAACGGGATGCTGCTGTGGGCGGGGCTGATCCAGGAACCGATCCAGATGCTTTACAACGAGGTCACCGTGATCCTGGGGCTGGTGCATTTCCTGCTGCCCTTCATGGTGCTGAACATCTTTGTCAGTCTCGACGGCATCGACACCACGCTGGAGGACGCCGCCAATTCGCTGGGCGCGACACGCTGGCAGGCCTTTGTGCAGGTGACATTGCCATTGTCGCTGCCGGGCCTCGCCGCCGGGGGGCTGCTGTGTTTCGTGCTGGGCGCGGGCACCTATATCACGCCGCTGGTGCTGGGCGGGCCGACCGACGCCATGTTCGCCAATCTGGTATTCGAAGCGATCATCACGCAGCTGAACTGGCCATTGGGATCGGCGCTGTCGCTGATGCTGCTGGCGGTGCTGGGCACTCTGGTGGTGATCTACAACCGCTATCTGGGCATGGCCCAGCTGATGAAGGGGTTGGGTTGATGACCGGGACGGAACGCACGGCACCGTGTCGCGCACGGGCAAGCGCGACACGGGCAAGGGGAGCACGGGCATGAACTGGGGCTGGCAGATGATCCGGGGCTACGCGATCCTCGTTTACCTCTTCATGTTCCTGCCGGTCGCGGTGGTTGTCCTGCTCAGCTTCAACGCCTCGCAATTCGGCAGCTTCCCGATGACCGGTCTGTCGCTGCGCTGGTTCGTGGAACTGGCGCAGAACGATGCGATCCTGCGGGCCTTTCGCACCTCTGTCGTGCTGGGGCTGATGACAGCGGCGATTTCCACCACGTTGGGGGTTCTGGCCAGTCTGGCGCTGGTGCGCTACCGGCTGCCGGGTGCCAACATGATCTCCACCCTGCTGATCGCACCCATTCTGGTGCCGGAGGTGGTATTGGCCGTGGCGCTGCTGTTGTTCCTGAATTTCCTCGGCGTGAACAAAAGCTTTGCCCTGCTGCTGTTCGGACATGTGATCTTTACCCTGCCCTTTGTCATCCTGGTGGTGCAGGCGCGCCTTGTCTCCATCCGCCGCGACGTGGAGGAGGCCGCGATGAGCCTTGGCGCCTCCCCGCTTCAGACCTTTTTTCAGGTGACGCTGCCGCTGATGATGCCGGCGGTCCTGGCCGGTGCGCTGTTCGCGTTCACCATCAGTTTCGACGACATCACCGGCACGCTGTTCTGGAAACCCGGCGGGGTGGAGACAGTGCCGACGCAGATCTTTGCCATGCTGCGCAATTCGATTTCCCCCGAGATCAACGCCCTGGGCACGGTGATGATCGTGATGACCGTGGGCCTGCCCCTTCTCGGCGCCGCAATGGCGCGCAGTCTTTCCAGAAAAAGCGGCGCATGAACCGCTAAAGCCACCAACAGACCTTCGACCGACAAGGAGATATGACATGACCAAGATGGACGAGACCCGCCGCTATGAACGCCTGCGGGACCGCTACAGGAACGGCGATCTGGATCGCCGCAGCTTCCTTGGCCTGCTGGGGGCGGCGGGCGCGGCCTACGGGCTGGTGACGCCCTATCGCGCGCTGGCCGCCGAGGTCAGCCAGGTGCGGTTCGACGGCTGGGGCGGCGTGGTGTCCGAGGCATTGCGCAAGAACGCCTTTGACCCGTTCACCGCCGACACCGGGATCGAGGTGGTCGATGGTACCTTCGGCGGCGGGGACGAATACCTCAGCCGCGTGAAGGCCAGCCAGCCGGGCGAATTCAACATCGCCCATCTGTCGGGCGTGTTCGACTATGCCCGCTACCACAATCTGGGCCTGACGGCCGAGCTGAACGAGGCGAATATCCCCAACCTCGAATATGTCATCCCCAAGCTGAACGACGTGTTTCGCGCCGTGACCGACGGCAAACTGTCCTGCGTGCCCTACGATTACGGCACCACCGGCATCGCCTATAACCGCAAGTACATCTCGGACGAGGAGATGCAGGAAAAGGGCGCCAGGATCCTGATCGACGCCGCCCACGAGGGCAAGATCGCCGGCTGGTCCGACTGGCGCACGCGGATGTGGTACGCCGCCCTGCAAACCGATCAGAACCCCAATGGCGCCACCGATGTCGAAGCCTGCTGGGACGCCGTGCGCCAGCACCGTGATCTCAGCCTGAAATACTGGGGATCGGGCGCCGAATTGATGAGCCTGCTGGCGGAGGAGGAAATCCACGTCACCGAAGGCTGGTCCGGGCGCATCTACGCCTTGCAGGAACAGGGCCACGACATCGGCTACATGGACCCGCCCAACGGGTTCGGCTGGCAGGAATGCATGTTCGTGATCAAGGGCTCGCCGCTGGAGGCCTGCGAGGCGCTGCTGAACTTCATGCTGGCGCCGGAGACCTCCATCGCGGTGGCCGAAGGGCAGAATTATCCGCCCGCGCTGGACCCGCAGAAGGTCGATCTGGGCGACAAGATCCCCACCCTGCCCGCCTTTGACCCCACGGGTACGTTGTCGGGGCTGACCTTCGCCGATCCGACCTATTGGAACGGTCACGAACAGGACTGGTCCAAGACGTTTGGCCGGGTGCAGAAAGGGTACTGAGCCCCGGACGTTCCGGCACCTCCCGGTTCCCCGCCCCCGCATGAATTGCGGCGGGCGGGGACCCACCGGCCCTCCCGGCCCCCACCAAACCGCGCAAGGACAGGCCATGAGCTCCGTCACATTGGACAATATCGCCAAGCGTTTTGGCAGTTTTACCGCCGTGCATCCCACCAGTCTGGAGATCCCCGAGGGCGCCTTTGTCACGCTGCTGGGTCCGTCGGGCTGCGGGAAGACCACGAACCTGCGCATGATCGCCGGGCTGCTGGACCCGTCAGACGGCGAAATCCGCATCGGCGGAAAACGCATGAACGACGTCCCCATCCACAAGCGCAACCTGGGCGTGGTGTTCCAGAACTACGCCCTGTTTCCCCATCGCACCGTGGCGCAGAACGTGGCCTTTGGCCTGAAATACCGCGACGTGCCGAAATCCGACATCCCCGCCCGCGTCCGCGCCGCGCTGGATCTGGTGCAGCTGCCCGACGTGGGGGAGCGCTATCCCAAGGCACTGTCAGGCGGCCAGCAACAGCGCATCGCGCTGGCCCGCGCCATCGTTACCGAACCCGACGTTCTGCTGCTGGACGAACCGCTGTCGGCGCTGGATGCCAACCTGCGCGAGGACATGCGGGTCGAGCTGAAGCGCATTCAGGATCAGATCGGCGTCACCACCGTCTTTGTCACGCATGACCAGTCGGAGGCGCTGGCCATGTCCGATCGTATCGTGGTGATGAGCGCGGGCCGCGTGGAGCAGGTCGGCACGCCCGAGGAGGTCTACAACACCCCCGCCAGCCGCTTTGTCGCCAATTTCCTTGGCGCCTCCAACATTCTGGGCGGGCGCTGTCTGGGCCACGACGCGGCGGAGGTCGCGCTGGACATGCCGCTGTTTGGCGCCTTTTCCGTCCCGGCGGCGCGGGCGGCGGGCGTCAGCCCCGGCGCGGCGCAGATGGTCCTGCGGGCGGAGAAATTGTTGCTGGTGCCGCGCGGTGCGGCACCCGAGGGCAGCGTTCAGGCCGATGCCACCGTGGAGACGGTGGATTACCAGGGCCAGACGGTGCGCTATTTTCTGCGCGTCGGCGACACGCAATTGCAGGCGATCAACTTGATCGACGACCGCCCCTTTGCCGAAGGCGCGTCCGTCACCGCGACCTTCCGCCCCCGCGACTGTGCCGCCCTTCCCCCGGACCCGGCCGCGTGATGACACAGGAGGCAACGTCATGAGCAATCTGTTCTACCAGGGGCGCGGCCGCAAACCCACACTGGACCAGGCGCGCGGCGTCTACATGTGGGACACGGACGGCAAGCGTTATCTTGACGGGTCATCGGGGGCGATGGTCTGCAACATCGGCCATTCCCACCCCGCCGTTCTGGACGCGATGCGCCGCCAGATGGAGAAATCCACCTTTGGCTACCGCCTGCATTTCGAGACGGAACCTGCCGAACGTCTGGCCGCCCGGCTGGCCGGACTGATGCCTGCCGGGCTGGACCGGGTCTTTTTCGTCTCTGGCGGGTCGGAAGCGGTTGAAAGCGGCCTGAAACTCGCCCGCCAGCACGCGCTGGCCACCGGGCAGGACAAACGGTGGAAGGTGATCAGCCGCGCGCCCTCCTATCACGGCTGCACGCTGGGCGCGCTGGCACTGACCTCCTACGCGCCGCTCACCGCCCCCTTTGTCCCGATGATGCAGGCCATGCCCAAAGTGCCCGCGCCGCGTGCCTATCTCGACGGGCTGGACCCGGACGATCCCGCCACCGGGCACCATTACGCCGCCATGCTGGAGGCACAGATCCAGGCAGAGGGGCCGGAGACGGTGCTGGCCTTCATACTGGAGCCGGTCGGCGGTGCCTCCACCGGCGCGCTGGTCCCCCCGCGCGGCTATATGGAGGCGGTGCGGGAGATCTGCACCCGCCACGGCGTGCTGCTGATCATGGATGAGGTGATGACCGGCGCGGGCCGCACCGGTGCCTTTATCGGCTGCGCGCATTGGGATTGCCGTCCCGACATCGTTGTGATGTCCAAGGGGCTGGGCGCGGGCTACATGCCACTGGGGGCAATGGTGGCCGATGATGCGCTGGTCGGGCCGGTGCTGGATGCGGGCGGGTTTGCCCATGGCTTCACCTATGCCGGCAATCCGCTGGCCTGTGCCGCCGGTCTGGCCGTTCTCGACGTGATCGAGGACGAGACCCTGTGTGCCAATGCCACCGCGATGGGCAATGCCCTGCTGGCCCGGCTGCACGCGCTGACCGCGCGGCATCCACTGATCGGCGACGTGCGCGGCAAGGGCCTGTTGACGGCGGTGGAGCTGATGGCCGACCCGCAGGCAAAAACGCCGTTGCCCGCCGCGATGAACGCCCATCAGCGGCTGGTCGATCTGGCCTATGACGCCGGGCTGATCATTTATTCCCGCCGTACCCGCGACGGGGTGGCGGGCGATCACCTGCTAATCTGTCCGCCGCTGACCGTGACAGAACCCCAGCTGGAGGAAATCATCGAAGGTCTGGACCATGCGCTGTCCGTCTTTGCCGCCGAACTGCCGACTGCGCGGGCCATGGCGTGACGGCAAGAGCACCCGTGACCCTCCGCCCCGCAGGGCCCGCCGATGCCGTGCGGCTGCAAGCCGGGCTGATGGCGCTGTCCTCGGATCTGGGCGATGTGCACCGCGCCGACCTGGCCGGGTTGAAAGCCGCCGGCTGGGGGCCCGCCCCCGCTTTCCGCGCCCTGCTGGCGGAGGGCGCAAGCCCGACCGCTCCCGGTGCCCCGCAGGCAACGCCGACACCGCCCCCCGACGCGGCGGCCCGGTCGCCGGCCGGAACGCTCCAACAGGACATGGCAGCGATGACCTGCGCGCCGGATCTCCGTGGGCTGGTGCTGTACTGCCCTGCGTTTTCGACCGCGCGCGGCGGACGGGGGATCTACGTGTCCGACCTCTGGGTCGCAGCCGGCGGACGCTCCTGCGGGCTGGGCCGTCGGCTGCTGCACGCGGCGCTGGCGGATGCGGCGGCACAGAGCGGCGCCCCGATGCGATTCCTGAAGTTGCAGGTCTATGACCACACACCGCGCGCCCGACGGTTCTACGACAGGCTGGGCTTTGTCCCCGTCGGCGGGTTCAGCGAACTGATCTTGGACGCGGCCGCCTGCGCGGCCCTGGAAGGAGCGACATGAAAGCGATCTTCGACGAACGGCAATGGCGGCACGATCCGCAGCATTTCATGGCCAACGGCACGATATCCCCCAACCCCGAACAACCCCGCCGGATCGAGGTGCTGCACGCCGCCGCACAGGCCGCCGGGTGCCGGTTCCAGCCGCCGCAGGATGCCGGGCGCGGGCCGATCGCGGCCGTGCATACCGCCGAATACCTGACCTTTCTGGAAACGATCCACCCGCGCTGGCGCCGGATCGACGGCGCCGGCCCCGAGGTGATCCCGAACATCCACCCCGGCAACCGCAGCGACAGCTACCCCCGCTCTGCCGTCGGGCAGGCCGGATATCACCAGGCCGACACCGCGTGCCCCATCGCCGAAGGCACCTGGGAGGCCGCCTATTGGTCCGCCCAAAGCGCGCTGACCGGTGCCGACCTGATCGCTGACGGGGGGGAACGCGCCGCTTACGTGCTGTCGCGGCCGCCGGGGCACCATGCCTTTGCCGACATGGCGGGAGGTTTCTGTTTCCTGAACAATTCCGCCATCGCGGCGCAGCGCCTGGCCGATCGCGGCCTGCGCCCCGCCATCCTGGACGTGGATGTGCATCACGGCAACGGCACCCAGGGGATCTTCTACGACAGCGACACGGTGCTGACCCTGTCGATCCATGCCGATCCCGAACGGTTTTACCCGTTCTTCTGGGGCCATGCGCAGGAACGCGGCACCGGGCGCGGGCTGGGCAGCAATCTGAACCTGCCGCTGCCGCGCGGCACCGGCGATGATGCCTATCTTCAGACGCTGGATCTTGCGCTGCAACGGGTGCGTAGCTTCGGCACCGATGTGCTGGTGGTGGCTTTGGGGCTGGATGCCTCCATCGACGATCCGTTTCAGGGGCTGGCGATCACGCAGGGCGGCTTTGCCCGGATCGGCGCGGCGATGGCGGCGACCGGTCTGCCCGTTCTTTTCGTGCAGGAGGGCGGCTACCTGTCGGAGACGCTGGGCACCAACCTGACCCGTACCCTCACCGGCTTCAAGGAGGGGGCCTGATGACCTCTTCCGGCCCTGAGTCGGCCCCCGGCTCCTCGTCCCCCCCCGCCCCGGCCGGAACCCTCCCCGACATGCTGGTCATCGGCGGCGGAATCGCGGGGATCAGCGCGGCTGCCCATCTGGCGCGGCACATGTCTGTCCGCGTACTGGAGGCGGAGGGCCATCCCGGCACCCAGGCCACCGCGCGGTCGGCTGCGATCTTCATCCGCAATTACGGCAACGCGACCCTGCGCGCCCTGAACGCCGCCGCCGCCCCGGTGATGGACGCCCCCGGCGAGGGGTTCGACGGTCCCGTCCTCTCCCCCCGGGGGGAGATGCTGCTGGCAAGCGAGGCCGAACTGACCGCCCTTGAGGATTACGCCACCGGCGCCCATGGGCTGGAACATCTGGACGCGCGCGAAGCCGTCGAACTGGTGCCGATCCTGCGCCCCGAGCGGATCGCGGCCGCGATCATCGAATGGGACGCGCAGGATATCGACGTCGATCGCCTGTTGTCCGGCTACCTGCGCCTGCTGCGCCATCGTGGCGGCACGGTGGAAACCGGCGCGCCGGTCACGGCGATGACCCGACGCGACGGATTATGGCAGGTGACGGCGGGCGGGCGCATCCATGTCGCGCCGCTGGTGGTGAATGCCGCAGGCGCCTGGGCGGGCCAGGTGGCGGCGCAGGCCGGCGCGCTGCCGGTCGATCTGTCTCCGCTGCGCCGCTCTGCCGCGCTGTTGCCGGCGCCGGGGGGACGGGATCTGTCGCGCTGGCCGCTATTCGGATCGGTCAGCGAGACCTGGTATGCCAAGCCCGATGCCGGCAAGCTGATGGTCAGCCCCGCCGACGAGGATCCCGTGCCCCCGCATGACGTCTGGCCCGATGACATGGTGCTGGCCGAAGGGCTGGACCGCTATGAACAGGCGGTCACCGAACCGGTGGCCCGCGTCGAACGCAGCTGGGCCGGGCTGCGCACCTTTGCCCCCGACCGGACGCCGGTGGTGGGGTTCGATCCCCGCGCCGAAGGGCTGTTCTGGCTGGCCGGACAGGGCGGATATGGCGTGCAGACCGCTCCCGCTCTGGCCGCCCTCACCGAAGCACTGGTCACCGGCACCGTTCCCGCGCTATCGGAGGACGTCATCGCGGCGCTGGACCCGCGCCGGTTCGAGACTTCAGGAACAAAGGACATATCATGACCGAGATCACCCGCCACAACACCAACGCCCGGATGAGCCAGATCGTCACCCATGGCGACACCATCTACCTTGCCGGCCAGATCGGCACCCCCGGCGCCAGCGTCACCCAGCAGACCCAGGATTGCCTGGCCAAGGTCGACGCCCTGCTGGCGGAGGCCGGCAGCGACAACACCCGCATCCTGCAAGCCACCATCTGGCTGGCCGACATGGCCGATTTCGCCGAGATGAATGCCGTCTGGGACGCATGGGTGCCCGAGGGCAATGCCCCCACCCGCGCCTGTGGCGAGGCCAAGCTGGCGACCCCGGACTACACCGTCGAAGTCATCGTGGTCGCCGCGCGCGCCTGACCCGGCCCGGCGGCCTCCGGATAATTCCGGCGGCCCTCGCATAAAAATGCCGCCCGGTGCGGGAACCGGGCGGCAAGGTGCGTCGAGCTGGTCGCAAGACCGTCGCCCGAACGGGAAGAGACCATTCAGGGCCGGGTCATCTTGATGTCCTGGCTCATGTAATCGTTGGTAAAGGCCGTGGCTGGATCGAATTCCGTTTCCAGCTCGAAATAGGTGTCCACCAGGTCATAGGTGGCCTGAATTCGGTCCGCGCCGAACCAGCCCAGGCCGGTTTCGACGGTATCGTCGGTGGCCATCAACTCCATCACGCGAGACCATTGATCCTCCATCGCCTCGCGGTTCAGGCCGCTGGCATTGTCCAGAAGCGCATCGACACAGGGCGCGGCATTGTCCACGCAGGCGCGGTAAGCGCGCTGCGTGACCTCGACAAAGGCGGCGACCAGTTCGCCGTTTTCTGCCAGGAAGTCATTGTTGACAATGAAGGAGTTGCCATAGGGGTTCAGGCCGACTTCGGACCAGCGCAGGTGGCCCAGGTCCTCGCCGAACTCTTTCACCTTCTGGTCATGGCCGTTGTAGAAATCGCTGATGATATCGACCCGGCCGGCGGCCAGCGTCGGCATCTTGGCGGCCGGGGCCACGTTGACAAAGGACACGGCGTCCTCTGCGATGCCGACCGCCTTGGCAAAAGCGGGCCACATCACGCGCGCCGCGTCGCCCGAAGGATTGCCCAGCGTGTGGCCGGGAAAATCCTCCGGGCCGTTGATGCCGCTGGATTTCTTCCAGTAAAGGGTAAAGGGCGAGTTGGCGTAAAGCGCCATGACCGCCGTCAGCTCCGCCCCCTTGGAACGGGCGAGAAATGCGGTGCCCAGTTCTGCGATGCCCATCTCCACCGCGCCGACGCCGACGTTCTGCGCCGCCAGGCCGGAGCCTTTGCCGGACTGGATATCAAGATCGATGCCCGCCGCGTCGTACCAGCCCTGCGCCTTGGCATAGAACAGGGGCGCATGGTCGGCGCCCGGCGTCCAGTTGAGGATCAGGCCGACATCCTGCTGCGCCTGCGCAGCCAGCGGGGTGAACAGGGGCGCGGCGGCCACCAGGACCGCCAGCGCGGCGCGACGTGTTGTGATAGTCATGGTTATCTCCCGGTTAGATGGGCCGCCCGGACCGGCGGAAGGGCCCTTGTGACTCTGACGCTAGGCAAAGGGCGGTCGTTCTGTCAACAAACTTCAACCATTCAGTTGATGAATTACCCGGTCACCCAGATTTTTCTCCCACTACTCCATATGAAATTTGTTGACACGAAGGTACCCGACAGGAAATCATCAACCATTCGTTTGATTCGATCAGCAGGAGCCGCCGATGCCGGACCCCACCCAGACCCGTGCCGCCCCGACCCGGCGGCCCGCCCTGCCGGAGAACTGGTCCAGCACCGCCCTGGCCGTCGGCGCGCATCTGGCGCTGCTGTTGTTGTGGTGGGCGGTGACCGCATGGGGCAACATGCCCTCCTTCATCCTGCCCTCCCCGGCAGAGACGCTGGCCACGTTGTTCGACCCCAATTACAAATGGGGTTACAATACCTTCATCACCGCAACGGAGATCTTCGTGGGCTACGGCCTGGCGATCGTGATCGGGGTCGCGCTGGCGATGCTGTTCACCTGGTTCCGCACTCTGCGGGCCTCGCTGTTCCCGCTGTTCGTGACCATCTCCATGGTGCCGAAGGTTGCATTGGGTCCGCTGCTGATCGTCTGGTTCGGCTACGGCGTCAGCACCAACATCTTCTTCGCCTTCGTCATCACCTTCTTCCCGATCCTGATCACCACCGCCCGTGGCCTGCGAGAGGTGGAGCCCGATCTGCTGGACCTCGTCCGTGCGTTGAAGGGCACGCGCTGGCAGATCTTTCGCAAGATCCAGCTGCCCGGCGCCCTGCCCTATATCTTCTCCGCCATGAAGGTGGGAGCGATCCTGGCCGTGGCCGGGGCCATCGTGGGGGAATTCGTCGCCTCTTCCGAGGGGTTGGGCTACCTGATGATCCAGGTGCAATCGACGCTGGATACCGCCGCGATGTTCATGGCGGTGCTGCTGCTGTCGTTGCTGGGCGTGGCGCTGTTTGCCGTCGTGCTGGTGCTGGAGCGCCTGTTGGTGGTCAAGGACGCGCGCCTTGACCAGGCGCCGCAATGACCGACGATCCCGCCCTCCTGCCCGCAGCCGAGCTGGTCGCCGCCTATGCCGCCCGCCGCCTGTCCCCGGTAGAAGTCGCACAGGCCGCGCTGAACCGCGCGGAGGCCGCGCAACCGGTGCTGAACGCCTTTTGCGTGCTGGACCCGGACGCGGCGCTGGCCGATGCCCGCGCCGCAGAGCAGCGCTATGCCCAGGGCGCGCCGCTGTCGCCGGTGGACGGTGTGCCCACCACGCTGAAGGATCTGGTCCTGACACGGAGCTGGCCCACCCGACGCGGATCGCGCACCATCCCCGAGGCCGGGCCCTGGGATCAGGACGGCCCCGCCACCGCCCGCCTGCGGGAGGGCGGCGCCGTCCTGCTGGGCAAGACGACGACGCCGGAATTCGCCTTCAAGCCGATCACCACCTCGCCCCTGACCGGGATCACCCGCAACCCGTGGAACCCCGCGCTGACCCCCGGCGGGTCCAGCGGCGGGGCCGGCGCTTCGGTCGCCGTGGGGGCGGGCACTCTGGCTCTGGGCACCGATGCGGGCGGGTCGATCCGCATCCCGTCGTCCTTCTGCGGGGTCTTCGGGTTGAAACCCAGCGGCGGGCGGGTGCCGACCTGGCCGCCGACGCCGCTGGCCTCTCTCGTCAGCTTCGGGCCGATGACGCGCTGCGTGGACGATGCCGCACGTATGCTGACCCTGCTGGCCCGTCCCGACCTGCGCGACGTCACTGCGCTGCCGCCCGAAAGCACCGCCTATCACCAACGGCTGGACGCCGACCCGGCCGGATGGCGCATCGCGTTTTCGCCCGACATGGGCATCGCGCGTGTCGACCCGGAGGTCGCAACACTGGCCGCCCGCGCGGCGGCGGTCTTTGCCGATCTGGGCGCACGGGTCGAACAGGTGGAGCAGGTCATGGACGATCCCGAGCCGCTGATGACCCGGCTGCGTCGGGGTTATACCGCCCATGCCTTTCGCCACATGGGTCCGGCCGATTTCGCCATCATGGACCCCGATATCGTGGCGGAGATCGAGACCAGCCGCAGCGCTGATCTGATGCAGCACCTCGATGCCGAAATGGACCGGCTGGCGCTGATGCGCCACATGGCGGAATTCCACACCCGCCATGACCTGCTGATCACCCCGACCCTGACCCTGCCGCCCTTCTCGGCGGAGGTGGAGCGGCCAGACGGCGAAAGCCGCTATTCCTGGACCCGGCTGTGCATCGCCTTCAACCTGACGCGCCAGCCCGCCGCCTCCATCCCCTGTGGAATGACGCGGGACGGAAGGCCCGTAGGTTTGCAGATCGTCGGCCCCTATGGCGCCGACCTGCGCGTATTGCAGGCCGCCCGCGCCTTCGAGGCGGCGCAGCCCTGGTCCGGGCCGCCGCCCCTCTGCGCCCAGGACAGGCCCCAATGAACGACCAAGTGAAGGACACATTCATGACCTCCCAGCCCGCGGCCCAGCCGACCCCGCTGCCTCCCGCCTCGGCTCTGCCCGACCGGATCGACGATATCGCCACGCTCGAAGAGCTGTTGTCCCGCCCCGATGCCGCCACCGTCGCGGACCTGGAAACGCTGGACGGCGACATCATGGTGCTGGGGGTCTCCGGAAAGGTCGGGCCGTCGCTGGCTCACATGGCCGCCCGCGCCCTGCCCGACCGCCGGGTGATTGGCGTGGCCCGGTTCTCGGATCCGCAGATACGCCGCGATCTGGACAGCTGGGGGGTGGAGACGATCCAATGCGACATGATGGACCGCGATGCGCTGTCCCGCCTGCCGCGCGCGCGCAACATCGTGTTCATGGCCGGGCACAAATTCGGATCCTCGGGCAATCAGGGGCTGACCTGGGCGATGAACACCTATTTGCCAGGCCTTGTCGCGGAAACCTTTACCGAGGCCCGGTTCTCCGTCTTTTCAACGGGTTGCGTCTATCCCTTTGTCCCGCTGGAGCAGATCGGCGCGGACGAGGGGGTCATCCCCGAACCGCCCGGCGAATACGCGCAATCCTGCATCGGGCGGGAACGGATGTTCGAACATTTCTCCCGCCAGCATGACGCGCCGGGGCGGCTGATCCGACTGAACTACGCGATCGACATGCGCTACGGCGTTTTGGGCGATATTGCCATGCGGATCCGGGCCGGGCAGCCGATCGACCTGGAGACCGGCCATGTCAACGTGATCTGGCAGGGCGATGCCAACCGGTTCGCCCTGCGCGCGCTGGCCCATGGTACCGTGCCCGCCGCGCCGCTGAACGTCTCGGGACCGGAGACCCTGCCGGTGCGATGGCTGGCCGAACAGCTGGCCGCCCGCATGGGGATCGACGTCAGCTTTACCGGCACCCCCGGCCCCACCGCCTGGCTGAACAATTCCGCCGAAGCCTTCCGCCTCTTCGGCTACCCGGAGGTGCCTCTGGGCCGGATGCTGGACTGGGTGGCGGACTGGACCGCGCGGGACATGCCCACCCTGGGCAAGCCCACCAAGTTCGAGACCCGTGATGGACGCTACTGATCCGCCCACCCTCCTGGGCACCGCCGATGTCCCCGCCTGCATGGCCCTGTCAGAGGAAGCCTGCTGGAACCAGCGCGCCGCGGATTGGCGGATGATGCTGACGCTGGGCACCGGGCTGGCGCTGCGCGACGGCGGCGGCATCCCCCGCGCCACCGCGCTGGCGTTGCCGCTGGGCGAGGCCATGGGCTGGATTTCCATGGTGCTGGTAACCCAGGCGCTGCGCGGCCACGGCCATGCCAAGCGGCTGATGCTGGCCGCCATCGCCACGCTGGAGGACACCGGCCGCATTCCCGTGTTGGATGCCACCCCGGCAGGAGAGCCGCTGTACCGCCGACTGGGGTTTCGCGAGATAGGCGCGCTGTCGCGGATGGCCGGTACCGGCCTGGCCCTGCACCGGGCCGCCGCGCCCCGGGGCGCCGGGATCCGTCCGCTGCGGGGCAGCGACCTGGCGTGGATGATCCCGCTGGACCGCCAGGTGCTGGGCGCAGAACGCGGGCCGGTACTGCATGACCTGATGACGCGCCCCGGCGCCCTGGCCCTCTGCCGGCTGGCGCATGACGGCTTCGTGCTGTCGCGCGCGGGCCGGGACGCCACGCAGATCGGCCCGCTGGTCGCGCCGGATATCGCTTCGGCCTGCGCCCTGCTGGAATCCGCGCTGTCCCGCGTCTCGGGGCCGGTGCTGATCGACGTGACCCGCGACGGCCCGCTGGAAGGCTGGCTGACCGAACGCGGCTTTTGCCGGCAACGCCCTTTTCTGCGCATGGCGCGCGGGGGGACGGGGCCGATCGGCGATCCGGCCCGCTATTTCGCGGCGGCCGGTCCTGAATTGGGATAGGTGAGATGATACGACATTGGACAGACATACCCGCGCCGGTGCTGGAGCTGCTGAAGACCGGCACCGTGATCCCGGCCCATCCGCTGGCCCTGGGCGAAGGCGCGCAGATCGACCAGGTCCGCCAACGCGCCCTGACCCGCTACTACCTGGACGCGGGCGCCGGCGGGCTGGCCGTGGGGGTGCATACCACCCAGTTCGAAATCCGCGATCACGGGCTATATGCTCCGGTGCTGGACGCCTGCGCCCGCGCTGCCGCCGATTGGTCGGACCGCCCGCGCGTGATGATCGCGGGGCTGGTCGGGCGCACCGAACAGGCCGTGACCGAGGCCCGTATCGCGCGCGACCTGGGCTACCACGCCGGATTGATGAGTCTCGCCGCGTTGAAAGGCGCCTCGCTGGACGAAATGATCGCCCATTGCGCGGCGGTGGCCCAGGAAATCCCTCTGTTCGGGTTCTACCTGCAACCTGCGGTCGGCGGCGTGCCACTGCCGTTCGAGTTCTGGAAACGCTTTGCCGCGATCGACAATGTGATCGGCGTCAAGATGGCACCGTTCAACCGCTACGACACGCTGAACGTGCTGCGCGGCGTGGCGGCGGCACGGGCAGAGGACCGGATCGCGCTCTATACCGGCAACGACGATCACATCGTGGCCGACCTGCTGACCCCTTTTACCATCCTGCGTGACGACGAGAGAGTGACCCTGCCCATTCGCGGCGGCCTGCTGGGCCATTGGTCGGTCTGGACCCGCAGCGCGGTCGAATTGCACGCCCGCTGCCGCGCCGCGGCCGAGGCCGGGACCATCCCCGCCGAACTGCTGGCGCTGGACGCCGAGGTGACGGATTGCAACGCCGCGCTCTTTGACGTGGCGAACGGGTTTCAGGGCGCCATTGCCGGCTGCCACGAAGTACTGCGCCGGCAGGGCCTGTTGACCCACACCCGCTGCCTGAGCGATCACGAAACCCTGGGCCCCGGACAGGCGCAGGAGATCACCCGCGTCACGCGGCAACATTCCCACCTGACCGACGACGCCTTTGTCGCCGACAACCTGGAGCGCTGGCTGGCATGACCCCCAATCGCATCATCCGCATGGAAAACATGCGCAAGGTCTACAAGACGCGGGAGGCCGACATCCTGGCTGTCTCGGACGTGACGATGGATGTGAACGAGGGCGATTTCGTCTCTCTCGTCGGGCCGTCGGGCTGCGGAAAATCCACGGTTCTCAAGGTCCTGGCCGATCTGCATCCCCACGACGGCGGCACGGTCGAGGTCGGATCGCCCACCGCCCCCTTCGATCCCAGCCGCGACATCGGCATGGTGTTCCAGCAGGCGCTGCTGCTGAAATGGCGCCGCATCATCGACAATGTGATGCTGCCCGCCGAGATCATCGGCCTGCCGATGCGCGAGACCCGTGAACGCGCCCGCGACCTGCTGAACATGGTCGGGCTGTCGGGGTTCGAGGACCGCCACCCCTACGAGCTGTCGGGCGGGATGCAGCAACGCGCCGCCATCGCCCGCGCCCTGATCCACGACCCGAAACTGGTGCTCATGGATGAACCGTTCGGCGCGCTGGACGCGCTGACGCGGGAGAAGATGAACCTGGAGATCCTGCGTATCTGGGAGGCCTCGAACAAGACGATCCTGTTTGTCACCCACTCGATCCAGGAGGCGGTCTTTCTCGGCTCCCGTTGCGCGGTGCTGACGGCGGGCCCGGCGCGGATGGCGGACAATTTCTCAATCGACCTGCCCTATCCGCGCCGCCTGACCCAGAAGGCGACGCCTGAATTCGGCGACTACACCCAGCGGATCTACCGTCAGCTGAACCTCGAAGGGGAGGCCGTCGTCCCCCCCGGCGACTGACCGCCCCACTGCGGGCGCAGGCGAGGGCTCCGGCTGCGCGCGGCAAGCTGAAGGGCAGTTCCCGCCAGCGCGGCCCCGCGTGGCACCTTGGCGCGGGATGCGCAACTCGGGAAGGTATCCACAGGATTTCGCTCCGCCCGTGCGCAAATCAGTTGCTTCCCCCCTCGCGCCGGGGCGGCGCCCGGCCTATTCACCGGGGGCAGGCATCCGCCTGCGCCCCTCACCCCAGCCGGAGGTTTCGATGACCCAGCCCGCCGTCCGCCCCCATCCCTTCCCGTTGGCGTTGACCCTGCTGACCGGGCGCGCGGCCCCGCTGGCCGACAGCGCGGTTTGCAGCGGCATCGCCAAAACGCCGGTGACCCAGCCGCTGACCCTTGGCCCCGAGGGGTTCGAGGGCGACGAGCAAGCCGACCGCCGCGTCCATGGCGGGGTGGAGAAGGCGGTGCACCATTACCCGCGCGAGCATTACGCCGCCTGGCAAGCCGACCTGGGCGCCCTGCCCCTGCTGCAATCGCCCGGTGCCTTCGGAGAGAACATCGCCACCACCGGGCTTGATGAACAAAGCGTCGCGATTGGCGATATCTTTCGGCTGGGCGCGGCGCTGGTGCAGGTTTCGCAGGGACGGCAACCCTGCTGGAAGCTCAACCACAGGTTCGGCGTCCCGGACATGGCGCGCCGGGTTCAGACCACCGGTCGCACGGGCTGGTATTACCGCGTGCTGGAACCGGGCCGCGTGAGCCCGGACAGCCTTCTGACCCTGGTGGACCGCCTTGCTCCGGACTGGACGCTGCACCGGCTGTGGCATGCGCTTTACATAGACCGGATGAACCGGGAAGAGCTGCGCGGCATAGCCGCGCTGGACCTGCTGGCGGAGAGCTGGCGCAAATATGCCCGGCGCCGGCTGGACAGCGGCCGGGTGGAGGATTGGACCCCGCGGCTGGAGGGGTCGGAATGACGCGCCCGCCCTTGGTCATCGCCATCCAGAGCCAGGTCGTGTTCGGCCATGTCGGCAACTCGGCTGCGCTGTTTCCCATGCAGGCCGCCGGGCTGGAGGTCGCGGCGCTTCCAACGGTCGTGTTCTCCAACACACCCCATCACCCGACGCTGCGCGGCCGCCCGATCCCGCCGGATTTCTTCGCCGACCTGCTGCTGGGCGCGCGGGAACGCGGACTGGCACAGCGGGCAGAAGTGCTGCTGACCGGCTATATCGGTTCGCCGGAGGTCGCCGCGCTGATCGCCGATTTCGTGGCCGAGGCCAAGCAGGCCAACCCCGCGCTGCGCTATCTTTGCGACCCGGTGATGGGCGATGCGGCGCCCGGCCTCTATGTGCCCGAAACCATCGCCGACGTGATGCGCGACCGGCTGTTGCCGATGGCCGATATCGCCACGCCCAATCCCTGGGAACTGGGTTGGCTGACCGGACGCAGCATCGACACGGTCGCGGATCTGGCAGACGCCGCACGGGATCTGACCCTGGCCCCCGGCGCCCATCTGATCGCCACCGGCTGCGCGCTGGAGGACACTCCCCAGGGCCGGATCGAAAGCGTCATCCTGGGCCCCGATGGCATCTCCCGACACCCGACGCCGCATCTGCCCGTCGCGCTGCCCGGTACCGGGGATCTCTTCGCCGGGCTGGTCGTGGCGGGCCAGGCACGCGGCCTGTCGCTGGCGCGGGCCGTATGCCGGGCGCAGGATCTGACTGGCATGGCGCTGGCCGATGCCCGCGATCTGGGCGCCCATGAAGTGGTGCTGAGCGGCGAAGGTTTCCGCCGCGCCCTGCTGGACCTTGGCGCGCCGTGACAGACCGGCGGGCTGGGGCGCAGCCTCTGGATGATCAGCGCCCGTTTGCAACGCCGGTGCCGAGCCGCCGGCGTTGCGGTCAGCGGGTCAGCGGGTCAGCGGGTCAGGTGAAAAAATCGCGGCGACTTGATCCTGCGCAAGGTGCGGCGCCGCGCAGTTCGGCATGGCAGGGGCATGACACGGATTGATCGCCTCAGAACCCTTGGCCTGTTTTCGGCGCGGGTGCCCCGCTACACCTCCTACCCCACAGCCCCGGTATTCACCGATACCGTCGGTGCCACGCAACAGGCGCAGGGGCTGGCCGCGCTGGACCCCGACGTGCCGGTTTCGGTCTATCTGCATATCCCGTTCTGCGAGCGGCTGTGCTGGTTCTGCGCCTGCCGCACCCAGGGCACCCGCAGCCTGGCGCCGGTGGACCGCTACATCGACACGTTGGAGGCCGAGCTGACGCTGTTGCGCGACCTGCTGCCCGCCGGGCTGCGCATGGGACGGATGCATTGGGGCGGGGGCACGCCCACGATCCTGCGCCCGGCGCTGATCCGGCGGCTGGCCCATGCGGTGCAGGCAGTGCTGCCCCCGACGCCCGAGGCCGAATTCTCGGTCGAAATCGACCCGACCCTGGTCGATGCCGACAAGATCGCCGCCCTGGCGCAGGCCGGAATGACCCGCGCCAGCATCGGGGTGCAGGATTTCGACCCGCAGGTGCAGGCGGCGATAGGTCGAAGCCAACCCTTTGATATCACGCGCGATTGCGTGACCGAGCTGCGCGCGGCAGGGATTGCCTCGCTCAATGCCGACCTGGTCTATGGGCTGCCGCACCAGGACAGTGCCCGGCTGGAACGCACGTTGGACCAGGTGCTGTCGCTGGCGCCCGACCGGGTGGCGCTGTTCGGCTATGCGCATGTGCCGTGGATGGCGCGGCGGCAGGCCCTGATCGACGCCGAAACCCTGCCAGGCGAGGAAACACGCCACCAGCTGGCCCAGCAGGCCGCCCGCCGGTTTCGCCACGCCGGACTACAGCCCATCGGCATCGACCATTTCGCCCGCCCCTCCGACGGGTTGGCGCGGGCCGCGCAAGCCGGGCGGGTGCGGCGCAATTTCCAGGGTTACACCGATGACAGCTGCCCGACGCTGCTGGGGCTGGGGGCGTCCTCGATCTCGCGGCTGCCGGGGGGCTATGTGCAGAATGCCAGCGCCACGCCCGCCTATGCGCAGCGCATCGCAGCAGGGCAGCTGGCGGGCGCGCGCGGACACCTGATGAGCGGCGAAGACGCGTTGCGCGCCCGCGCGATCGAAATGCTGATGTGCGATTTCCACCTGGACCTGGCGGCGCTGCGCCGCGTTTTCGGCCCGAGCAGCGCCCGGCTGTTGCCCGATATCGCCCAGATCGCAGCGGAATTCGGCGACCTGGTCCGCGCCACGCCCGAGGGGCTGCGCATCGCGCCCGGCGGCCGGGTGCTGACCCGGATCATCGCCAGCCGCCTGGACCGGCATATCGCCGCGGGGGGCCGGTTCAGCCAGGCGTCGTGACCCGGCACCGACCAGCACCGCATGGGGCGGCGGGGCTGTGATCGGCCTTGGGCAGGACGCTGGGGGACGCTACGGCGTCCCCACCGGCGCCTCCGCCAGGTCATCCAGAATCGGGCAATCCGGCCGGTGGTCCCCGGCGCAGGACTGCACCAGCGCGGCCAGTGTGGCGCGCATGGATTGCAGCTGCGCGATCTTTTCGTCGATACGGTCCAGATGGCCCTGCGCCAGCTGCTTGACCTGCGCGCTTTCGCGGCCTCCATCCTCGTATAGCGCCAGAAGGTGGCGACATTCCTCGATGGTAAAGCCCAAGGCCCGTGCGCGCCCCAGGAACGCCAGCTTGTGCAGATCCGGCTCCGCGAAGGCGCGGTAGCCATTGGCGCTGCGCCCCGGTGTGATCAGGCCGATATCCTCGTAATAGCGGATGGTCTTGGCCGGCAGGCCGGACCGTTGGGCAACATCGCCGATATTCATGGCAGGCTCCTTTTCGCGTAATCTTCTTGGCCCCGGCGCAGTCATTATGCGCGCGCGGGCGCGGGCACGGCGGCGGCGGGAGTGCCAAGGTCGGCCCCGTCCTCCGCCATTGCGGGCGCGATGCGGCGCAGGCGCAGCGCGTTGCTCAGCACGAAGACCGAGGACAGCGCCATCGCTCCCGCCGCCAGCGCGGGCGACAGCAGCACCCCCCATGCGGGATAGAGCGCCCCTGCCGCCACCGGGATCAGCGCACCGTTGTAGGCAAAGGCCCAGAACAGGTTCTGCCGGATGTTGCGCAGCGTTCGGGCAGAGACCTCAACCGCGTTGACCACCCCGCGCAGATCGCCCGACATCAGCACCACGTCGGCGGATTCGATGGCCACATCGGTGCCGGTGCCGATGGCGATCCCGATGTCGGCATGGGCCAGCGCCGGCGCGTCGTTGATCCCGTCGCCGACAAAGGCCACGCGCCGTCCCTCCGCCCGCAACTGGTCCAGCGCGTCGACCTTGCCCTGAGGCAGGACATCGGCGATGACCCGGTCGATCCCGGTTTCGCGGGCGATGGCCCAGGCGGTTTCCGCCCGGTCGCCGGTGATCATCGCAACCTCAAGCCCGCGGGCGCGCAGGGCGGCAATGGCACTGCGACTGGCGGGTTTCACAGGATCGGCCACGCCCATCAGCGCCGCCACCCGGTCCCCCACCGCCGCGAAAACCACACCACGCCCCTGCGCCGCCAGCTCTGCCGCTTGGCCGGTCAGCGCGGACAGGTCGATCCCGGCGTCGGCCAGGAACCGCTCCGATCCGACACGCACGGACATGCCGTCCACCTGCGCCTGAACGCCCTGTCCGGTCACGCTGTCGAAATCGCGAATTTCGGGCAGGTCCAGCCCTTCGATCCGGGCGGCGCGCAGTACGGCCTGGGCCAGCGGGTGTTCGGACCGCGCCTCCACCGCCGCGATGCGGGCCAGCGTGTCGGCCCGCGCGAAACCCGGAGCCAGCTTCAGCTCTGTCAGGGCGGGACGGCCCTGGGTGAGGGTGCCGGTCTTGTCCAGCGCGACGATCTCCGCCCCCGCCAGGTGCTGCAATGCATCGCCCTTGCGAAACAGCACGCCCATCTGGGCGGCGCGCCCGGTGCCCACCATGATGGAGGTCGGCGTGGCCAGCCCCATGGCACAGGGACAGGCGATGATCAGCACCGACACCCCGGCCACCAGCGCATGGGTCAGCACCGGATCCGGGCCGAAGACCAGCCATGCCAGCCCGGTCAGCACCGCCACCGCCATCACGGCGGGCACGAACCACAGGGTGATGCGGTCAACCAGCCCCTGGATCGGAAGGCGCGCGCCCTGGGCGTCCGCCACCATGCGGACGATATGGGCCAGGGTCGTGTCGGCGCCGGTGCGGGTGACGCGGATTTGCAAGCTGCCGGTGCCGTTCATTGTACCCCCGGTGACCGCATCGCCGGGAGATTTCACGATCGGCGCAGCCTCCCCCGTCAACAAGCTTTCGTCGACGTGGCTGCGGCCCTCCGCGACCTCCCCGTCCACGGCGATCCGTTCTCCCGGATGGGCCAGAACCAGGTCGCCGGGTCGCACATCCTCCAGCGCGATTTCCTGTGTGCTGCCGTCGCTGGCCAGCCGCCGGGCGGTGGGTGCCTGAAGGTCCATCAACCCACGGATTGCCGCTCCGGTGCGGCCCTTGGCGCGGGCCTCCAGCGCGCGGCCCAGCAGGATCAGCACGACGATCACGGCGGCGGCCTCGAAATAGACGGCGCGCACCGCCTCGGGCAGAAGGCCGGGCAGAAAGGTTGCGACCACGGAATAGAGGTAGGCCGCGCCCGTCCCCACCGCGACCAGGCTGTTCATGTCCGGCGCCCCGCGCCATAGCGCCGGCAGCCCACGGGTGTAGAACATCCGCCCCGGCCCGGCCAGCACGGCGGTGGTCAACAGGAATTGCAGGCCCCAGGACATCTGCCGCCCGATGGTCGCATCGATCCAATGGTGCAGGGCAGGCGCGAGGTGGCCGCCCATCTCCATCACGAAGACCGGCAGGGTCAGGGCCAGCGCGATCCACAGTCGGCGCAACAGGGCGCTGGCCTCCCGCACCTTGCGGTCCGGCGCCTCGGCAGCGGCGGCAGACCCCTCTGCCAATTGCGCGGGATAGCCCGCGGCGGCGCTGGCCCGCGCCAGGTCGGCGCCGGTCAGCGCACCCTGCGCAAAGGTGACCTGCGCCGTCTCCGACGCCAGGTTCACCTGCGCCTCGATCACGCCGGGAACCGCGTTCAGCGCCCCTTGCACCCGCCCCACGCAGGAAGCGCAGGACATCGTCTCGATCCGCAGGATCCGCGTTTCGGATCGCGCCGGGTAGCCCACCTGATCCAGCGCGGCCATCGCGGCGCGCGCCGCATCCGCGCTCTCCACCGCGATGCGCGCGGTTTCAGAGGCCAGGTTGACGGAGACCTGCGTCACGCCAGCGACCTGCTGCAAGGCGCGATCGGCGCGCCCCACGCAGGACGCGCAGTTCATGCCGTCGATGGACAGCTGGAGGGTCGTGGTCATGTCAGGCTCCGTCACGGTCAACTGACACCCCATATGGAGGTTCCAGTTGCTGGAGGGTCAAGACGGTGCCGACATTATTTTTTGCCGCCCCGTTTCGCCGCCCCGCCCACGGCGCGCCCTCAAACCAGCGCCATCGCGATACCACTCAGCGCGGCCAGCAGGACCACCGCCCAGGGCGGCGCCTTCCAGGCCACCAGCAGCACAAAGCACAACGCGGCCAGCGCCAGATCCGTCATACCCGCCACGGAAGAAGTGAATACCGGCGAATAAAGCGCGGCCGCCAGGATCCCCACCACTGCCGCATTGGCGCCCTGCATCGCCGATTGCGCCCCCGTCATGCCGCGCATCCGCTCCCAGGCCGGCAGCGCCGCCGTCAGGATCAGAAAGCCCGGCAGAAACAGTGCCAGCAACGCGATGGCCGCCCCGATCATGCCGTCAGGCCCCGTCACCGTCACAACCCCAAGGTAGGCCGCGAAGGTGAACAGCGGCCCCGGTACCGCCTGCGCGGCACCGTAGCCCGCAAGGAATGCATCGGCGCCGACGCGCCCGGTCTGCACCAACTCCGCCTCCAGAAGCGGCAGGACCACGTGGCCGCCGCCAAAGACCAGCGCCCCCGCCCGGTAGAAGCTGTCGGCCAGGTTCCATCCCGCCGTCCAGCCAGGGGCCAGCCCTTGCGACAGGCCCGCCACGACGGGCAGGCCCAGCAGCAACCCGCCGAACAGCGCCGCCGCCAGCCCTGCCTGGCCCCGCGTGACCGGCATCGCCACGCGCCCCGCCGCCAGGGCCACGCTGTCCCGGCCTTTGCCCAGGAGCAGCCCGGCCAGCCCGCCGGTCACGATCGCCGCCACCATGCCCCAGGGTGCCGGCACCAGCGCCAGCAGCGCAATGGCCATCACGGCGATCAAGGCGCGCGCCCGATCAGGGCAGAGCTGCCGCGCCATGCCCAGCACCGCCTGCGCGACGATGGCCACGGCCACCAGTTTCAACCCATGCAACGCGCCCTGCCCGACCGGGCCGTCCAGCGCCGCCGCCCCCATGGCGAAAACCATCAGGATCAGGGCCGACGGCAGGGTAAAGGCGACAAAGGCGGCGATTGCCCCGCACCAGCCCGCCCGCATCATACCCAGGGCAAACCCGACCTGGCTGGAGGCCGGGCCCGGCAGAAACTGGCAAAGCGCCACCAGATCCGCATAAGCCGCGTCGGAAAGCCAGCCGCGACGGGTGACCAATTCTTCCCGAAAATAACCCAGATGGGCGACGGGACCGCCGAAACTGGTCAGGCCCAGCTTCAGAAAGGCGCCGAAAACTTCGCCGGGGCGCCCCTGCGCGACCGGAGGTGGTGTTGCGTTCATTCCGGCCGCTCCCGCCGCTGTTGAGACCGCGATGGGTAAAGCGGATTCCTCCCCGCAGAGCAATGGCATCGGCCAGTGTCATGGTGGCTTTTGCCATGTCGCGGACAGCGCGCCCCGCCCCGTCACCCCTGGTGGGCCGGGAAGATGCGGAGCATCTTGCTGTCGAACTCTGCCCAGGAGATCAGCGCCCGGTTGCCAGCCACGCCATGGTAATGCGACAGCCCCGTCACTGTCGGCAGCCCAGCCCAGATCCGGGCCAGGTTTTCCATGAAGCTGTGACGGGTGATCCGCCCGGCCAGGAAGGCGCTGTAACCCGCGTCCTCCAGCAGGATATCCGCCAGCCGGTCCTGCACGACACGGGTGAACATCGTGGCCCGGTCCAGCCCCGCCTCATCCACCAGCCGGCGCAGGGTCGCGGGGATGAACTGGTAGCGACCGATGGCATGGGGCTGGCCGGGCGTCTCTTCGATCCAGGCGTAGATCTCACCGATGGTCAGCTGCGTCGGCGCCAGGTGCGGTAGCCGCGTCGCGCCGTGCTGCACCGCGTCATAGCCGTCGCGCCGCGCCTCCGTGATACCGATCAGATGGCGCAGTCCGGCCGTCGGGCCGGATGCCAGCGGCAGGTCGTCGATCGCCCGGCGCGGGTCACCGGCCCGTTCCGGGACATGCAGCTTGATCTTGCTTGTCGCGCTGTCCGGCAGCAGGGAGAAACTGACATCACCGCCGCCGAATGCCGCCGAATTGAGGATGGAAAATTCCTCCGCCCGGGCAAGGGGGGCCACCAGGATGCCGACGAGGGAAAGAAGTAGAGCGGTCCTATTGAAGGGCATTCTGCGAACTCCATGAATGAAAAAGATCATTGGGGAAGTCTGCCTGTCAGCGGTGCCGATCTCACTCGTGCAGCCGGTCAGTTGGCGCGGCGAAAGTATAGGCGATCCGGCGAAGGCATAGGGTTCGCGCCCGTTGCGCCACGCCCTTGCCCCGCCGGGCCGACGTCGCGCGCCGACCTGCGCCCCCTCCCGGTCGCGCCCGGCCAGGGGTTGCGCAGAACACGGTCGGGCCGCGCCGGACGGGAGGTTCCGGCGCGGCGCCTGCATCGGGATCAGCCGTTCAGTTCCCCAGGAACCCGTCCAGCTGATCCCAAAGCGAATTGTCAAAGAGCAGGTTCAGGCGCAGGTAAAACCCATCCTGATAAAGTTCCTCCTGACCCGCGACACGGCCCGATGCGTGGTTGTAGCCGACCGCCAGCATCGTGTTGCGGCGCGGTGAGAAACCCAGCTCCGCCCCGACCCCGCCGGTGGAATTCCCTGCATCGTCCCACAGGCGCGCGGCATTCACGCCGAACTGGAACCGGTCGTCGCCGAACTCATAATTCACCCCTGCCTGAATTAACTGGGTGGTCGACGCGACTTCCGCCCCGGTATCGATCGCGGTCCCCTGGACCTGACCGGCATATTTGCCATTCAGACGCAGGTCGGCACTGACCTCGTAGGTGGCATCGACCGACCACAAATGCGCCGAATTGCGGCCGGCGCGTTTCTCCAGCCGGCGCTCATACCAGCCCAGGACCTCCAGCCGGGGGTCCTCGACCGGGCGATAGGAAACGCCAGCCCGGACCCGAAGGCGGGTGCGGTCCTGATCATTGCGGTCGTCCACGGCCAGCCGCGTGCGGCCCAGCACCGTCAGATCGGGAGAGACGCGCCCGGCCAGGCCGAGATTGGCGTAATGCGTCCGCCCGGTTTCCTCGTAGGTGGTTTCCAGATCGGCATCCCCGACCCAGCGGCTGTTGGCGGATTCCCATTTCGCCCCCAACGCGACGCTGGTGAGGGTGTGTTCATTCGCCTCCATCCGGCGGGAATGTTCGATCCCGGCGGTAACGCTCAGCAGATCGGAGGGCGCCCAACGGGCCGCCAGCTGCTGGTTCAGAGTGGCGTCCAGGTCGGCCGCGCCACGGCTAAGTTCAGTCTGGCCGGAAAGCCATTCGTTCAGATCATAGGAAAACCCGAGGCGGGAGTGACTGGCGATCCGATCCTCCCCGAAGGTCAGTTCGACCTCGTTGAAGGCGCGCCAGCCATTGCGTGTCTCCCGGTTCATGTTCAAGGTCAGCCGGGTCGCCGTTTTCTCGCCCGCCACCGGCAGGCGCAGCCGGGCCTCCATTACCGTGCCGGGCCGGTTGCGCGGGGTCCAGTTGGCGCCGAGGATCAGATTGGTGCTGGCCGTGCGGTCATCGGCGCGCAGATCGCGGCGGTATTCCAGCCCCAGGCTGCCGCGCAGGCGGTTGCTGAACTGCCGGGTGTAGTCGGCCTCCACGGACAGGCGTTCGCTGGCGTTGATCCGGTCGCGGGTGAATTCGGCGGCGAATGTCAGCTCGTCCCGGCGATTGATCTCCTGTCCATAGCGCAGGCGCAGCTGGCTTGTCCCGGCACGGGCCAGCCCACCACGGGCGCTGAAGTTGCGGCCGCTATGGATCGCCTCAACGCTGAAGCGCCGTGTCTCGGTCTTGAGATGGTAGGACAGCCTGCCTGCGGTATCGACCACGCCTGCCGCGTTTTCGGAGCGGGCGACCTCGGCCTCCCAGGCGCCGCCGGTGCCGCGATCATGTCGGATATAGGCCGATTGCAGCCGCTCCCGCGCCGGATTGTCACGGGGGGCATCGGCATGAACAGCGCGCAGGCCGATGCGGGTGCGATCGCCCAGCGCCTGGTTCACCTCGCCACCGTAAAGCCAGTAGCGGTCGGCATCGGCGCCCTCGACCTCGTAGGTGATGCGGATCGAAACCGGGTTGCCCTCCGCATCGAACTGGCGCACCGGCGCGTCGAAAGTGATGGTGTTGCGGAAGTAATCCAACAGGTAGTCGGTGCCCCGGCGGAGGGCACGGGTTTCCAGTATGTCGCCACCGTCCTCGTCGCGCACCAGCAGCTCCACCCGTTCCGTGCCCTGGACATAGCCGCCCAGGTCCAGATCGTAGGGTCCGGAGATCCCGCGCCCGGCGAATTCGGTGCTCGCCTGTTCCTGCGCGGTGCGCGCACCGAACAAGGTGACCGATACGCGGTCGTTTTCCCAATGCGCCTTGGCCCCGGTGGCCACGCGACGCAGCCCGCCCAGCCGGAAGGCGGAACTTTCAGGTTCGATGGCAATATCGCCATACAGGATGTGGGAACGCCCCTTCTCCACCTTCACGTAAAGATTGCCCGATGATTGCGCATCGGCGCCGCGTTCGGAGGTGTCGCCATAGACGGGGTAATATTCATCGCCCTGGATATCACGGAACAATCGGTCCTCGGTATCGCGGTCGGAGGAATAGCGCAGGGTCAGCAGCGCCTCCCCCCGGATCACCCCCTTGAGGTACAACTCTCCGCGCAGGCCGGTGGTCGTGTCCTCGAAGGAGGAAAAGCGTCCCTGTTCCAGCAAGGCATCGCCCGATCCGCCCAGCGCCACGGCGCCTTCAATGACACCGATCAGGATGCGTTCATCAAGGTCGGGGGTAAAGGTGATTGCCGCCTCGCTCTCTCCCATGGTGCCGGTCACGGTGATCAGGTCGGGGCCTGAAGTCTGCGGCGGGATCAGATCGAACGTCGCCTCCCCGTTATCGAGATAGGCTTGAATGCCGGGGGTACCGGGGCGGATATCCACCACGTCCCACAACGCGCGGGTCGCATCCAGCGTGACGGTACCAGAGGCCGGAACCGGCAGGCCGCGCGCATCCAGCGCCCGCACCACGACCGGCACGATGCTGGCGGGGTTGGCTGAGGCGGTTTCCGGCAGGATAATGTCGAACCGGGCGGGCTGGCCCGGGGCGATCACGCGGATCTCGTGGCGCAGACGTTCGATCCCGAAGCCGTCGCGCCCGACCAGGGTCAGTCGGTTCGTACCGGCGTCAAGTTTCACCGCGACGAAATCCAGCGCCTGTAGATTGCCTGCCTCCCAGCTGGTGCGCTCGCCGATGCGATCGGCGTCCAGCGCCCGCCCATTCACCAACAGCGACAGCGTCAGATCGGCCTTCCCCTTGACCCGAATGTTCTGGCTGCGGCGCATCACGGTCTCTCCGTCCGCCAGGTCGACGAAGCCGGGTGTCGTGTCCATGCCGCGCACAAGCGCCTCCAGCGGTTGCCGGCGCTGGGCCTCCCGAGCCTTGCGGGTCAGCCCCTCCGCGCGGGTTTCCGCGTCGGCGGCATTGTCTCCGGGCGTCCCCTCCGCGGCAGGGGGCGTATCATCCAGGGTCTCGGCGAACATGTCCGGCGTCATCTGGCGCGTGGTGGCAATCCCCGCCTCGTTGCGGGCGGAGCGTTGCGGGGCGCGCCGCGCTTCGATCGGAAGGTCGGCGGCGGTCAGGCTGTCGGGCCCGTCCTGCGCGACCATCTGAACCTGGCGGGCAGCGACCTCGGCCATGGCGGCGGGGGTACAGGCCGTCACGGCAAAATGCTCTGCCCGCAGCTCGCCCCGGCGCAAGGGCACCAGGCGGGAGCCGCCGCGCCCCAGGTCATTTGTCCGGGTCACGGTGACCTCGGTGCCGCGCGGCAGGGTTTCCTCCTGCAGGAGAAAGGCATGGGTGACCGGGCGCAGACCGTAAAGAGAATATTTGCCATCCTTGTCCGTAACGACGGACAATCCCTCTTGCGTGACGATGCGGATGCCGGGGATGCCGGGTTCGTCTTGGGGGCCGCGGATGCCATCGGCGTCGCAATCCATGAAGACAGATCCGATCACGCCGCCCTGCCGGGAAAAGACCCCACCGCTGTTGTCCAGCCGCAGAACAGAGCGCGCCGTCTGCGATTGGCGCAGCGTGCCGGTGCCCGCCTGGCGACCGCTGAGGATCGCCGTATTCTCGTTCCGCCCCTCGCGTGCTGCGGCGGTATATTGCATGACATAGCGCAACTCGTGCTGAGCCAGTGGCGCCAGCCTGTCCAGTTGGAACACCAGATCACCGCTGCCATCCCGGATTGGATCCGGCATCCCCTGCGCATCCAGGGCGACGGACCCCGGCACCAGCCGCGCGCCAAACGGCGGCCGGTCCAGCAATTCCGCAGCCATCAACGCCTGGTTCATGTTGTTGGTCAGGGTCAGGGTGTAGGTGACGAACTCACCATGGCCGACCTGCTCGCGATCTGCCGTCTTCGCAAGGGAGAGGGCGGCGCCGTAATGCGGATCCACCGGGATGTCGGAGACAAAGATCGCCCCGCCCCCATGGCGGAACGGCTGCCCGAACCCGGCATCTGCCACCCGCCGGCCATAGCCCGCGAAATCGCCCCGCACAGTGGGGAAGTTCCACGCATCGCTGCCCACCACGTCATAGCGGTAAGTCCCGGGGGCAACATCCTCGAACGAGAAAAAGCCTCGTTCGTCGGTAACCCGCCGGTCGATTTCGCGCCCGGTCGTGGCGTCCATCAGCGCCACGGCACCACCTTCGACGGCCTGGTTGGTCAGCGCGTTGAACACGAAATTGCCCGGCGTGATGAACAGCTGGTCATCGACGCGCAGCCCGTCACAGACGCTTTCGGCATAGAGCATGTCGCCATTGTCGGTCGCCACGACATTGTCGCCCTCCGCCGCGCGATCCATCCTGGCCAGGGGCACCGCCGGGGTCAGGAAGACCCCTGTGGTCGGGCCGGTTTCCACTGCCGTCACCCGCTCGATATCGCCGGTCAGATTGCCCAGGATGGTGATCATCGCGCTGTCGACCTGTTCGGTCACATCGCAGCGGTCAAAGCTCAGCCGCAGGCGGGTGTCAAAGCCGGGCGCGTTGGTTTCCTCCTCCTCGCCGGTGGTGGAATTCACGTATTGCAGCTCGCCCGGGATCGTGCCGTCGCGTTCATGCAGCGTGGTGTTGGAGGACAGGGTGAGCGTCGTCCCCTCCTGGGCCAGGTAGGTCTCTGCCGTGTTGCGGATGATCAGGGCTGCGTCATTGTCCGGCAACCGGACGGTGAAGGCCACGTCGCTGGACCGGCCCACGGGAAAGGCCCCCTCGTGCAGGAAGGCGATGGCATCGACATCCGCAAGCCGGGCGGGCAGCTGATCGGTGTAATCCTGTGGCGCCTCCCCCGCGAGATGATAGAGCACGCGCAGTCCGCCCGCCGCGTCGAGAGTGTGAAAAGTCACCTCGCCCGGCAGCGGGTCGCGCAGCAGCACGCCGCTGACCGACAGGCCGTTCACCCGCAACGGCGCGCCATCCAGGTTGTCGTAGGCGGCGATCGAAACATCGGAATTGTTGCGCAGCCGCAGGTCGTAGCGCAGGTAGGTCGTATCCCCATCACGGCGCAGCATTTGCTGTTTTTCCAGGGTCAGGGTGCCGGAGACGATGCGCGACAGACCCGACGCCTGCCCTGTGAGTTGCAGGTTGCCCTGGCCAGTCACCGCCCTGGCATTGGCCACCAGGACAGAGCGCATGTTGACGCCGGCCGTCGCGGCGGCGGACACCCGGAAGGCATAGATCAGGCGCAGCGTTTCACCGGGGACCATCGTCACGAAGGTATCGGGGCCGATGGCAGGGTCGCTGGCATCGACAACGCCGTTCCGGTTCAGATCATGCACCAGCGACCCGTCTGCCAGTAGCCCGGACCCGGCGAGGTCACGGACCTCCAGCAGGGTTTCCAGCGGGACGTTGCCGGTATTCGTGACCTCGAAATGGTATTCGGCCATGGCGCCACGGGTCAGCAGCAGTTCGGAGCCGCCGGCGACATCCAGCGCGGGCACCGATCCCACCTCCGCCTCCACCGGGTTGGAACGGATCGTCTCGATGATGCCCAGAGCGGCGTTGAAATAGGTGATTTCCGCGATGTTGCGGATGAGCGTACCCGCCGGGACCGGATCGGCCATCAGCGGGCGGGGAAACAGAACAAGCACCAGAACAACGAGATGGACGAAATTTTCCGCGCACAGGACGACTGTTTGAAGAAGGCTGCGCATCAGCTTGCTCCGTGGAATGAGAGGGGAGAGGCAGGTGGGTGGCGCCCCCGAAAGAGGGGGTCGGGGGCGCCGGGTTCGCTTACTCGTTCACTTTCACCGTGAATTCCAACCGTGCGAACCCACCGGGAAGGATGGTGCCATGGCTGCTCGACACGCTGGTCGAGGAGGCGCTGGAGGTGCTTCCACCGGGGAAGACGGTCCTTGCGCAGGCTCCACCGCAATCGGTGATGGTGGTGTAGGCCGGTGCCGCGTCTGAAATCGTGACGTTGGAGGCATCGGCGGTTCCGGTATTCTCCGCCTCGACGCGGTAGCGGATACACTGGCCCTGCTCCACGTCCTGGCGGGTCTTGGTTAAGACCCCCGCGGCGCCGGTGCAGGTGGGGTCGACATATTGGTACTTCGTCAGGGTCACGTCACCCGAGACGATCACCACCCGATCTTCCACCGCGTTGTTGGTGGTATCCCCGTCTGTGGCGGTGCCGCCGTTCAGGCTGCTGCCCAGGGCAAGGGTGCCGATCTCGGACACGCCGCTGGTGGAGGTGGAGGGCGTCTGTACCCGGTAGATCACCGAAACGCTCTCTCCCGGGGCGAGGCCGCCGGCAATATCGGAGAAGTTGTCGATGACGGTTTCCGCCGGATCGACTACGCCATCGCCATCGGCATCCAGGAAAATGGCCCCGGAGAAGTTGGTCAGTCCGGTTTCGGTGATGGACCCTTCGGTGACCGTCACGTTCCCGTTGTTGGTGATCGTGTGCAGCATGTCGACGATCCCGCCGGGCGCTGCCTGGGCGTTCTGGTCGTCGATGATCTGGACGTCATGCACCGCGTTGACCGCCACCTGGTTGACGATCCGGTCGCCCTGCCCCGACACGGCGGAAACGATGGCGATATCGATGGGCGTATTGCCCGGCGCGGCATTTTCATCGGGTGTGATGATCACCTGGAAGGTCTTGCTGTCCCCGGCGGGAATGGTGCCGGTGTTGGACACCAGGGTGCCGTCGGTCAGTCGGAATTCAGCCGTCCAGCCGGTCGGCAGGGCCTGGGCGAGAGAGATGTTGTAGCTTTCGGAATTCGGTCCTTCATTTTCCACCAGCATGTCGAAGGTCACCGGGACACCGGGATCCGTCGACGTGCTGATCCAGGGGTTGGCGCCATTGGTGGGGAAGGCCCCGTCGCCCCGCGCGGTCGGATCCGTGTTTTCCAGATCCACGGCTGCCGCCAGAACCGCACCGGTGAATTCCGCGGTCGAGGTGTCTGATACGCCGGAGCCGTCGGAGGTGGTGGTCAGTGTCGCGGTGTAGGCCGCCGCAGCGGTCGGGGTGACATCGCTCGGCAGTGTGGCCAGCAGCGTCACCTTGGCGCTCTCCCCGATGGCAAGCGGCCCGACGGAGCCGATGACGGGCGTCACGCCGTCCGCCCCGACAAAGCGGAAGGTGGTGCCCGCCGGGAAATCGACATTGTCCACGGCGACAGACAGGCTGTCGGCTTCGTTTGACAGGTTGGTCAGGACGAATTCCTGACGGATCGTGCCGCCTTGGTAGACGTCGGTGGTTTCGGTCACGATATCGTTGTTGAACGTATCGTCATCGGTGGCCGAGGTGGTGGCGAGGTTGGGCGATCCGTCGGAATTGATCGCGGTATCCGCGATGGCGACGGAATATTCATTGTCCACCGTGACCGATGCCGTGTTCGACGGCGGGAAGATGACGCCATCGACTTCCTGGGTGGCGGTGTTGGGAATGATCCCCGCATTGGCGGTACTTGCGATCACCGCCTCGAAGGTCACGCTGCCCGACCGGCCGGAGCCGACAGAGGACAGGGTGAAGTTGACCGTCTGGGTGTCGTCGTAATCCCAGGCGATCGTCTCTCCCGACCCGTTGGTGCCATCGACGGCCGTGGTTGCATTGTCATCGTCCAGAACGCCCGGAGCATCGGACCACCTGGCACTGTCCTCGACATAGAGCAGGTTGGCGTCCAGGACGTCCTCGACCACATAGTTGTTGGCGGCGGTCAGGCCGGTGCTGGAATAGGTCAGGGTGATGGTGACCGTATCGCCCGCATCGACGATGGAGGGATCCCCGCCGGAACTGGCATCGACATTCATCGACTTGACCAGTTCGACGATGGCATCGTTGGAAATCGTCAGCGTATCGGTATTGGCCGCCGTCACCGTGTTGGTCAGTGCGGAGGTTGCGACCACCGCGATCGTCTCGTCTCCGGTGGCATTGGAGGCGACCGCCGCCTCGATCACGACGCCGAATTGTTCGCCGGGCGCCAGGGTCGGCGTGGTCGTGATGGCAGTGGCGCTGTCGGCGACGCCATCCATATCCGCATCCGGGTAGAACACCAGCTGCGTGGTATCCAGCGTGCCGGAGCCGTTCTCGGTCGCCGTCAGGTCAAAGCTGTCGGGACCGTTGCCATCGTTGGTGATGATGTGTGGCAGGAAGGCCTTGCCGCCCGGGGCGATCGTCTCGTCATTGTCGGAGGTCAGGGTGACCCCTGCGACCTGCTGCACGATCGTCTCGACGGTGTTGGAGGTCACGGTGATCGTGTCACCCGAAGCGTTGAGATAGGTCGCGACGGCCTGGTTGCCGATCACCGATCCCGCCTCGGGCGTATTTGCGTAGGCCGCGGCGCCGATGACGGCACAGACCGCCCCCGCGCTGGCCGAGCGCATGAAGAAATTATGATAAGACACTGATATGATCCCTCTGTTCCAGGATAGGGTTTGAATGGATGCCCGGGGTGGCCCGCGTGCGGGCCGGCCGGGCCGGTCAATTGACCCGGCCCACCGGGTCGGACGGTCGTCAGTCGATCCGGACGCGGTAGGTGTTCAGGGCCACGTCTCCGGCTTCGAGCGGTTCAAGCAGGGTCCAGCGCACGGCGGCGATTGCCGCTTCGGGGAGGGGTTCCTCCACGAGGTTGCCCGCCGCGTCGTAAACCTTGCGCATTGCGGGGTACGTCGACCATTCGCGGCCGGCACGGTCGGGGTCCAGGTCGGCCTGAACTTCGAACAGGGCGGGTACGGAGGTCGTCTCCCCACCGATGGTGAGCGAGACGCCGTTGGGCACCGGGGCTGCGATGACCAGGCCGGACAGGTCCGCGTCGGTCATGTTTTCGTGGCGCAGCTGGTAATGAATCACCTCGCCCGGGCGCACGCTGCCACGTTCCACGAGGCGTTCCGCACCGTCCGCGCCGGTTTCCACCACGCGGAAGGAGAAGTCGCTGGACAGAGCCTCCGCCGCCGCTGGCATTGCGGCACAGGAGAGGAGGATCCCGGCAAGCGCGGCACGGGTCGATCTGGGGGAGTAATTGAACATGTATGCCTTCCCTTTGAGGCCGGACCACGGACCGGCGATTGAATCAGGGCCGTTCGGGTTTCGAACTGCCTTGACCCATCCTTTCCCGGTCGGCCCTCAAATGCATTTGCCCATAGGGTTAAAAGCCCGAGCGTGCAGGCAGCCCCCTATGCGAAAGGATAGGGACGCCTATCGGACTGGAATGCCTTGCACTTCGTTCGGCGGAAGACGCGGCGGCAGACGCGATTGAATTACGGCGCATTCTGGCCGCCAATTCCTGGAATATTCCCGTGATTTGACTGATTGTTCGACGCGATCATGGTGCAACCCGCGCCAAGCGCCTGCAACGCAGGCCCAGGCCCGTGGTGCAACCAAGCTGCACTTTCCTGCGGCCGGCCCTCTCGGCCCCACGTCCAGAACACCGGCCGATCAGAACGAATGGTCCCGCGATCCGGTTGGCGACATTTTACGGAGAACAAAGCCCACGGCAAAGAATGGTCAGCTCTTGCGGATTCGCCCCGAAAAATCCGAAACGTGAATCGAGGACCGATCGGCATTGGCGACGGAAACCCCGCCCGCAGGACTCACCGCCGAATACCAAAAATGGCGCCACAAAAAGAGACGTCCACTTCCATTACAAATTTCGAAGAAATGCCATTAATTTGGCAATTCGCGCGCGCTTACATGAAGCCGGCGTCCCGGGCGATCATGGCGGCGTCGGTGCGGTTCTTGGCGTCCAGCTTTCTACACAGCGTCTTGACGTGCAACTTGATCGTGACCTCCTGAAGATCCAGCTCCCGCGCGATCTCCTTGTTGGACTTGGCACCGATCAGACCGCGCAGAACCTGCTTCTCCCGATCCGACAAGGCCTTTTCGAAATCGGTTTCCTCGGGTCCATCCTTGCCGGACATGAAACTGACGGGGGCATAGATTTCCCCCGCGGCCATGAAGCGCACCGCATTGACCAGCGATTTCGCCGGCAACGTCTTGGGCAGGAAACCGATGGCCCCCATTTCCAACGCCTGTTCCGCCACCAGCCGCGTCGCAGTGCCCGAGATCAGGCCGACAGGCTTGCCGTCATTGGCGTCCAGAGCGGCTTGCAACCCCTCCAGCCCCTTCATGCCGGGCATGGTATAGTCCAGCAGCACCAGGTCGAAGGGCCCCTGCCCGTTGATCAGGTCCAGCGCCTCCTGAAGATCGCTGGCCGCAACCGTGGTGCTGCCACCATCGGCGTCAAGAAACATCGCGATCGTCTCGCGCACCATGTCGTGATCGTCGGCGATCAGAATGTTCAGCGTCATCAGCGGGACTCCTGGGGGATGTACTGCCATTGGTACAGAAAGACCCGGATGATGCATAGTCCGGGCCGCGTCGTGATAGAACAATCGCTCCTCCGTAGCGTAGCTATCCATAGGGATAGGCAAACTGTTCACTTGCCCATTCTGCCGCAATGCCGCTGTCCCCTAGAGTATATATGGAGAATGCAAGGAACTTTGTGATGTCCCGCCGCCCCGGCCACGCCCTTTTGCCCGGACCAGCCGCCCAGCCGGGCAGGCGGTTCCGCCCTGGCGCGGCGTCCGTGAAATGAAATGGCCCGAACGCCCCCGGTTGTTTGCAGGACGACGTCCCTGGCTGGGATGTTTCCTGACGTTGACGGTGATGCTCTGCCTTGCATTGGCCGGCGCACTTGCCTTCAACGTGTGGAACGGAATTCGAACCCTGAATACCGCGCGGTCGGATCATACCGAGTGGGTCTATTCCCAACTGGAGATCGAATATCTGAAGCTGGATCGGGCCTTGGCTCAGGCCCGGTCCAGTACTCCGGAGGGTCTTCGCAACCTGCGGAAACGTTTCGATATTTTCTACAGCCGGGTCGATATCGCCGAAAAAATGCAACATGATGCCGCGATCGTGCCGGACATTGCGCGACTGCGTCGGATGCTGGATGGCCAGATACCTCTGATCGACGCCGGAGATACCGCATTGCGAGCCGGGCTTGATGACCTTCAATCCGCCCTGCACGAGGTGGAGAATGTCCCGCGGGAGATCGCGTTGGCCTCCGTCGCATTGTCCGCATCGGCGGAGGAAACCGAACGGCAGCGCATCATCCGCCTGATCGAAGTGCTGTTCGTGGTCGCCATCGCCGTGGCGCTTGCACTGCTTGGTGCGATCCTTCGACTTTCCGGCCAGGCCCGGTCTCTCGATCAGGCGTCCCACCAGGCGAGGGAACATCAGACGCGGCTGGAAACCACGCTCCGGGCCTCGCTCGACGCGGTGGTGGTGACCGATGACAGGGGGGTGATCCGTGACTTCAACGGCTCCGCCGAGGCGGTGTTCGGTTTGTCGCGTCAGGATGCTGTGGGCCGCGATTTCATCGATCTCATCGTGCCACCCCACCTGCGACAGGCGCAACGCGACAATCTGGATCGGTTTCGCCGCACCGGGGTGCCGCTGCTCGCCGACCAGGGGCGGTTCGAATACGAATTGATGGATCGCGACAGCCGCTGTTTTCCGGCGGACCTGTCCATATCACTGGCGAATTCCGATACCGGGCCGATATTTGTTTCCTACATTCGCGACATTACCGACAAGAAACACAAGGAAGCCGAAATCACCCGCGCCCGCGATGAGGCGCTGGAGGCCTACCGCGAAAAATCGCGGTTCTTCGCGATGATGAGCCACGAGATGCGCACCCCCCTGAACGGAGTCCTGTCGGCGCTGCAATTGCTGCGCGACAGCGCGCTGGATGGCGAGCAGCGCGAATTTCTCTACGCGGCGATGACCTCGGGCGACATCCTGTTGGGCCACATCGACGATGTGCTGGCGATCGAGCGGAGCGAAACGGAAACCGGCGACGAAACACTGCATCCCTGCGACGCCACGGCACTGACCTCCGGGCTGGTCGGGATGATGACGCCCCTCGCCCAGACCTCCGCCACGCGACTGCACCTGAATCAATCCGGCCTGGACGATCGACAGATCCTGACGGACCCGCGCGCGTTGCAGCAGATCCTTGTCAACCTGCTGAGCAACGCGATCAAGTTTTCCCCCAACGGGGACGTGACCCTGGCCGCCACCTATCGTCCCGGCACCGGCGCCGATCAACAGGTGCTGCACCTGCGAGTGGAAGATACCGGACCGGGCATCGCTGCCGCCGACCTGGATCGCATCTTCGAGGATTTCGTCTCTCTCGACAGCAGGTACGAGCGGCGCACCGGCGGCACCGGGCTGGGGTTGGGCATTGCCCGCCGGCTGGTCCGGCGGCTGGGTGGGACGATCCACTGTTTGTCCACCCCCGGAGAAGGCGCACAATTCATCGTCGACCTGCCTGTCCGCCGCGCGCCCGTCTCCGTGCCGCGGCCGCGCCGCGACCCCATGGAAACACCTGTCTGCCATCCCGCGCTGTCGCTGCTGGTGGCCGATGACAACCAGATCAATCGCGATCTTCTGAAGGCCATGCTGGAGCGGATGGGCCACGATGTCGCCCTTGCTCCCGGAGGCCAGGAGGCGATCGATGTCGCGGGAAAACGCAGATTCGACGCCATTCTTATGGATATTTCAATGCCTGGCGTGAACGGTATCCAGGCAACCCGCGCGATTCTGTCTGCGCCGGGACCGAATTGCCAGACCCCGATCCTGGCGGTCACGGCCCACGCCCTGCCGGAGGAGCGCGCCGAATTCACCGCCGCCGGGATGATCGGCTGCGTCCAGAAACCGGTAGACATGAGCATGTTGAAATCCGCGCTGACACAAAGCGTTACCTCCGGCGGCGCCGCGGTCGATGCCTCCCCCGCCTCCGCCGCGGCGGACAGGACGCCGGATGTCCCCGGGTCCGCCGTTTCCACGCAACAGTCCCGCACGTCCTTGACCGGGCCGGGTGGCGAAGGTCTGACCGCCGCGGCCGCTCCGCCCTCTGAAAGCAAGAAAAAGCCAACTGCCCCCCTCCTGGAGCAAGCTGACGAAGACGAGACCCCCCTATTGGATGAGGCCCAGCTACTCCAACTGTTGGACCTTCTCGGCCGGGACAAGTTGTCGGAGCGGATTTCCGCCCTGGTCCAGCGCATGCAAGATGAGCTGCCCGGACTGATCCGGGCCCAGGAGCTGGCGGAGTTGCAGTCGCGCGCCCATGCCATGGCCGGGATGTGCGGAATGTTCGGCGCCAAGCGGTTGCACCAGAACCTTGAACAGATCGAAGCCGCCTGCAAATCGGGCGCTCTGGACCGGGCCATGGGCCTTACATCCCTGCTGCCCCAGCTGTGGGAACGCACGCAACATGCCTGGCGCCAGCGCATCCTTCAATAAGCCCTGAACCGCCGCCGCCCTGCCCTGCGGCACAGGGCCATGCCCTACCCGCCCGGCGGCAGCCGGCCCATCGCCTTTCGCCCGGAAACCCGCCGGGCCCGCGCCAGACAGAGGGCACCTGTGGCCGGCCCTGACCCCCCTCCTATGCGGAAGAATAGGCCCCTATGCACGGCGGGTGGTGGGACTGCCCCTCTGCGCCTTCGCGGTGCGAGGGCGAACCTGCCAGATTGAACGGGCGCCCATCCGCCGCTGCGGATTGCGCGGCTTCGCGGATCATCCGCGCCTCTCAGAAGGAAAGGTGGCCAGAGTGTTCATCTCCGTGACGATACGTCTTCTTTGCCTGGCAACCGCGCTCGTCGGGCTGTCCGCAAGCCTTGCCCCCCAGGTCCGTGCCGGAGAGTTCACTTTGGACTGGAGCGTGATCAACTGGCCGGCCGGGTCGACCACGCCGCTGACAACGCCGCTGCGCGACCAATACGGGTTCGAGATCGACGCCACTATCAGCGTGTCGGGCGATTTCGCCCCGATCGGCTCGAACCCCTTTCCCGATGACGGGAATTTCTTTGGCGGCAATGTCGAAAGCCTGATCTTCGTCGCCGACGCCCCGTTCAACCAGGGGCAGGTCGGTGATGCCTCGACCACGGCCACGTTGGCCTTCACCTCCGGCGGCATCGCCTTCCCCGTTGACGGGCTGTCGCTGGACGTGCTGGATATCGATGCCTCCGACAACAACAATGCCGACGACCGCTGCGACTTCGTGACCCTGACAGGGGACAACGGCAATCCCGCGCTGGCCGCGCTTGACCTTGACCCGACCGTGATCGTCGGCCCCGGCTTCGGTTCCGGCGCGACAGGTGCGCTGGCCGCCAATCAGGCGCAATGTGTCTTCTTCGACGGGCCGACACCTTCGCCGACCTCCCCCAACGATACGCGCGGTACCATTCGTGCCAGCTATCCCGATGCCACTTCCAGCGCGACAGTCACCTATGACGAATCCATCGGCAACGTCCGGCCCAGCCTCGGCTACAATCCGGTCGCGCGTGGCATCGGCGTGCTGGGCGAGGGGCGGTTCACGGTCGGGCAGACCATCACGCTGGACCGTTCGGTCACCCCCTCCACCGGGGTGCAGGGGGAATCCGTCACCTACACCTACGTGGTCACCAACACCGGTGCCCTGCCTTTCAACACCGGGCAGGACATCCTGATCGAGGATGACCTGCTGGGAACCGTTACCTGCCCGGCCATTTCCACACCGATCGCCCCCGGTGGCAGCGTCACCTGTAGCGCGCCCTACACCGTCACAGCGACCGACGTGCTGACCGGATCGGTCGACAGCAGCGCCACCGCGGGAATCGGTCGGATCGGCCAGCCCTTTGTCGCGCGCCTGCAAAGCGATCCGCGATCGCTGTCTCTGGTCACCAGCGTAGTGACGGGCGGCGGCCCGGGCGCGCTGACTTGTACACCGGTTTCCGTCTTTCGTCAGCCGCGCACCCAGCTGGCCGGCAGCGGCAGCCCCGGAAACCTGACCACCTCGGACATTTTCGTCTATGACAACGTGACCAGCGACAGCTCCGGCAATGACATCGACGTGGTATTCCAGGTCACCTCCATCGCGCGTGCCTCGCAGCTGGAACTGGGCCCCACGCTGGAGGCACGGATGACCCCGCGCGACGACGCCCGCATCAGCTACCGTCTGCGCATGGTCGAAGACGGCAGCGCCACCGCCGCGACCCCTCTGGGCACCCCGGTGGACCAAAGCCGGATCAACGGCGTGATCGTGCAGCAGACCGATGTCGACAGCCGCGGCACGGGGGACGATTCCACCGACGTGGTCGGCCCGTTGACCGCGCCGGACACGATTTCCCATTTCAACACGGCGCCCCTGGTCAGCTACCCCGGCGGCGGGACGCCCATCGGGATGGATCCGGCCAAGAACGGTAACCCTCTGAACTGGGTGGATGAGCCCAACGAAAGCAGCTTCGACAATTTCACCACCTATGAATATTCCACCTTCGTGGAGGCGGAATTCCTGCACGGCTATACCGGACAATCCAGCAATCGCGCCACGCGCGGATCGGGCATCCTGCTCTGCGCGATCGCGGCCACCTCGGCGGAAATCATCGCGCGGGACGACGATTACACCGCCACCCCGATCAACACGGTGTTTGGCGGCACAACCGGCGAGGTTCTGGTGAATGACACGGTAAACGGGTTGCCCGCCGCGTTCCCCACCGTGACGCTGGACGTGCTGACCCCGGCGCAACCGCAATCCCCAGGCGATCTGGTTCCCATCCTCGAAGTTTCGGGCCCCGGCGCGGGTCGGGTGACGGTGCCCGCCGGTGTTCCTGCGGGGGTCTACACGATCGACTACCGCCTGTGCGACGCCGTCAACACAACCGATTGCGACCGTGCGCGGGTGACCATCGCGGTCTACGCCGGGGACGGGCTGGATTTCGGCGACGCGCCAATCAGTTACCTGACTCCCAGCCATGGCGTCCCCCTGGTGCCGACCGTGTTCCTGGGCACGGTGCCCCCCGATATCGAATTGCTGGCGCAGACCGACAGTACCGCAACCGCCGATGACCTGCTGGACACCGATGACGAGGATGGCGTGGTCTTTCCCGTGCTGACGCAGGGCGCGATCAGCACCCTGGATGTTGTCGTGGTCGGCACGGGCAATTTGCAGGCCTGGATCGATTTCAACGGCGACGGCCTGTTCGAGGAAAGCCTGGGCGAACGCATCGCCACCGACCTGCGTGACGACGGTTCCGTCTATGACAATGTTGCGGGTGACGGCGTGATCCAGGTGGACGTGGCCGTGCCGACGGATGCGACGACTTCCACGACCTTTGCGCGCTTTCGCTACTCCAGCGAAGCGGGACTGAACACATCCGACGTGGCCGTCGATGGCGAGGTGGAGGACTACAGCCTGCTGATCGCCGCCGCCGACCTGGTCGACCGCGGTGATGCTCCGGCCTCCTACGGGGATCCGCGCCACGCGGTCGTACCGGAGATTTACCTGGGCAGCGGCCTGCCCGATACGGAAGTGCAGCCGCAGAACAGTGTCCTTGCTGATGCCGATGACCTGAGCGGCGCCGATGACGAGGACAGCATCGCGGTTTTCCCGGTGCTGGAGGCGGGCACCAATGTGCAATTGACAGTGCAGACGCATGAAACGCTCAGCCTGCAATATGATCTTGGTTTTTTCGTCGCCTCCGGGGTGACCAATTTGCAGCTCTGGATCGATTTCGACCGTAACGGTGTCTTCGACCCGGCCGAACAGGTCGCAACCAATTACCGCGATGGCGGGGCTGGTGACCTGGACGGGGTGTTCAACAACCAGATCACCCTGAACATCCCGGTGCCCGCGACCATCGCCAGCGGCTATACCTATGCCCGGCTGCGCTGGTCGACGTCCAGCGCGGTGACACAGGATCCTTTTGACGGGTTGAACTTCGATGGTGAGGTCGAGGATTACCGCGTCGCCCTGTCAGCCGGGGCCGTCCCTTTCAGCTGTGACGGATCGCTCTACCGGATCTCGCGCTTCAACTCGCAATTGCAACGTCTCGAATTCGTCGAAACCAGCGGATTCTATTCCGTAAACGTCAGCAATGTCGGTACGGCGGCAGGTTCGGATTACGATGGTGGCTGGGGCTACAATCCGCAGGACGGGCTGATGTATGCGGTGGCGACCGGCACGCGGGACCTCGTCCAACTGGATTCCCAAGGCAATTTCACGGATCTAGGTCCGCTTCCCGGCTCTGTCGGGCTGGGCGGCCTGGGTGGGGATTTCCTGCCGGACGGAACCCTGATCTATCGGATTCAGGGCACCAGCGATTTCCAGCTGCTGGACCTGAGCGATCCAGCAAACCCGGTCGACCAGGGCCAGATCAACCTGAGCGCTTCGGTAGATATCGTCGATGTCGCCTATAACCCCAATGACCAGATGATCTACGGCATCAACCGCAACACCGGGCGCCTGTTCTAATTCGACCCGCTTTCCGGTACGCTGGGCAGCCGCACCCCTGTCGATTTCGGGCCCGCGATCTGGAACGGCAATTTCGGGGCTGTCTGGTTCGACTTCTACGGGCGGATGTATGTCAACCGCGATGGCAGCGGAGAGATCTTTACCGCCGATGTCGGCATTCAGGGATCCGGCACCGGCGCGCAAAGCTTCGTTGATACCCTGTCCCAAAGTGAGGAAGGGTTCAACGACGGCGCGGCCTGTGCATCCGCCCTCGGGCCGTTGCCCCCCCAGGGCGCGCTGGCCGGGACCGTTTTCGATGACGCGAACACCTCCGCGAGTTATGATACCGGCGACACCGGCCTGCCCGATATCCTCGTCTCCCTTTTCGATGACCGGGGCACCATCGGCGACACGTCAGACGACGTCTTCCTCTCCGCCCAGGACAGCGCGGGCGACGGCAGCTATCTCTTTGCCGATCTGGATGCCGCGCTGACCTACCGGGTTGAGGTCTCGACCACCGATGCCAACCTTCCGCCGGGCCGCGCGCTCAGCACGCCCAACCCCTACGAAGGGATCGAGGTGACGGCAGGCAGCACGAGGGGCGGGCTGGATTTCGGATTTGCGCCAAACTCCTCTTCCGCCGACCTGTCCCTCACAAAGATCGTGCGCCGGGCCTCCGATGCGCAGGAAACCGGCACTGCCGCCGTGGGAGAAGCGCTTGATTTCGTGCTGACCCTCTCCAACGCGGAGCTGGGTATCGCCACCGGCGTGCAGGTGCGTGACCTGCTGCCCAGTGGGTTCACCTATGTCTCCGACGATGCCGCTGCCATGGGGGATAGCTACGACCCCGGCACGGGCATCTGGGATCTGGGCGATGTGCTGGCCAGCACCAGCCACAGTCTGACGATCCGCGTCACCATGCTTGCGACCGGCGTGCATACCAACCAGGCCGAGATCGTCGCCAGCTCCGTCCCCGATCCTGACAGCGACCCCGCCAGCGGTGCCTTGGTCGACGACCTGGGGGACGGGATCGCCGACGATGACGAGGCATCCGCCAGTGTGACCCTCACGGATGGCGGTGCCACGCTGTCCGGGCTTATCTTCTTCGACAATGGGATCAACGCCACCGCCTACGACGGTCAGCAATCAGGTGACGAGGCCGGCACCGACCGCGCACTGGTTCGGGTCCTGGACGGCGGCGGCACCCTGATCGCCAGCCCCATCGTCAACGCCGACGGGGGATGGACCCTGACCCTGCCGGCGGGCTATGCCGACGCGGTCACGATCACCACCCTGCCCGGCCCCGACCTGCGATTGGTCTCGGAAACCGGCGCCACCCTTCCCGGCCTGGTCAATCCCGATCCCCGCGACGGTACACTGACCTTCACCCCTGTGCCCGGCACGACCTATGGCGGGCTGGACATGGGGCTGATCGGCCCGGCGCGCCTGAACGAAAGCCAACAGGCGGCCCTGCGCCCAGGACAGGTCAAGGCGCTCCGCCATGAATACTTGCCGCAGGCGCCCGGCGACGTGGTATTTGACATCGACGTCCTGGCCAGTTCCAGCCCCGGAACCTTTACTGCCGCGCTCTACCTCGATGATGGCTGCGACGGATCGCCGGACACGGCGATCACTGCTGCCCTGCCTGCGCAGCCCGGCGTTTTGATCTGTCTGGTGGCCCGGGTCTCGGCTTCCGCCGGGGCGGCGCAGGGGGCCAGCTACCGCTTCGACGTGATTGCGACGACGACCTATGGCGCCACCGCCCTGGTGGAGGAGGACAGGAACACCGACGTGTTGCGCGCCGAATCCGGACAGGGCACGCTGAAACTGACCAAAACGGTTCGCAACGTGACCCAGGGCACGCCCGAAGGGGTCAGCAACGGTGCTGCGGCGGGGGATGTGCTGGAATACCGCATTCAGTTGCAAAACATGGGTACCCTCCCCGCCGCCAGCATCCGCATCTTCGACCGCACGCCCGCCTATACGGTTCTGGACAGCCCCGTTCCCAGCCCGGCCAGCGTTGGCAGCGGTGTGACCTGTACCCTGACCAAACCGGCCAGCAACAGCGCAGGCTATGCCGGGGACCTGCAATGGGATTGCACTGGATCCTACCCGCCCGGCGATCTGGGGGCGGTGACGTTCCAGGTGCGGATCTCGCCGTGATAACAGGCCGCAGCTCTGCGCCCCCTGGGTTACACAGTTTCGGGTCCCAGACCCGAAGCCATACCGATGGTGACGAGGCGCCGGGCCATTGTCTCCCCGATGCGGGCTGCGGAGTAGCGCCGAGAATCGCAGACGGCGCGGGTCTGCCGATCGGTGATCAGATGGCGCTCGCGCAGCGCCTCCGCCATCTGGGCGTGCAAGGATGCGGGCCGTGGCACCGCCCAAAGCGGTACAGGATCGGCCGTTCCGAATCCCATTCGACGCCTGACATGTGCCGGCACCGGCGCAAGATCGTGATCCACCAGCCGGGCATTGCGCGGGCTCAGCACCTCCAGGCATCCGCCGAAGCCCGTGGCCACCACCGCATTCCCGCGCGACAAGGCGCCGGCCAGGGCCATATTCCAGCCTGCGCCCCGATGGGCGGAAACCAGGCATTGCGCCCGCTCATGCAGAGTAGCCAGCAGATCCGACGCAAGAGGGCCCGGCAGGCTTGTCACCCGCGCGGGCAACGCCTGACCCAATGGCGCTTCGGAGCGGATCACAAGATGCGCCTCCCCCTCCAATGCGGAAAAGGCTGCAATCGTATCGGTAATCCCGTCGGCGTCCTCCCCGTTGGAGAAGGCATAGAAAACAAAGGTATCATCGTCGAGGGCCAGCTTCTCCTGCAAAAGGTGCCTGGCGGGAAAGCCGGCATCTTCCGGCCGGGGCAGGATATGCGGAACAAGCATCACCCGCGGGTGGATCTGGGAGAATATGGCCTGGCAGAATTTGGAACAGGTCCAAATCTCGTCCGCCATCTCCAGATGTCTGGCGCGGTCTTCGGGCAGGGTCGTGGCCTGCCAATCGGACATGATGATGATGTATCGATGCGCCAGATCGGGATACATCGCGACGTGGTCGGGAATTCGGAACGGGGCGTCGTGGATGATCACCGCATCGGCTTCAGCCGGATGATTGACCAGCGGAACACCAGCCAATCCGAGAGCCTGCTGAAAGGCCAGCCCGGCACAGCGGTCCCCCTCCTCCGTCGACAAAAGATAGCAAACCCGCGGCAGTCGCGCAGTCCCACCGATCCTGATATCAAACATATAACACGCACTCCCTCGTCACCAATCTGAACAGGCAAAAATGCGTTACATGGCGGACGCCTGAGGCTGCGCTGGAAAACCCACGCGCCGTCAATGGCGAAGGCTCACGGAATTCACAATGCAAAATTGCGAATTCGTCCTATCCAAATTTCATCGTTATATGCGTCTTTCACCGCGGATTTTTCCGCTTTTCGAAAGTGTCGCACCGTCCTTGCATGAACAGGAATGCACAGTGAAAATTACATGTCCAGAAGAATGTATACAACCTCCCCGAGGTCGACATCAGGCGTGAGGGCGATTTCGGAATTAGCGCGCCAAATTCTGGTGGTAGTAACGGTTTTGGTGTCAAAAATTGACAGAGATTTTTATCTGACACTCTGCCCAAAATTCCAGACATCATCTGAAAGTATAAAAATTTCTGGATAAAATTCAAAGGCATGTAAGAAATCAGCCATCGGGCTGCGCAGTAGAATGCATCCGTAGCGCGTCGTCTATCCGGCATTCCCGACGCAATCACATATTGCAACTGCGCCTTTGCATCGCGAAGCGGCGCAATATCCTCGCGACACCTTGGTGGAGGCGGGAAAACTCTTTCGCCAATCCCCTACTTGGCCCCGCGCAAAACGCGCGTCAGGTCCGGGGGACGAAAGTTCGGGCCTTTCAGTACCTTTCCATCCGCACGCAACAGGGGGCGCCCGTCTGCTCCCAATTTCGACATATTCGACGCGTGAACTTCGGCCATTCCTGCTGCTTTGACCGGGTGCAACCCAAATTCGAGAAAGGTTCCATCCAATACGTACTGAATATCGCACAGGGCATCCAGAACCTCGACCATGTTCCCGGCAGAGACGGCGGCGCGCAATTCGGCAACTTCTTCTTCCAAAATGGCCAATCGCATCTCTGCCCGTTCTGCGGGTATCGCGGCGTCGTCCGCAATCGGCACGCCGAACGCATGGTGCCAGGCGCGGACCATCTCCAACGTGTTGTCAATCATCAGAAATCCCAGTCGTCATCTTCCGTGGCGACGGTTTTTCCAATGACATAGGACGAGCCGGAGCCAGAGAAGAAATCGTGGTTTTCATCCGCGTTCGGCGACAGCGCAGCCATGATAGCGGGGTTCACACTGCACAACTCATCCGGGAACAACCCTTCGTAGCCGAGGTTCTGCAAGGCCTTGTTGGCATTGTAATGCAGAAAGTTCTTCACATCCTCGGTCAAATTCAACGGATCGTAAAGACTCTCGGTATAGCGTGTTTCTATCTCGTAGAGTTCAAACATGAGGGAGAAGGCAAAATCTTTCAGCTCCGCCCGTTCGGCTTCGGTCAACCGTTCCTGGCCGCGTTGGAATTTGTATCCGATATAATAGCCATGCACCGCCTCGTCGCGGATGATCAGGCGGATCAGATCGGCCGTGTTGGTCAACCGCGCCCGCGACGACCAGTGCATCGGCAGGTAAAACCCTGAATAGAAAAGGAAACTCTCAAGAAAGACCGACGCGATCTTTTTCCGCAGCGGATTGGCCGTCGCGTCATATTCATCCAGGATCAACCGCGACTTGCGTTGCAACTGGGCATTTTCTTCCGACCAGCGGAAGGCTTCGTCGACTTCTGCCGTCGAACACAGGGTGGAAAAGATAGAGGAATAGCTACGCGCATGCACCGCCTCCATGAAGGCGATATTGGTCAGCACGGCTTCTTCATGCGGGGTTGCAGCATCGGGCATCAAGGCGGGGGCGCCAACGGTGTTCTGCACCGTATCCAGCAGGGTCAGTCCGGTGAAGACGCGGATGGTCAGGCGCTGCTCTTCTTCGGTCAGCTGGGACCAGCTTTGGATGTCGTTGGACAGTGGCACCTTCTCCGGCAACCAGAAGTTGGCGGTCAGCCGGTTCCAGATTTCCAGGTCCTTGTCGTCCTGCATCCGGTTCCAGTTGATCGCGCGGGGGACGGGGCGGGCAGTGTCGGTCATCGGGACGATCCTTGGCGGGCGGTGTAATGGGGTCGGTCGCAGGCGCGTGAAGATGGGTATAGAAAGGTCAGGCCTGCGGCATTTTCAGGTACAGCCGGCGCGGCACTTGGGAATACCCCCAAGGCGCCCCGCCAGCCCAACGTTCGAGATCAGAGAGAACAGGACACGCAGCCCTGCACTTCTGTCCCTTCAAGGGCCATCTGGCGCAGGCGGATGTAGTAAATCGTCTTGATCCCCTTCTTCCATGCGTGGATCTGCGCCTTGTTGATGTCGCGCGTGGTGGCCGTGTCCTTGAAGAACAGGGTCAGGGACAGCCCCTGGTCCACGTGCTGTGTCGCAGCGGCATAGGTGTCGATGATCGCCTCGGGACCGATTTCATAGGCATCCCGGTAATATTCCAGGTTGTCATTGGTCATGTAGGGCGCCGGATAATAGACGCGGCCGATCTTGCCCTCCTTGCGGATCTCGACCTTGGCGGTGATCGGATGGATGGAGGAGGTCGCATTGTTGATGTAGCTGATCGACCCGGTCGGCGGCACCGCTTGCAGGTTTCGGTTGTAAAGGCCGTCGCGCATCACTGTCTCGCGCAGTTCGGTCCAGTCGGCGCGGCTTGGAACGGTGATGCCGAAACGGGTGAACAGCTCCGCACCCGCCGCGGTTTCCGGCAGCCAGTCGCGGGCCACATATTTGTCGAAGAAACTGCCGTCCGCATAGCTGCTGTCGGCGAAGCCCGCGAAACTGCGCCCTTTTTCCCGCGCCAAGGTGCTAGAGGCACGCAGACAATGATAAAGAACCGTGGCGAAGTAGATGTTGGTAAAATCGATCCCTTCGGGCGATCCGTAATGGATCCGCTCCCGCGCGAGGAACCCGTGCAGGTTCATCTGACCCAGGCCGATGGCATGGCTTTCATCATTGCCGCGCCGCACGGAGGGCACGGAATCGATCGACGACATTTCCGACACGGCATTCAGTGCCCGCACAGCAGTATCCACGGTCGCGCCCAGATCGCCGCCATCCATGGCCCGCGCGATATTGAGCGAGCCGAGGTTGCAGGAGATATCCGTGCCCAGATGTTTGTACCCCAGATCGTCGTTGAATTCGGACGCTTCGTTCACCTGCAGGATCTCGGAACACAGGTTCGACATGGCGATCCGCCCCTTCACGGGGTTGGCGCGGTTCACCGTGTCCTCGAACATGATGTAGGGATAGCCGCTTTCGAACTGGATCTCGGCAAGGGTCTGGAAGAACGCGCGCGCGTTGATCTTCTTCTTGCGGATCTTGGGGTTGGCGACCATTTCGGCGTATTTCTCGCTGACCGAAATGTCGGAGAAGGCGCAGCCATAGACCTTTTCCACGTCATGCGGGGAAAAGAGGTACATATCCTCGTTCTTCTTGGCCAGCTCGAAGGTCACATCGGGGATCACCACGCCCAGAGACAGGGTCTTGATCCGGATCTTTTCGTCCGCATTCTCCCGCTTGGTATCCAGGAACCTAAGAATATCAGGGTGATGCGCGTTCAGATAGACCGCGCCCGCGCCCTGCCGTGCGCCAAGCTGGTTGGCGTAGGAAAAGCTGTCTTCCAGCAGCTTCATCACCGGGATCACGCCGGAGGACTGGTTCTCGATGCCTTTGATCGGGGCTCCGTATTCGCGGATGTTGGTCAGCATCAGCGCCACGCCGCCGCCGCGCTTGGACAATTGCAGGGCGGAATTGATACCGCGCCCGATGCTTTCCATGTTGTCTTCCAGCCGCAGCAGAAAACAGGAGATCAGCTCCCCCCGCTGCGCCTTGCCGGCGTTCAGGAAGGTGGGCGTGGCCGGCTGAAACCGGCCGGCCAGGATTTCCTGCATCAGCCCCATCGCCAGCGCCTCGTCCCCGCGTGCCAGGGCAAGGGCGACCATGACGACGCGATCCTCGAACCGCTCGAGATAGCGTTTGCCGTCCCGCGTCTTCAGCGTGTAGCTGGTGTAATACTTGAAGGCGCCCAGGAAAGTCGGGAACCGGAACTTGGCCTTGAACGCGGCATCCCAGATCCGCGCGATAAAGGCGCTGTCGTACTGGTCCAGAACCTCTGCCTCGTAATAGCCTTCCTCCACCAGATAGCGCAGCTTTTCCTCCAGCGAGTGAAAGAAAACGGTGTTCTGGTTGACGTGCTGCAAGAAATATTGCCGCGCGGCCAGCCGGTCGGCATCGAACCGGATCTTGCCCTGTTCGTCATAGAGGTTCAGCATCGCGTTCAACGCGTGGTAATCCAACCCCTGCCATTCGGTGGGAACGGCCTTGGCCGGTGCGGCGTCGCTCAGATCGCGGTCGAGAATTGCGTCTTCCAAAACCTGTCCAGTCCTTCGGTGACGCGGGTGATGTCGGTGTCCGTTCCGGCCAGTTCGAACCGGTAAAGGACCGGCACGCCGCATTTGCGTGCCACCACATCCCCCGCCAGGGCAAAGGTTGCCCCAAAATTGCGGTTGCCCGCGGCAATGACGCCGCGGAGATGCTGCCGTGTGCCCGGGTCGTTCAGGAACCGGATCACCTGTTTGGGAACCGCGCCCCGCCCCTGCCCATCCGCAAAGGTGGGCGTGATCAGCACAAAGGGCGCGCGGGGGGCGGGCATATGCTCCCCCGGGGTGATCGGGATTCGCTGGGCCGGCACCCCCAGGCGGGCGACGAAACGATGCGTGTTCCCCGATCGGGAGGAGAAGTAGACCAGCCCGCCCAAGGCCGGCCTCAGCCCAGCGCGTTGATCTTGTCGGGGCGGAAACCGGCCCAGTGATCGTCGCCTGCCATCACGACAGGTGCCTGACGATACCCCAATTCGGTCACGCGCGCCAGCGCCTCGGCGTCCTCGGTCAGGTCGACCAGGTCGTAATCTAGCCCCTTCGCGGCCAGCGCGCGGGTGGTGGCGGTGCATTGCACGCAGGCGGGTTTGGAATAGACGGTGATGGTCATCGGGGTCTCCGGTCGTAGCAGCATTTTCCGGGTTTCGGGGCAGAGACGCCGACCGCCGCGGCCCTGTCCAGGCCCCGGCTGATGCGATGTCCCCGGACCCTCCGTCCGGTCTCGAAATTTGTGTCCCGGCAGGTCTCCTGGCTTGCGGCTCGAACACCCGTCCCCCCCTTCCCGACGGCACATCCGCCAGTGGATCAACGGGTTCGGGCTTGCCGCTCACAGTTGCGGGGGCAGCGCCGGCATTTCACCGGCTTCCCATTTTCACCCGAAACGATTTCCGGGCACCAAGACAACATCATATAGACGCCAATGCCAGGGGAGTGTCAATATATGGAGTTCCGGAGGAAAGTAGCCCGGTGATGGCATACACGTTTGGAAGCCCCGGGAAAGGCATGCCTTTTCCCCCCAAACCCCCGTCGCGTCCAGTACGAAAAAAAAATTTTCCGCTCAGAACGCCAAATCCTTGACCGCCTCCATGGTGACGTGGGTCGATGTGCTCTCCACATGCGGCAGGGCCGAGACGACCTCTCCCAGAACGCGCCTGTAGCTGTCGATATCCTCCGTTCGGACCTTCAGAAGGTAATCGAAGGATCCGGCGATCATGTGACATTGCTCTATTTCGGGCACTATACGCACAGCCGCGTTGAAGGCGCGCAGTGCCGCCTCCCGCGTGTCGGACAATGTCACCTCCACAAAGGCGACATGCGCGCGGCGCAGGGCGGCCGGGTCCAGCACGGCCCGGAATCCCAGGATGACACCATCGTCCTGCAACCGCTTCAGACGGGCCTGGCAGGGGCTTTTGGACATGCCGATGCGCCGGGCCAGATCCGTGGCGGGCAGCCGCCCTTCGTTCGATAGAATATCAAGAATCTTCCGATCAAACCGGTCAAGCTGCCTGCTTTCGGACATATCGCACACCTATAGGTCTGAATATCCACCCCAGAGAAGTCATATCACCTGAAATTTTCGGAGATCAAGGCAACACGCCCGCGTCACTTCTGCGACACTGGGTTAAACCCCTGTTGCCGAGGCCCGCCATGACCGATCTTTCCACCCTTCGCCGCCAGATCCGTGACCTGACCCGCGCCCCCGAAGCGCAGGTGATCGACGCCCTTCGGGCGCAAAGCGCACCCTCCCCCGCCCTGCGCGAGGAAATCACCGCCCGCGCCCGCGATCTCGTGCAGGAGATCCGAGGCGACGACCGGCCCGGCCTGATGGAAGTTTTCCTGACTGAATATGGCCTGTCCACCTCCGAGGGAATCGCCCTGATGTGTCTGGCAGAGGCGCTGTTGCGCGTGCCCGATGCCGAAACCATCGACGAGCTGATCGACGACAAGATCGCGCCTTCGTCCTGGGGGGAGCATCTCGGGAAATCGTCTTCTTCCCTTGTCAATGCCTCCACCTGGGCGCTGATGCTGACGGGCAAGGTCCTGGATGACGACCGGTCGCGCGGCATGGCGCATATCCTGCATTCCGCCGTCAAGCGCCTGGGAGAGCCGGTGATCCGCACCGCAGTCCGCGCCGCCATGCGCGAAATGGGCAACCAGTTCGTTCTGGGCGAAACCATTGAAAGCGCAATCAAACGCGGGCGCGGGATGGAGGCCAACGGCTACACCTATTCCTACGACATGCTGGGAGAGGCCGCGCTGACCGCCCGTGACGCCGCCAAGTTCCACGCCTCCTATGCCCATGCGATCCGCACCCTGGGCGCGCGCGCCACCTCCGCCGATATCCGCGATAACCCCGGCATTTCGATCAAACTGTCCGCACTTCATCCCCGCTACGAGGTCGGCCAACGGGATCGCGTGATGGCAGAACTGGTAGACAGCGCCCTGGATCTGGCCCTGCTGGCCAAGGAACACAACATGGGTCTGAACATCGACGCAGAAGAGGCCGACCGCCTGGACCTGTCGCTGGACGTGATCGAGGCCGTGCTGTCCGACGACCGGCTGGCCGGCTGGGACGGGTTCGGCGTGGTGGTGCAGGCCTACGGAAAACGGGCCGCGCCGGTGCTGGACTGGCTGCACGCCGTCGCCAGCAAACATGACCGCCGGATCATGGTCCGGCTGGTCAAGGGCGCCTATTGGGATACGGAGATCAAGCGGTCGCAGGTGGAGGGGCTGCCCGGCTTCCCTGTCTTCACGCGCAAGACGGCGACCGACGTGTCCTATATCTGCTGTGCCGCGCGGCTGTTCGCGATGACCGACCGGATCTACCCGCAATTCGCCACCCACAACGCCCATACCGTCGCCGCCATCCGCGCCATGGCGCCTGACACCGATTGCTTTGAATTTCAGCGATTGCACGGCATGGGGGAGGTTCTGCATCGCCGCGTGAAAAAGGCGGAGGGCACGCGCTGCCGCATCTACGCCCCCGTTGGCGCGCATCGCGATCTGCTGGCCTATCTCGTGCGGCGGCTGCTGGAGAACGGGGCCAACTCCTCCTTCGTGAACCAGATCGTGGACGAGGACGTGCCCCCCGCCGTTGTCGCCGCCGACCCCTTTGCCGCCTGGGAGGCGGAAAAGGACCAGCCGCAACCGCATATCACCGCACCCGAGGCCCTGTTCGCCCCGGAACGGACCAATTCCCGGGGCTGGGATCTGCACGACACCACCGACCTGGCCGAGATCGAGACCGCCCGCGCCCCCTTTGCCCGCCACCAATGGACCGCCACGCCGCTCCTGGCGGTGGAGGCGACGGGCGGCGCGCCGCAACCGCTGATCAACCCTGCCGATCCGTCCGATATCGTGGGACATGTCGCGGAAACCACCGCCGAAGAGATCGCCTCCGCCCAGGCCGCCGCCACCGATTGGTCGATTGCCACGGGGGCAGAGCGGGCGCGAACCCTGTCCCGCGCCGCCGATCTTTACGAGGCGCATTTCGGCGAGATCTTCGCCATTCTCACGCGGGAGGCCGGAAAAACCCCGCGCGACGCCATTGCAGAGCTGCGCGAAGCGGTGGATTTCCTGCGCTACTATGCCACCCGCATCGGCGGCTTGCAGCATGATGCGCGTGGCGTCTTTACCTGCATCTCGCCGTGGAATTTCCCGCTGGCCATCTTTACCGGGCAGATCGCCGCGGCCTTGGCGGCCGGGAACGGCGTACTGGCCAAACCCGCCGACGCCACGCCTCTGATCGCGCATCGCGCCGTGTCGCTGCTGCATGAGGCCGGCGTGCCACGGGCGGTGCTGCAATTGCTTCCCGGCACCGGCGCGCAGGTCGGCGCGCCGCTGGTGGAAACGCCTGACCTGGCGGGCGTCTGCTTCACCGGCTCAACCGCCACGGCACAGGGGATCAACCGCGCCCTGGCCACCAGCGCCCCCACCGCCCCGTTGATCGCGGAAACCGGCGGGTTGAACGCGATGATCGTGGACAGCACCGCCCTGCCCGAACAGGCGATCCGCGATATCGTGATCTCCTCCTTCCAATCGGCAGGCCAGCGGTGTTCGGCGCTGCGGCTGCTCTACCTGCAAGAGGATATCGCGCCCGCCTTCCTTGAAATGCTCTACGGCGCGATGGAGGAGCTGGCCTTGGGCGACCCATGGGATCTGGCCACCGATATCGGCCCCGTCATCGATGCCCGCGCCCAGGCCGGCATTGCCGAACATGTCGCTCAGGCCCAGGCCGAGGGCCGCGTGATGAAAACGGTCGCTGCCCCGGACACCGGCCATTTCATCGCCCCCACCGTGATCCGCGTCGCGGGCATGGCGGATCTGGAGCGGGAGATCTTCGGCCCCGTTCTGCATGTGGCGACCTTCCGGGCCAGCCAGCTCGATCAGGTGATCGACGCGGTAAACACCTCTGGCTACGGGCTGACTTTCGGACTGCACACCCGGATTGACGACCGCGTGGAACATGTGGCCAACCGGGTGCGGGTTGGCAACCTTTACGTGAACCGTAACCAGATCGGCGCCATTGTCGGATCGCAACCCTTTGGCGGCGAGGGTCTTTCCGGTACCGGGCCCAAGGCGGGCGGGCCAAACTACGTGCCGCGCTTTACCGCGCTGCCCCGCGCAGATGCGGAGGATGCGGGCGACGGCGGCGATGTTGCCGAACTGGATGCCACGGCGGTGCAGCAGGCGCTGGACGCCCTGCCACGCCCCTGCACCGCGCCGCTGGAGGTGACGGACCTGCCCGGCCCGACAGGCGAATCGAACCGCCTGTCGCTGTTCCCGCGCGGCGTGGTGCTGTGCCTGGGGCCGGATCTGGACAATGCGACGCGGCAGGCGCAGGCGGCACAGGCGCGCGGCTGCGCGACATTGACCCTGTGTCCGGGCGCGACCGGCGCGGGCTGCCTGGATAGACGTTTGTCGCCCGAGGTACTGAAAGATCTGACCGGTTTCGACGCCGTGGCGCTGGCCGGAACGGCAGACAGCCTGCGCCCCTGGCGGCAGGCGCTGGCGGCTGGCACAGGCGCGCTGTTGCCACTGCTGGACGAGGCCGACATCGGCCCGCGCTGTGTGCTGGAACGCCATGTCTGCATCGACACGACCGCGTCAGGCGGCAATGCGGTGCTGTTGGCAGGCGCAGACCCGGCACCCGCCGATGGGCACGCGGCCTGAGCCGCGTCACCCGATCCGCGCCCGCAATTCAGCAAAGAACGACGGCGGGAACGGCCCGCCGTCAGGCCACCATCCGACGAAAGAAATCGTCAAGGTCGTCATGCAGCCGGAACCTGGAAGACACGGCATCGTATTCCGCAATTGCCGTGATCTCGATCCCGGTTTCCGCCGCTGCCGCCTCGCCTGGCCAGAACAGGTCTCGGCGGCGGCGGCACATGGTAGCCAGGTAGACCTGCCAGGTGGTGCCGATCCAGCCGCAAGCGCGGCTCAGCTCCAGCGCGGTGGCGCCGGGGTTTTCCAGCAGGGCCCGCAACACCTGTATTTCTGTCGGATTGGGGGGGTCGGTCTCGAAGGCATTGCGCACGCGATCCGTCAGGGCGAGGTCCTGAAGATCACCGCGATCCGTCTCGGGGAGGGTGAAGCGCAATCCCTCGATCGAAGCCCGGCGCAGCGGCCAGAACGGACGAAACAGGGGCATCTGTCGCAGAAAGGCCATCGGGCTCATCCGATCTCTCCACCGGAAAGACGGCTGACCACGACGGAACCAGCGGCGCTGCCCGGCCGCGGGGTATACGTAGAATAGGGCATGTGAATTACCACTCGAAATTGATTTTTTTTGTTCGAGTTATCCACAAGATCGAAAAATCGTCAATCAGACCTGACATTTATCGCGGCAACCTGAGTCTTTCCGGCCACAGCCCCCTGGGCACCGACGGCCATCAGACCTGTGTCAGCCGCGTGTCAGCCGCCGCACCACACGGTCGATGGCACCGCCCCGGCGCGGCGCAAAAAGACAATCCAGTACGAACATCAAAGGTGAAATCTGGGCCATGTCGCCCCCCGAACGAAAAGGTGTTGTCCCCCTGCGATAGCCGCGCGACTTGTCAATTTCGTGACACCGCAGGCGGAGAGGCAGGTCGCGATCGGGCGCATTCGCTTCCGCCGCACCGCGTGCTCTGCTACGGCGGAACCAGAGAAGGAGCCGTAATGCCCCGCACCATCCTGTTCAACAAGCCCTTCGACGTGCTGCCGCAATTCACCGATCGCGGCACCGAAGGCACACCCCGCCGCACCCTGTCGGATTTCATCGCCCTGCCCGGCGTCTACCCCGCCGGACGCCTGGACCGTGACAGCGAGGGGCTGATGATCCTGACCGACGACGGCCGGCTTCAGGCCCGGATCACCCATCCCAGGCACAAATGGCCCAAGACCTATTGGGTCCAGGTCGAAGGGCTGCCCGACGCGGCCGCGCTGGACGCGCTGCGCCAGGGCGTCACCCTGAAGGACGGCCCGACCCGCCCGGCCCGCCTGCGCCGGATCGATGCGCCACCGGGATTGTGGGACCGCAACCCGCCCATCCGCCAGCGCAAATCCGTGCCCGATTGCTGGATCGAACTGCAGATCACCGAAGGCCGCAACCGCCAGGTGCGCCGCATGACCGCCCATGTCGGCCACCCCACCCTGCGCCTGATCCGCGCTGCCATCGGGCCATGGCGGTTGGACGGGCTGACCCCCGGCAATTGGCGCGACGCCCCGAAACCCGGGCCCGGCTGACCGGAAACTGGACCCCCCACAGCAAAAAGGCCCGCCACAATGGCGGGCCTTTTCAATCTGGTGCAACGCGGTCCTACGCCAGCGACGGCAGCCACAGCACGATCTGCGGAAAGGCCACCAGCCCCGCGATGGTCAGCGCATCGGCCACGAAGAAGGGCATCACGCCGCGGAACACATCCTGCACCGAAACCTCCGGCCGGACGCCCGCCACGACAAAGCAGTTCAGCCCGATCGGCGGGGTGATCAGGCAGAACTCTGCCATCTTGACCACCAGAATGCCGAACCAGATCGCGCACATCGGCCCGGACATGCCAAAGGCGCTGTCCGCCGCGCTGACGAATTCGCCGCCGTTCAATGCCATGACCGCCGGGTAGACCACCGGCAGGGTCAGCAGCAGCATCCCGATCGCATCCATGAACATGCCCAGCACCGCATAGGCCAGCAGGATCATCACAAGGGTGATCATCGGAGATTGCTCCAGCCCCTGCAGGAAGTCGGAGAAGGCGCCCGGCAGGTCTGCAAAACCCAGAAACCGGACAAAGACCAGCACTCCCCAGATGATGGTAAAGATCATCGTCGCCAGCTTGGCCGTTTCCAGCAGCGCGTCCTTCAGCTGGGACCAACGCATCCCGCGCACCAGCGCCATGATGAAAACCACAGCCGCGCCCAGGGCGCCGCCCTCGGTCGGCGTGCCCCAGGGATCGCCGCCAAAGGGGTTGTAGATGAAGAAGATGATGATGAAGACGACAAAGAAAATCGGAAAGGCGGGCGGCAGGGATTTCAACCGCTCCTTCCAGGTAAAGCCGCGCACCGCCGGGCCGAAATTCGGCAGCACCAACGCCATGGTCACGATCAGCCCGCCATAAATCACCGCCGAGAAGGCGCCGGGGATGAACCCCGCCAACAGCAGTTTGCCCACGTCCTGCTCCACGATGATGGCGTAGATCACCAGGATGGCCGAGGGCGGGATCAGGGAGGCCAGCGTGCCACCTGCAGCCACTACCCCGGCGGCGAAGCGCTTGTCATAGCCCAGTTTCAGCATCTCGGGGATGGCGATTCGGGCAAAGACGGCCGAGGTCGCAACCGAGGCGCCGGAAACGGCAGAGAACCCCGCCGTGGCAAAGACGGTGGAAACGGCCATGCCGCCCGGTAGCCAGCCCACCCATTTCTTGGCCGCGTCGAACAGCGCCTGGGTCAGCCCGGCGTAATAGGCAAGGTAGCCGATCAGGATGAAGGTCGGAATCAGCGACAACTCCTGACTGGCGATCTTGGAATGGGGCACCTGGCCCGCCGTCTTGACCGCGATTGTCACGGCCTTGCCGAACTGATCGGGGGCGTAGCCGAACTTGTTCCAGAAGATCCACACCAGCCCGACCAACCCGGCGATGCCGGCGGCAAAGGCGACGCGCATGCCCAGGATGACCAGAACCAGCAACCCGCCGGTGACCCAGATACCGATATCGAGACTGTTCATGCTCAGCGCTCCATGCCCGAGACATGCTCGGCTTCTTCGGCCGCCAACTGGGCGGCGGATTTCACCAGCGGCACCGCGACGGGTGCCGTCCCCCCCGTTCCGATGGCCCGCAGATATCCCCAGAGCTGAAGCGCCAACCGCATGGCCAGGATGGAAAAGGCCAGCGGTACCAACAGCTTGGCAGGCCACAGCGGCAATCGGATATCGATGGAGCTGTCACGGCTCCACATCGGGGCGGCGAAATCGAAGGACCGGTCGAAATGCGCCCAGCTGCCCCAGACCAGCAGCACCATCAGGATGAAGGTCGCCAGCGTGGTGACGAATTCTGCGCCCCAAAGTGCCCTGCCCTTCAGCTTGCCGATGACGATATCCATGCGGATATGCCCGCCGTCCCGCTGCGTGAAGGCGACGCCCAGGAAGGCGATCAGGGGCATCGCCTGCTGAATCCAGTCGACATAGCCGGGCAGCGGGGCGTTGAACAGGTTGCGCCCCCCCACCGAGACCACGGCCAGGACCATCAGCATCAGCACCGCGAACCCCGCGATCAGGGCAAAGACCCGTTCGATCCTGTACAGCCCCCGGTCCAGCCGGCTCAGCAGCGTGTCATCGGTCAATACTGCGGCCGATTGCGCCATGCGTTTCCCCTTTTTCACAACAACCGGCAGGGCCGGAAGACACGAGGCCCGGACAATCGCCGGGCCTCACCTGTTTCACCTGTCCGCGCCGATCATTCGGCGTGCAGTTCCGCCAGCTTGGCGGTCACGAGGTCATAGAGCTCCTGAGCGGGGATGCCCTGCGCGGATTTCTCTTCGATCCAGGATTGCGCGATTCCGGCGGTGGCGTCGCGGAACTTGGCCAGCTCCTCGTCGGAGAACTGCACTTTCTGCACGCTTTTCTCGTCCAGGATCTTGTCCCATTGCGCCAGCACGTTGCCCTCGTAATTTTCGACGTAATACGCAATCGCCGCATCGACGGAGCCGTCCAGCGCCTCGCGATGTTCGGGGCTAAGCGCCTCGTAGGCGTCGATATTCACCACGATCGGGCAATTCACCGTGCCGGGGTTCAGGTTCTCGGTCCACCAGGCCGCCTGATCGATGGTGCGGAACGACAGATGCGCGTGCTGGGCAAAGGCCACGGTATCGACGACGCCGGCATCCATGGCGTTATAAGCCTCGTTCGACGGGACGGAGGTCGGGACCGCGCCCACGGTCTTGAACGCTTCGCCCAGACCGCCGGTGGCGCGCACGCGCATGCCGTCGAAGGCCGCCAGAGTGTCGCGCGGATCGCCGGTTCCGACCAGGTTGTATTGCGGCATGGGGGAAGTCATCAGCAACTTGGCGTTCCAGCGCGCCAGGTCTTCCTGAACCGCGGGATGGGCATAGACGGCATGGCTGACGGCGACTTCCTCGTCCAGGTTGCGCACGCCCAGGAACGGCAGTTCCAGCACGGTGATCGTCGGGTTCTTGTCCTCGTGGTAGCCGGCGCAGAACTGCGCCATCTCGAAGGCCCCGATGGAAATACCGTCCAGATTTTCGGTATTTTTCGACAGGCCACCATAGGAGATATTCATGGTGAAGTCGCCATTCGTCTTCTCGGAGACGAGTTCGGCCATCTTCTCCACGTGCTCGGTGAAGGCGCGGCGCTTGCCCCAGACAGACACGCTCCACTCCACGGCAAAGGCCGGGGCAGCGATGGAGACACTGATCGCGGCGACAGCGGCACCTTGCAGAAATTTCTTCATGGTTATCCTCCCAGTTTCGACCTGAAGGGTCGATTGCGCATGTAGCGTAACGGCGCCCTTGCAAGAAACAAGACAAATTCCCTACGCAATTTTCGGTACTCGGACGCTGCCACCCCGTGGCGCGGACGCGTGACACCATCAAAACCATGCGGCGCGGTGAAAAAATTTGGGAAGATTAACGTTTCGTAAGGCTCTCGCGCGCATGGTGGCCGCGTGAGGAGGCCGATGCGGCAGGTCGGCCCGGGGCCATGGCCACCATGACAGCGCCCGCCCCGCCAAAACAGCGCCCGCCCCGGCGCGACCGGGACGGGAATTGCAACCTTTGGGAAAGGATCCGGAAACAGAAAGAACCAAAGGGCGATCTGCGGGCGCCCGGATAACTGTGCCCCTTGCCTTGGGCCGCAGCCGGCGCGGGGCGGCTGCGTCTAACCGATGCGATTGCCCTGCACCCAGACGCCACGCAGGACGGGTATCCCGCCGCGCAGGTCGAACCGGATCAGGTCGGCCCGTTGGCCCGGCGCAATCTCTCCCCGATCCTCCAGCCCGGAGGCCCGGGCAGGCGCGCGCGTCACGCAGGCCAGGCCACGCGCCATGTCGTCCCACAGGGCGCCCAGTTGCACCGCACCCTGCAACAACGCCGCCGGCACATAATCCGAGCTGAGGATGTCCAGCAGCCCCTGATCGGCCAACGCACGGGCCGAGACATTGCCGGAATGCGATCCGCCCCGCACCAGGTTGGGCGCGCCCATGATCACCGCGATGCCGGCGTCGCGACAGGCCTGCGCCGCCTCCACGGTGGTGGGGAATTCCGCCAGCCGGATCCCGTGCCCGGCCGAGGTCGCGACCTGTTCGGCGGTGGTGTCGTCATGGCTGGCCAAAACCGCGCCAAAGCGCCCCGCCGCCGCCACGGCCGCAGCCTCGTGCGTGGCCCCCAGCCGCTCATGCAGGGCATAAAGATATCCCACGTAATCCTCGAACCCCTCGCGGGAGAGACCATGCTTCCCGCAGACGTAATCCTCGAACTTCGTGATGTCGCGGAACTGCCGCTGCCCAGGCGTGTGATCCATCAGCGAGACGATACCGACCCGATCAGCGGGACCGAATTCCGCCAGTTCCTCCAGCAGGGTTTCGGAACAAGTCTCTGCCCGAAGGTGCAAATGGTGGCTGATCTTGAGAGCCCCCGCCTCGCGCATCGCCAGGATCTCGTTCGCCATGGGACGGGCGTAGCGCTTGTAATCCTTGCGCCCGCCATCGGTGATCGATCCCACACGGATCGCGTCGAACACGGTCGTGATACCGCAGCCCGCCAATTCGGCATCGTGCCCCACGATCGCGGCATGATGCGGCCACATGACACCGGGCCGCGGCTGAATGTGCCGTTCCAGGTTGTCGGTGTGCAGTTCCACCAGTCCGGGAGATACGAAATCGCCGCCGCAATCCAGCGCGCCACGCGGCGCCGGGCCGGTGCCCAGATCCACGATGGTGCCGCCGCGCAGCACCAGGTGGGCCCTTGGCAGAACCTCGGTCGCGGTGATCACCTGCGCATTGGCCAGGACGGTTTCGCCCGTGTCGGATCCCTGGATGTTCATGTCTCTGCCCTATCTTTCCTGGTGCCCGTGCGCGGGCTGTCGTCCTGGTCCAGCAGCGCAAGAAGTCGCGCCACCGTCTGGTCAAGCGGGCCGGAATTGTCCACAGCCCACGCCGCGATGCCCGCCGGCAGCGCAAAATCCGCCCGTCGCAGCCGCGCGGCGATGTCCTCGGCACTTTCCCGACCACGCGCGGCCAGCCGTTCTGCCAGAACCTCCGCCGGGGCGCTCAACTGGATCACAACCACCCGGGAGATCCGCGCCCGCGCCGTGCCCAGGACCGCGCGCGACAGATTGGCCACCACGTCGTGCCCCGCCTCAAGATCCACCTCGACCGAACGGGGGATGCCATATCGCAGGCCATGCGCGCGCCAATGCAGCACGAATTCTCCTGCCGCCGCTCGGGTGGCGAAGTCGTCGAACGTGACGCTGTCGAACGCCTCCCCCCCCGCCGTGGCGGGGCGGGTGATGACACGGCGGGCCAACCGGATGCCCGGTCGCGCCTGCGCCAGGGCCGTCATCACGCTGTCCTTGCCCACACCCGACGGACCGACCACCGCTATCAGGCGGCCCTGGGTCACGCCGCCACCTGTGGCGAAAACCCGGTCACATCGACCACGCGGTCGCAAACCCGGTCGCGGGCCTCCGTATCGTGGAAAATCCCCAGGATGGCGGCCCCGCGCGCCTTTGCCTCGTCGATCAGGGCCAGGACCACTGCCCGGTTCGCAGCGTCCAGGCTGGCTGTCGGCTCGTCCAGCAGAAGTGCCGGATAGGCATGGGCAAAGCCGCGCGCGATGTTCACCCGCTGCTGCTCACCGCCCGAGAATGTCGTCGGCGACAAGCCCCACAGGCCCTGCGGGATGTTCAGCCGCGTCAGCAATTCCCGGGCACGGTCCCGCGCGGGGCCCTCTGCCACGCCGACGGCGCGCAGCGGCTCGGCCACCACGTCCAGCGTCGGCACGCGCGGCACAACGCGCAGAAACTGACTGACATAGCCCAGCGTCTCCCGCCGCAGGGCCAGGATCTCCCGCGGGGCGGCGCAGGCCACATCGACACCGCCTACTCGGATCGCGCCGCTGTCGGTCAGGTAATTGCCGTAGATCATCCGCATCAGCGTCGATTTCCCGGCCCCCGAAGCGCCCGTCAACCCGACGCATTCCCCGGCGGCGACCGACAGCACAGCGTCCCGCATCACCGGGATCTCGGCCCCGCCCTGATTGTGCAGAACGAACCTCTTGCTCACGTTTTCAACAGAAATCATCCCATCATCCCCTTTGCCACGCATTGCCCCGTCAGACCTGCAACACGCTGGAGACCAGCAATTGCGTATAGCCGTGCTGGGGGTCGTCCAGCACCTGATCGGTCAGGCCGGCCTCCACCACCTGTCCGCCCTTCATCACCATCAACCGGTCGGCCAGCAGTCGCACGACAGCCAGATCATGGGTCACGACGATCGCCGACAGGCCCATTTCGCGTACCAGACCGCGCAACAGATCCAGCAGCCGCGCCTGGACACTGACATCCAGCCCGCCGGTAGGTTCATCCATGAACACCAGCCGCGGCCCGGTCACCAGGTTGCGCGCGATCTGCAACCGTTGACGCATCCCACCGGAAAAGGCGGTGGGCCGGTCGTCAATCCGGTCACCGGCGATTTCCACCCGGCCCAGCCAATCCTGCGCTTCGTCCCGTATGCGGCCGTAATGGCGCGCGCCGACGGCCATCAGCCGTTCACCAACGTTCCCACCGGCGGAGACGTTCATACGCAGGCCGTCATGGGCATGCTGGTGAACAAAAGCCCAATCGGTTCGCGCCAGATGACGACGGGCGGCCTCTGCCATGGTGACCGTATCGGTCAACCGGCCCTCCATATCGAACAGAACTTCACCGCGATCCGGCGCCAGATGACCGGCAAGACAATTCAACAAGGTCGTCTTGCCGGACCCGCTTTCCCCGACAATCCCCATGACCTCACCGGGATAGAGATCAAAGTTCACGTTCTCGCAGCCGACCCGATCACCGTAGAAGCGGGCCAGATCCGTGACCCGCAGCAGCGGATCCGTGCTGGTTGGCATCATGTCTATCATGGCCGTGCCCCTTCGATCTGCGGTTGGCGGCCCTGGTGGCCGGCGGCGCGCCTGGTACGGCAATAATCGGTGTCGGAACAGACGAACATCCGTCCGCCCGCGTCATCCACGATGACCTCGTCGAGGTAACTGTCGCCGGCGCCGCACAGGGCGCAGTCGGCCTCTGCCTTGCCGGGTTGGAATGGGTAATCCGCGAAATCCAGGCTGACGACCTCACAATGAGGCGGCAGGGCGTAGATGCGTTGCTCCCGCCCTGCGCCGAAAAGTTGAATTGCCCCCATGGACAACTTGGGGTTGTCAAATTTCGGAATCGGCGAGGGGTCCATGACATAGCGCCCCTCGACCTTGACCGGATAGGCGTAGGAGGTGGAGATTTCGCCGTGACGGGCGATATCTTCATACAATTTGACATGCATCAGCCCGTATTCCTCCAACGCATGCATCTTGCGCGTCTCCACCTCGGAAGGTTCGAGGAACCGCAGCGGTTCGGGGATAGGGACCTGATAGACCAGGATCTGCCCCTCACCCAAGGGTTCCTCCGGGATGCGGTGGCGGGTCTGGATGATCGTGGCGTGGGCGGTTTCCTCGGTGGTGGCGACGCCTGCGACCTTCTCGAAAAACCGCCTGATGGAGACGGCATTCGTGGTGTCGTCCGCGCCCTGGTCGATCACCTTGAACGTGTCCTCGGGCACCAGGGTCGCGGCCGACACCTGCACACCGCCGGTGCCCCAGCCATAGGGCATCGGCATTTCCCGGCTGGCAAAGGGCACCTGGTAGCCGGGCACTGCGATCCCTTTCAGGATCGCGCGGCGGATCATCCGCTTGGTCTGTTCATCGAGATAGGCAAAGTTATATGCATCCATCAGAGCACCCGATCGGCAAGGGAGGCCACGCCATGTCCGACGCCCTTCTCCTGTTTCTTTGTCTGGCCGCCGCCATGATCGCGCTGGCCGCAATTCGCGCCCGACGGGGCAAACCGGGCCGCGGGATGAAGGGCGGGCGCCCGCGCCACTACGACGACATCCACGGTGGCGGAGAGGATTAGGCCGCTCATTTCGCAGCATCCTGCTTCAGGGCGTTGCGGGACTCGGCCTCGCGCCGCAACCTGCGGACGAGTTCCAACTCGCTCTGGAAGTCGACGTAGTGAGGCAACTTGATATGTTCCAGAAAGCCCGTCGCCTGGATATTGTCGGAATGATAGAGCACGAATTCCTCGTCCTGCGCCGGTGCGCCGGCATTGTCTTCGCCCAATTCCTCCCACCGGAGCGCACGGTCGACCAACGCCATGGAGATCGCCTTGCGCTCCGTCTGGCCAAAAACCAGCCCATAGCCGCGAGTGAATTGCGGCGGCTCCGTTTTGGAGCCGGTGAACTGGTTCACGGTCTCGCATTCGGTCAGCGTGATCTCCCCGATCTCCACGGCAAAGCCGAGCTCGGGGAGATGCATTTCCACCGGGACAGCGCCGATGCGCAGCTCCCCGACAAAGGGGTGATTCCGGCCATATCCACGCTGCGTCGAATAGGCCATGCCCAGAACGAACCCCTCGTCGCCACGCGTCAGCGCCTGCAAACGTAACGCCCGCCCGGCTGGCAGCTCCAGCGGTTCGCGTGTCAGATCGGGAGGGATATCGTCTTGAGGTTCTGGTTGAACTTCAGCCTGTAACAGGCCCTCCTGTCCCAAAAAATCTGAAATTCTCGGCGTCGCCGCCCGGCGGGGCGTGGCCTGCGGAGCGGGCGCCGGTTCAAGCTCTTCGGCAGCCAGTGCAAAGTCCAGCAGACGATGCGTGTAGTCGAAAGTCGGCCCCAGAACCTGCCCGCCTGGCGCATCCTTGAATGTCGCGGAGATGCGCCGGTCACAGGTCATCGCGCCAGTATCCACAGGGGTGGAACTGCCGAAGCGGGGCAGCGTGGTACGATAGGCGCGGATCAGGAAAATCGCCTCGATCAGGTCGCCACGCGCCTGTTTGATCGCCAGGGCGGCAAGGTCGGGATCATGCAGAGACCCCTCCGCCATGACCCGGTTCACCGCCAAAGCCAGCTGCTCGCGGATCTGTGCCACGGACATCTCCGCCACGCCCGGATCGCCACGCCGTTCCTCGGCCAGCCAGGCATGGGCGTTGTCGATCGCGGCCTCGCCGCCCTTAACTGCGACATACATCAGTGTACCTCCGTGGACCGGGGCAGCGCCCAAAGCCTGGCGCCTTCGGTGAAATAGAAATCCTGCCCCAAGGGGAACAACGCCCGGTTGTCACGGAACGCCGTGACCTCCGGCAGGCGGGCCGGGCCGTCGCCTTTCAGCCCCGGTCCGCGCAGGGTCACATTCCGCAAAGCCGGCCAGCCGTCGACGATCAGGGTTGCGGACCTGTCGGGGTATTCAGCAGTTCCGATGGCAAACCGGTCCAGTGGCGTCAGCGCGTCCCATGCCCCCAGGGCAAACACCGCATCCGCCGCGCCGGTCAGCGGGGCGCCGGTGTGAAAGGTGACCCAGTCGCGCAGCGGCGCGCAGTCGTGATCCCCCGCCAGATGCAGTGGCGTCGTCTGATCGCAAAGCGTCAGCAACAACGTCGCGGCGGCCGGGCTGGTTGGCGCAGGGGCGGAGGCAAGATCAGCCAAGACCTGAACGGTGCCGGGCCGGGCCAGGCCCTCAAGCGCGGCGCGAAAGGCGCGGGCGGATTGAGCAGGAGCATCACTGAATCCGCCGCGCAGGGCGTCGGCGCTCAGGGTGGTGGTGTCGGTCATCAATCCTCTCCCCTTACCATGGTAAAGAACTCCACTTTCGTGGCGGCGGCGCGGGCGGCGCGAGCTTCGGCCTGTGTCCGGATCTCTGCGCGCAGCGGCTCCAGCAGGTCACGGCGCACCGCCGCCGCATGCGCGCCCTGCATCAGCGCATCGACCAGCGCAGCCACCCGCGCCTTGTCCCGGTCACGTCCCTGCACCACCGCATGGCCGACATCGCCGCCTGCCAATCGCAGGGCGCAGCGCGTCACTGTCATCTCCCCCAGGTTGAAAGCCGCGCCCGTACCTCCGGCCCGACCCCGCACCATGACGGCGCCGATCTCGGGCGCGCGCAGCCAGTCGAATTCGGGGGCCAGTCCCAGCCCGCCCCAACGCCGGGCCAGCGCCGCGGCCGGGGCCTTGGCCAGCAGGCTCATCCAGTCCCTCCGGGCCAATTGAGCTTCGTTCAGTTCTTGCGCTGCCATTCAGACACCTTGCGTATTTGTCTAGATAACTATACAACTAGACAAATCCTTACGCCCCGCCCGAACCGGTGGCAAGCCCGAGCAGATGAAGATTTCATGACATGACCCCCCCGCCCCCCCGAACCCCCCTTTGGCAAAGCATCGCCCAGGCGCTGCACGACGACATCTCCAAGGGCCGCTACGCCCCCGGTGACCGCCTTCCGACCGAGGCAGAACTGTCCGCCCGGTTCGGCGTGAACCGGCACACCGTGCGGCGCGGGCTGGCCGATCTGGCGCAGGCCGGACTGACCCATGCGCGGCGCGGCGCGGGGGTCTTCGTGGCGCAGCGACCCACGGACTACCCGCTGGGCCGGCGCGTGCGCTTTCACCAAAGCCTGCGCGCCGCCGGGCGCCTGCCCGCGCGCCGGGTTCTGGCCACCGAAACCCGGGCAGCCGATCGGCGTGAGGCGGAGGCGCTGGCCCTCGCGCCCGGCACCTCCGTACATTGCGTGGATGGCGAATCACTGGCTGACGGCCAGGCCATCGCGCTGTTCCGCTCGATCTTTCCGGCCGCGCGTTTCCCCGAACTGCCGGCCTCTCTCGCCCGGCAGGGCTCTGTCACCACCGCGCTGGCCGAGGCGGGCGTGGCCGACTACACCCGCGCCTGGACACGCATCACCGCCCGCCCGGCCAACGCCACCCAAGCGGCACAGCTGCGCCTGCGCGAGGGAGATCCGCTGTTACGCACCACCTCGGTCAATGCCGATGCCCAGGGCCGGGCGGTGGAATTCGGACGCGCCTGGTTCGCCGCCGACCGCGTCACCCTGACCCTGGCCGAGGACGATTCCGCACCCCCTTCGGGCGAAAATACCGCAGGGTGAATGACGCGCCCCGCGCGGCAGAGGGGCAGCGCCCCTCCTCCACATCTCCAACCTCCGCGACATCGCATCGCCGTTGCGCCCAACCACATCCCCCCTTTGCACGCACTCGGCAAAAAGCTGCTTTTTCGGGCAAACCTGTCATTCGAGCGATACAAACCGCCGTTATCCACAGCCCAATTCTCAAAAGAGAGCAGGTTTCAACCAGGGCAACCCCATGACCCACACGATGCCATCCCTGCGCCTGACCGGGGCAGTCATATTGCGGGACGGAATGCTGAAACGGCGCTCCGTTGCCTTTTCCAATGGGCGGATCACCCGCGGCCCCCTGCCCGAAGTCGACCTGACCGGCTATTACGTGCTGCCCGGCATCATCGACCTGCATGGCGATGCCTTTGAACGCCACGTCGCGCCGCGCCCCACCGCGCCGTTCCCGTTGCGCACCGGGTTGCGTGCCACCGAACGCGATGCGGCCGCCCATGGGGTGACCACCGCCTGGCTGGCCCAAAGCTGGAGCTGGGAGGGTGGCACCCGTGGCCCCGACGCGGCCGAGGAATTCCTGGAGGCGCTGGACAGCTACCGGCGGGCCGAGGCGGTGCTGGACCTGCGCGCCCAGATCCGTTGCGAGACACATACCATTGACACCGAAACCCGTCTGCTGGCGGCGGTGCGCCGCCACGGGGTGGATTACGTGATCTTCAACAACCACCTGGACGAGGCCCTGTCGCTGGCCGAGACCCGGCCCGACCTGCTGCGCGACTGGGCACGGCGCGCCGGGCGCACACCGCAGGAACATCTGGAACTGGTGCGCGCCGTCCGGGCCCGGCGCAGCGAGGTACCGCGCTATCTCTGCCGCCTGGCGGAGCGGTTCGACGAGCTTGGGATCAGCTACGGCTCGCATGATGATCCCGATGGCGAGACCCGCGAAACCTATTCGATGATCGGCGCCAAGATTTGCGAGTTCCCCACCGCACGCTCCGCCGCCGCCCTGGCCCGTGCCGTGGGCGATCCGATCCTGATGGGCGCGCCCAACGTGGTGCGGGGCGGCTCGCAATCAGGCAATATCGCCGCCGCCGACCTGGTGCGCGCCAATCTCTGCGATGTGCTGGTGTCCGACTATTATTACCCCGCGCTGTCGCAAGCGGCCTTTGCGCTGGTGGATGACGGGCTGGCCGATTTGCCACGCGCCTGGGCGATGATCTCCTCCGCCCCGGCGGAAGTGCTACGCCTGGCCGACCGGGGTCGGATCGCACCGGGGCTGCGCGCCGATCTGACCGTGATCAACGCCACCACCCGCGCGGTTGAGGCCACGATCGCCGGCGGGCGCATCGCCTACCTGGGCGGAGAGGCCGCCAACAGGTTCGCCGCCCAGGCCGGGCCGACCGCGCTTGCCGCCGAGTGATCGTGACGCCCCCTCCCGCGCGCACCCGGCATGGGCTTGCAGGCAGATCGTCAAGAAACTGTTGGAAAACCATCATCTTCCTGTTGCGCGAACGCGGGACACGGAGCACCTGCAATTTCCTCTGGAGGCTCTCATGACCTTTGCCAAATTCCCGCTCGCCCTGGCGATGCTTGCCGCTACGGCGCCTGCCGTTCTGGCTGACACCGCCGTCAATATCGGCGCCCGTCCCTTCTACCTGATCGACGCCCTGCCCGAAGGGGATCTGAAGGACAAGCTGGCATCCTGCACCGGCCCGTTCGAGGCTTCCGAATTCTCCATCGGTCACCGTGGTGCGCCGCTGATGTTCCCTGAACATACCGTTCAATCCAATGTTGCCGCGGCCCGCATGGGTGCCGGCATCCTGGAATGCGACGTGGCCTTTACCGCCGACAAGGAACTGGTCTGCCGCCACGCGCAGAACGATCTGCACACCACGACCAACATCCTGGCGACCGAGCTGGGTGACAAGTGCACCACCCCCTTCGCCGCCGCCTCCGGCGATCAGAAGGCCGCCGCCGAGTGCCGCACTTCGGACATCACCCTGGCCGAGTTCAAGACCCTGAACGGCAAGATGGACGCCGCCAACCGCGCCGGCACCACGGTCGAGGAATACATGGACGGCACGGCCAACTGGCGCACCGACCTTTATGCCACCACCGGCACATTGATGACCCATGCCGAATCGATCGAGCTGTTCAAATCGCTGGGCGCCAAGTTCACCCCTGAGCTGAAATTCCCGTCCGTGGAGATGCCCTTTGACGGCTTCACTCAGGAAGATTACGCCCAGAAGATGATCGACGAATACAAGGACGCGGGCATTCCCGCCTCCGACGTGTTCCCGCAGAGCTTCAACCTGGATGACGTGCTGTACTGGATCAAGGCAGAGCCGGAGTTCGGCAAACAGGCCGTCTATCTGGTGGAATGGTCCGAAGGCTTCGACGAGCAGAACGCCGAGACCTGGAACGAAGATTTCGCCGCGCTGAAAGAGCAGGGCGTGAACTATCTGGCCCCCTCCATCAACATGATGGTGACCGAAGAGAACGGTGAGATCATGGCCTCCGCCTATGCCAAGGCCGCCAAGGATGCCGACCTGAAGCTGATCGCCTGGACCCTGGAACGCTCCGGCCCGCTGGCCACCGGCGGCGGCTGGTACTACCAGTCCATCACCCCCGCCGTGGACAACGACAGCGACTACCTGGTGGTTCTGGACGTGCTGGCGCAGGACGTGGGCGTCGAAGGCGTCTTCTCCGACTGGCCCGCGACCGTCACGCATTACGCCAATTGCATGGGCCTCTGATCAAGGACCGGCAAGAGGAGGCCTTTGGCCTCCTCACATATCCCCGGCCTGTATTTGGTGAATATTGAAGATAGAGGGCTCCCGCTGCGGGGGCCCTTTTTCGTTGGGGGAGGTTTGCGATCTATTTGTCTTCGAAGGCTTTATTTTCAGCTCGCGCTTAGGGATATCCTCGGCCATAGCGCACTTCTCGACCCACCTGTTACCAATAGGCAGAAAAGGAACCTCAAAAGGACCAATCTGCCGCGTTGAACGAGGAGATCACCCATATTCACATAGGGTCGTTTTCCGGGAAGATCGCAAAATTGGAGAACTACCTTCGGGGGTTCGATGGCTGGGTGGAGAGCATGCTGGATGATGCGCGGGCCAACGCTCCCGGCTAGCCCCCTACCCCCGGTATTTTTCCAGAAACGCCGGCACGTCCAGCGCGCGGAAATCTTCCAGGGCGGTGCGCAAGGCGGTGTGGGGCCAGTCCCACCAGGCCAGGGCGATCAGCCGTTCCGCCAGCGGCTCCGCAAGGCGGGGGCGCAGGATGCGGGCGGGGGTGCCGGCGACGATGACATAGGGCGGCACGTCGCGGGTGACGACAGCGCCGGCGGCGACCACGGCACCATGCCCCACCGTGACCTCGGGCTTGATCATCGCCGCATGGCCCAGCCAGGTGTCGTGGCCGATCACCGCACGGCGGGCGCGGCGGCGCGCAAAGAAGGCCGCGTCGTTCTCCGCATCGTCCCACAAGTCTTCGGACCGGTACATGAAATGGTGCAGCGCCGCGCGGTCCAGCGGGTGATCCGTCGCGCCGATGCGTACATAGCTGGCGATGTTGGAGAACTTGCCCACCGTCGCATTGGCGATATCAGCGAAGCGATCACAATATGAATAATCGCCGATCTCGGAATGCGCCAGACGGCTGCCCTGCCCGATCTCGACATAGCGCCCAAATCTGGTTTCCGTGATGTCACAGCCGGGATGGATGAACGGGGTGTCTTCGCTGAGGCGGGGCATGTCGGGTCCTTTCGGGGAACGGAAAACGCGCGCCCCGGTACTGGACCGGCGCGCGCGCGGATGGGGTGCGCCGGGCCGCGGCGCGATCAGTGACCGCCGTCGTCGCCCGAAATCAGCTTGCGCCGCAGCCAGCCGGAGAACCAGTCCATGGCGAATACCATCAAAACGATCAGGACGATGTAATAGCTGACCTCCTCCCAATCCTTCTGGGTCACCATCGCCTGGGTCAGCAGCAGCCCGATGCCGCCGCCGGTAATCGCACCGATCACGGTGGCCGAGCGGGTGTTGCTTTCGAAGAAATAGAGGATCTGGCTGAGCAGCACGGGCGTCACCTGCGGGATCACGCCGAAGCGGTAACGCTGGATCGGGCGGGCACCGGTGGATTGCAGGCCCTCGATCTGCTTGCCGTCGACATTCTCCAGCGCCTCCGAGAACATCTTGCCGAAACTGCCGGTATCGGTGATCAGGATCGCCAATGCGCCGGTCATCGGGCCGGGACCGAAGGCGCGGGCCAGAACGATGGTCCAGATCAGCGCATCAACCCCGCGGAAGAAGTCGAAGACCCGCCGCGCGACCTGACGCACCACCATCAGCGGTGTGAAGTTGCGTGCCGCCAGGAAGGCCAAGGGCAGCGCCACGAGGGCCGCACCGAACGTCCCGAGAAAGGCCATGAGGATCGTCTCGAACAGCGCCCAGACCACGGCGGCATGCATCCACATGGGATTGTACCAGAAGTCATGCCAGATCGCCCCGGCCTCACCGTCCAAGGCGCGTTGGGCCAGGGTGACGGGGCCCAGCCCGTGATAGGGGCTGTCGAGGGTAAAGAAGAAAAGTTCCCAGCCGGTGGAATAGTGGAACACCTCGGACCGGCGGCGGGTGATGGTCAGCCGGGCGTCGGGCTGGGTGATCGCCACACGGTTCTTGGAAGCGTTGATCCAGTCCGGCAGCTCACCCGGGGGGAAGGTCGCGTTGGCCCCGCCATTGCCGGGCCGCGCGGTGACCAGCCCGTAATCGGGGATGTCAAAGGTGACGTCCTGCGGGCCGAAGGTCACGACACCGCCGCGCGGCAGCGTGATCCGGGTGACGCCCTCAGGGCCGGCCAGGTCGACCCAGTCGGGGGCCTGGCCCTCCGGATAGGCGCCCTTGCGCTCCCCTTCCACGGCCATGGTGACCTGGGCGGTGCGGTTGTCGCGGGTGACATGGGTCTTGTAGCTGTAGCTGTCGCGGATCAGGGTCTTGCCGTTCTCCGGTGTCGCCGTGGCGATCAGGCCGGGCACGTCAAAGGCGAAGAGCGCGTAGGTCAGATAGGCCAGCACCAGCAACGGCAGCGCGATGGCCCCCCGCCTTTTGCGCCGGAAGAGCGCCTCGGCCTGGGGTTTGAGGGCGGCGTGATCGGCGGTCATTGTCATGCCAGCATCTCCCGGCGGCGGCCGTGGGTCAGGCGATCGCGGGCATAGGACGACAGCTGATCGACGGCAACGATGGTAAGGAACAGCAGCAGGAAGATCGCCGCGCTTTCGTCATATTGGCCCTGACCCCAGGACATCGCGTTCTTCAGCTCGTAACCGATGCCCCCGGCCCCGACGAACCCCAGGATGGCGGAGGCGCGGATGTTGATCTCGAACCGCAGCAAGGCATAGCTGAGGTAGTTGGGCGCGACCTGCGGCACCACACCCAGCAGCATGCGCTGCGACCAGTTCGCCCCGACGGAGGCCAGCCCCTCCACAGGTTTCAGCGAGGCGTTCTCGTTCACTTCCGAGAACAGTTTGCCCAAGGCGCCGGTGGTATGAAAGGCGATGGCGATCATCGCCGGCACCGGCCCGCCGCCCAGCACGAAGATCAGCACCAGGGCGATCACGATTTCGGGCACGGCGCGCATCACGTCCATGATGCGCCGGAACAACGGTGTCAGACGCGGCCAGCGGGCCAGCCCGCGCGTTGACAACATCGACAGAAGCGCGCCCATTACCGCCCCGGCCAGGGTAGCCACGGCAGCGATATTGATCGTCTCCAGCAACGCGGGAAAGAAGGTGATGATGTGCCCGGGCAGTTCGGTCACCTTGTCCGCCGCCTCGCCCAGCACATCGGCCGGGAAATCGAAGACCCGGTGCAGCCCCTCCCAGAACCCGCCGGCGTTGCGGTCATCCGCCAGCACGAAGCCGGAGGCCATCAGCGCCACGAACACGGCCAGCAGCATGCCCGAATACAGGCGCTTGCGACGTGTCAGAGCAAGGTAATCATCATGTATGCGCCGCATCTGCGGATCGCCTGTCAGCTCTGTCATCTCGAAAGCACCCCCTTGAACGAAGGCGGGCTCCCGAAAACCGGGAGCCCGCCGAACCTGATCCGCGATCAGTTGGATTTCGCCTTGCGCGCCTCGACGATGGAGACATAGGCGTCATGGGTGATCGGGTTGAAGCCCAGGGATTCACCGGCGGAGATGTTGTAGGTGCAATCCTTGTCGGCGTCATACATGCCGTCGATCAGGGCGGTCATCTTGTCCTTGACGTCCTGCGGCAGGGAGGAGCGCAGCACGATCGGGCCTTCGGGGATCGGCTTGGAGCGCCAGATTTCCACCAGGTCGTTCATGTCGATCAGGCCCGCGTCAACGGCCTTGCGCAGGGCGCCGGAATTGAACCCGTCTTCCCATTCACCCTGACCGTCGGCCCAGGTCACGCCCGCGTCGACATCACCGTTGTTGACCGCGACGATGGTCTGCTCATGGCCACCGACAAAGACGACTTCGCCGAAGTAGTCACCGTTTTCCATCGTGGCGCCGATCTCGGTCGGGATCTCGATGGAGGGGATCAAGTAGCCGGAGGTGGAGTTGGGATCGCCGAAGCCGAACGTCTTGCCCTTCATGTCCGCCAGGGAGGTCACGCCGCTGTCCTTGCGGGCGAAACCGACGGAATGATAACCAAAGGAGCCGTCCAGGTTGATCTTGACCAGCACCGGCTCCACCGCGTCGGCGTCGGAGAGGAAGGTCTTGGCATAGGCGGATGCCCCCAGCCAGGCCATGTCAATGGTACCGCCCAGCAGGCCCTGGATCACACCGTCGTAATCGGCGGGGGCGAACAGCTTGGTCGGGACGCCCAGGGCTTCCTCGGTGTAGGTCTTCAGGCATTCGTGGTTGTTCAGACGGTCCTGCGCGTTCTCGCCACCCAGGATGCCGATGCGGAACTCGTCGATCTGGTCCTGCGCAGCTGCGGCGCCGGTCAGTGCGGTGGTGGCCAGAACGGCCGCGATAAGGTTTTTCATGTCACTTTCCCCTTGGAATGTTTGCCGGTGGATCCCCTCCACCGGCGGTGCAGTACCGGGTGGCTCAGACCGTGGCCTTCGCGTCCCGGATCTCTCTGGTGCGGATCGGTTCCACTTCCCCGCCGCGGGGATCGTCCAGCCGCGCGATCTCGGTGGAGGTCGCAGCTTCGGAGAACCCGGCATCGGCGCCGTAGATGTCGCGGGCGGCACCGGTGGTCAGCTGTTCGGGCAGCCCGTCAAAGACGATGCGCCCGTCGCGCATGCCGATCACCCGGTCGCAATAGCGCCGCGCCGTGTCCAGCGTGTGCAGGTTGGCGATGACCATGCGGCCGTCTTCCTCGTGGATGCGGCGCAGCGCCTCCATCACGACCTGCGCGTTCATCGGGTCGAGAGAGGCAATCGGCTCATCCGCCAGAATGATCTTGGGATCCTGCATCAGGGCGCGGGCGATGGCGACGCGCTGCTGCTGGCCGCCCGACAGGGCCTCCGCCCGTTTCGGCGCGTGTTCCGCGATGCCGAGACGGTCCAGGATGTCGATGGCACGGTGGATATCTTCGGTCGGGAAGAGGTTGAACACGGTCGAAAAGGTCGAACGGCGGTTCAACGTTCCGTGCAGCACATTGGCCACCACGTCCATGCGCGGCACCAGGTTGAACTGCTGGAAGATCATCGCGCATTCGGCCTGCCAGGCGCGTTTCGCCGCGCCGCGCAGGGCGGTGACGTCGCGGTCGCCGAACCGGATCATCCCACTGCTGTGGTCCGTCAGGCGGTTCAGCATCCGCAACAGGGTGGATTTCCCGGCGCCTGACCGGCCGATGATGCCGATCATCATCGGCTTGTCGACGTGGATGGTCGCCGCATCGACTGCCGTGTTGGCGCCGAAGGTCTTCGTGAGTTTCTCGATACGTAGCAAGCGATATGCCCCCCAAGGTCTTGAGGGGCATCTACGTGGCGGCGAAGACGAAAATGTATCGGCGCGGTGAAGGTTTTGTAACGCGCCCTACCCCGCCCGGCCCGGCGAACGAAAAACGGCAGCCGCCCAAGCGACTGCCGTCAAACAATTATTTATCGACCACCTGGGATGGCCGGCGATTGCGGCCTGCGGTGCCGCCCGGCGCGGGACGCCAGGTCAGCCAGGTGGCGCGGCTCAGGCGGCCGCCCTTTCCACGGCCGAAAGGCTCGACCCCTCGGGCGCGGCGATCACCGCGTCATGCAGCGCCTTCACGGTGGCATCGCGATCGTCGCGGGCAACGGCGAATTGCACGTCCACCGACCGCGTCGTCTGGTGTACTGCCAGCGGCACGATATCGGCGGCCTCCAGCGCGGCCAGACCACGGCTGAGCGGGCGCAGGCCGGACATGTCGCGGCCGATGATGGCCACGATGGACAGGGCGCGCACGTCAAGTTCCGCCGCCGGATAGATCTCCAGCAGGTCACGCTCCACCCGCTTGATCGCCTTCAGCGGCGCATCGACGTAATGGGTGATCGTGTTCGCGTTCGAGGTCTTGGACACGATCCGCACCTTGTGCCGCTTCAGGATATCCAGTGTGGCGGCGTCATAGCCCTTGACCCCCACCATGTCCTGTTCGAACAGCTCCAGCGCATAGACGTTCAGCCCGCAGACGATTTCCGCCGCCGGATCCTCGGCCGGCTGATCGTCGATCAGCGTGCCGGGATCCTCGGGTTCGAACGCATTGGTGACACGCAGCGGGATCTCTGACTGGCGCAGCGTCTTGGCCGCCTTGGGGTGGATCGCCTCCATCCCCATGTTGGACAGTTGATCGGCCACGTCGTAATTCGTGTGCCCCAGCTTGCGGACGTGATCGCCCACCAGCTTGGGATCCGCGCTGGACAGGTGGAATTCCTTGTGGATGATCGCTTCCCGCGCATGGGTGCGCGCCGCGATCCGGGAGAATGTGACCTCGGAATAGCCGCGGTCGAACTCCTTCATCAGCCCCTCGCGGCACTGGGCATAGCCGGTGACGATGGGCATTTCGCGGGAAAAGTCGATCCCGTCCAGACCGGCGGCGATACGGTCTTCCAGATCCAGTTCCCGCTCGTCCCGCCACCCGGAAAGGTCGACGAACCGCGCGTCCAGACCGTGACGTTGCAGCAGCAGCGCGGTCACCTGTGCGGAATGGGATTCCCCCAGACCGGACAGCAATTCACGGATCTGCGCCATGTGTTCGCTCAGCCGGAAATGCCCGTAGGAGCACAGGCGTTGCAGGTCGATCAGGCAGTTGCGCGCGCCCTCGATCCGCTCGCGGACAAAGCCGTCGGCGACGGCGACATCGGCAGGGTGATCCAGCACGTCGGCATGGGCCTTGCGCATCGCGTCGGCCACCCGGTTCAGCGCCTCTGTCCAGCCAGCGTCGCCCTCCGCGCTGGAAAACAGCGCATAGACCCCCGGTTCCCCGGATTTCTTGTGCTCCAGCAGCAGATCGGTGATCCCCCCGAAGGCAGAGACGACAAAGATCCGGTTGTAGGGATCCTTGCGCTTGCCGATGAACAGGGTGTCCACCAGATCATTCAGCCGCGACATGGACGTGCCGCCAATCTTCTCGACAGTGTGTTTCGCTTCGGTCAAATGTGAGATACCGCCGGGTCTCTCCGGCGGCCCTTCCTTTGGTTCTGTTCAGGCGTCGGCAGGAATGGCGTAGGAGCCATCGGCCTGGTGCACCTCTTCCCCCGTCACCGGCGGATTGAAACAGCAGGCCATCACCAGCTCCTCTTCCGCGCGCAGGGTGTGTTTGTCGTGCAGGTTCAGCGCATACATCACGCCCGGCTTGATCTCGTGTGTCTCGCCCGTGGCAAGGTCGGTGATGGACCCCTTGCCCGCCATGCAATAGACGCTTTCGAAATGGTTCTTGTAGTGGAACGTGTGTTCCGACCCGGCTTCCAACGTGGTGATGTGGAAGGAGAAGCCCATCCCGTCCCCGGCCAGCAGCATCCGGACCGAGGTCCAGCGCGCGTCGGAGACGGCCTTGTCGGTGGTCTTCAGGTCGTTGAAATCACGTACGATCATGTGGTGTTACTCCGCGGCAATCTTGTTTGTCTTGGGCAGGATCTCGGTGGCGGCCTCCAGAAGGATGGCAAAGCCCTTCTCGAAGGTTTCCACCGGGGTAGTCAGCGGGGCAAGCACCTTGACCACCTCGTCCTCGGGACCGGAAGTCTCGATGATCAGGCCCTTCTCGAAGGCGCGGGCGCAGATCGCTTCGGCCAGTTCGCCGGAGCCGACATCGACACCGCGCATCAGGCCACGTCCCTTCATCCGGGAGCCATCGACCATGTCGGCCAACTCGCCCAGCTTGGTCTCGATCAGCGTGGCTTTCTCCGCCAGCTCCTTGGCAAAGCTGTCATCGGCCCAGAATTTCTCGATCGCGACGCGGGCCGTGACAAAGGCATGGGTGTTGCCCCGGAAGGTGCCGTTGTGCTCGGCCGGGCCAAAGATGTCATGCTCCGGCTTGATCAGCATCATGGCCATCGGCAGGCCAAAGCCCGACAGGGATTTCGCCATGGTCACGATATCGGGCTTCACGTCCCAGCCTTCAAAGCTGAAGAACCGCCCCGACCGGCCGCAGCCTGCCTGAATGTCGTCGATGATCAGCAGCGCGCCGTGCTCTTTCGCCAGCCGGCCCACACGCTCCACCCAGGCTTGCGATGCGGCGTTCAGGCCGCCCTCGCCCTGGATCGTCTCCAGGATGATCGCGGCAGGCGCGTCCATGCCCGACGACTTGTCGTTCAGCATGGAGTCCAGCAGATCGGCGGTATCGACACTGCCGCCCATGTACCCGTCATAGGGCATCCGCGTCACGCCGTTGAGCGCCATGCCGGCGCCGCCACGGTGATAGGCGTTACCGGTCGCAGCCAGCGCACCCATGGTCACGCCATGGAACCCGTTGGTGAACGCGATCACGTTGGTCCGGCCCGTCACCTTGCGCGCCAGCTTCATCGCCGCCTCGACGGCATTGGCCCCGGTCGGGCCCATGAACATCACCCGGTGGTCCATGTCGCGCGGTTTGAGGATGTGATCCTCGAAGGCGGACAGGAACTTGCCCTTGGTGTCGGTATGCAGGTCCAGACCATGGGCGATGCCGTCGCTGGTGATATGCTCCACCAGCGCGGTCTTCATGTCCGGGTCATTGTGGCCGTAGTTCAACGACGAACAGCCAGCCAGGAAATCGATATATTCCGTGCCGTCCTTGTCCGTCATCACCGAGCCGCTGGCCGAGGTGAACAGAGCGCTCATCCCCCGGCAATAGGAGCGGGCCTCGCTCTCTCGGCGTTCGAAAATGTCCTTGTGTCCTGCCGTGGCAGTCATGTGGTATCCTTCCGTATCTCGGAAAATGTTCAGGTTGGCGAAACAGGCTCAGGCGGCGCGGCCGAGCAACTGTTCCAACTCCTCGAATTCGATCGTGACCATATGTTCGGTGGCATGCTTGCCGTCGAAATGGTCGCCCCGCTTGAAATGCGCCTCGCTGGACAGGTCACCGCTCACGGTTTTCGCGAACTTTGAGAACAGCGCCCAGCTGGCGTCGTTGTCGGCGGTGATCGTGGTCTGAAGGCGGGTCACGTCCTCGCATTCCGGCCGCGTGACCAGTTCCGTCAGCATCCGCTTGCCCAGGCCACGGCCGCGCGCGCGTTCCGACACGGCGACTTGCCACACAAACAGCGTTTCGGGGTCATCGGGACGCAGGTAGCCCGAGATCCAGCCCACCGGGTCGCCCGACGTTTCGGCGACCACGCAGGTATCCGCGAAATGATCGCACTGGATCAGGTTGCAGTACATGGAGTTCTCATCCAGCGGCTTGCATTCGCGCACAAGATCCCAGATGGCCGCGCCGTCTTCGGCCCGGGGTTTTCTCAGGGCCAGATCGTCCTTGGTGACGTTCAGGATATCTTTCACGCGTCATGCTCCTCTGCTTTCCTTTGTTGTTACTAAACATACGGCCTGAGGAAATTGTTTCAATAGGCTAAGCAATTTTCTTCCCCTAACGGCACATTTTTGCGCAACATACTGTTTAAAGAGAGTTTTACTCCTTCGATATTGCCATGAGTTTTGCTTAGTCCGACAAAATGTCGCGACTCATAGGGCCAAGCAGGGAACTTGCCACCCCCGGCTCAAGCTGCTTTGATGCCAAGGCCGCAGATGAGGCCCACCGCCGGGGAGAGCCATGGACCGCACAGATATCAGCCTCATCGCGTTGCGCCGCATCCTGCGCGCGACCGAACTCTATGGTCGCCGCCTGGCCAAGGCAGCCGGGCTGACCGCTGTGCAGTTCCGCGTCATGCAGGTGATCAACGAAAAGGGCCACGCCACGCCCTCGGAAATCGCGCAGCGCATGGGGGTGACCCAGGCCACCATGACCGCGCTGATCGACAAACTGGCGACCAAGGGCATGGTGGAGCGGCGAAAGTCAGACCGTGACCGCCGCCAGACCATCATCAACATCACCCTTGCCGGCCAGACCGCCATCGACGAGGCCCCCGACCCCCTGCAACAGCGCTATGTCAAGAAGTTCGAAACCCTCGACAGCTGGGAACAGGCCATGATCGTGGCGGCGCTGGAACGTGTGGCGGACATGCTCGACGCGGGCGATCTGGACGCCTCCCCCGTGCTGGACATCGGGGAGCTGGGCAAAACCGGCTGATCCCCGGCGGCGCTGCTCTCGACCTCCCGCCGCCAGCGGCCTATAGCTCTTCCCGACAGCTCCGGCCCGCCGGGGCCCTTGCCACGCCTCGCCACGAAAGGGATGCCATGCGCCAGGCCGAGATCACCCGCACCACCGCCGAGACGGAGATTTCCGTCCGGATCGACCTTGACGGCACCGGAACGGGGCGGATCGACACCGGCATCGGTTTCTTCGATCACATGCTGGATCAGCTGTGCCGACACTCGCTGATCGACATGGACATCACCTGCAAGGGCGACACCCATATCGACGACCACCATTCGGTGGAGGACACGGGCATCGCCCTGGGCCAGGCGCTGGCGCGCGCTTTGGGCGACAAGGCCGGGATCCGCCGCTACGGCGATTGCCTGCTGGCGATGGACGACGCGCTGGTGCGCACCGCGCTGGACCTGTCCGGACGGCCCTACCTGGTGTGGAACGTTGCGATGTCGGCACACAAGATCGGCAGCTTCGATACCGAACTGGTGCGCGAATTCTTCCAGGCGCTGTCGACCCATGGCGGCGTCACCCTGCATGTCGACGCCCTGCACGGGTTCAACGCCCACCACGTCGCGGAGGCGACATTCAAATCCGTCGCCCGCGCCCTGCGCATGGCGGTCGAACCCGATCCGCGCCGCGCCGGGGTGATCCCCTCGACCAAGGGCACGCTGTGACCATGCTGACAGTTCTCATCGACTACGAAAGCGGCAACCTCCACTCCGCCGAGAAGGCGTTCCAGCGCATGGCGACCGAAGTCGATGCCGGCCAGGTCATCGTCTCCGCCCGGCCCGAGGACGTCGCCCGCGCGGATCGGATCGTGTTGCCCGGTGACGGTGCCTTTCCCGCCTGCCGCAACGCGCTGGACGCGGTGCGCGGCGGCTCCCTTCTGGAAGCCCTGACAGAGGCGGTCGAAACCCGCGGCCGCCCCTTCCTGGGCATCTGCGTCGGCATGCAGCTGATGGCCCGGACAGGCCATGAATACAGCGAGACGCCCGGACTGGGCTGGATCGACGGCGCGGTCACCCGGATCGAACCGGGTGCGTCCGGGCTGAAAGTGCCGCATATGGGTTGGAACGACCTGGTGATCGACAGCCCCCACCCGATCTTTGACGGGGTGGAAACGGGCCAGCATTGCTATTTCGTGCATTCCTACCACATGCAGATCAACAGCGCCGCCCAGCGGTTGGCCCATGTCGACTACGGCGCAGCCGAAGTCACCGCGCTGGTGGGGCGCGACACGATGCTGGGCATGCAGTTCCATCCGGAAAAAAGCCAGGCCACCGGCCTGCGCATGATCGCCAATTTCCTGACCTGGACGCCCTGACCCACCCCCTGGCCCCGCGCCGCCGACCGAGTCACGGGTCGACGCGGCACGCCGGTCCCTTCGGGCCGAAATACCGCAGGGGGTGAATTGAGCCGCAGGCTCAAGAGGGGGACAGCGTCCCCCTCCCCTCGGCTGCACCCGGTCAACCGGTTCACGGAGAGGGGGCAACCACGCCCCCAAAACAGCGCGCGACGCGGGGAGGCGCCCCGCGCCGCCGCTCACTTCACCCGCGTCCAGTTCTGCTTCTTGCAGATCGGCCCGAAACAGCCCGCCACCTTGAGCGTGTCGCCGGTCATGTCCATTTTCGAGCGGTAGACATTATCCGTGGACGGCTGCCAGATCTTGCCATCACGGTACTTTCCACCGCCCTCGGGCACCATGTCCCAGACCAGCTTCCGCCCCAGGTGCACGGCCTTGTATTCGCCCTCGGCGTTGAAGCTGCGGGACATCACGCCGCACAGCTTCGCGCCGCAGGGCGCTATGGTAACATGGGCATAGGCGCCATCGTCGACCTCGGTCTGCCAGACGCCTTCGACCGGATCGGCCAGCGCCGCCCCCGCGCCCAGCGCCAGGACCGCAAGGCCCGTCAGAAATCCACGCATCATTCATTCCTCCCTTTTGTCCGGCGATGGTGCCGCGCGCCCCCGATCCGATCAAGCCCGCCGCGCAGGCCGCGTTGCAAATGGCGCAACGTCATGCAAAGAGGCGCCCGACCCGGACAGCCCGCGAAAGGACCGACGCCATGATCCTCTACCCCGCCATCGACCTGAAAGACGGCCAGGCCGTGCGCCTCTTCAAGGGAGAGATGGCCCAGGCCACCGTCTTCAACGACGATCCCGCAGCCCAGGCGAGGGAGTTCGTGAACGCCGGCTGCGAATGGCTGCATCTGGTGGATCTGAACGGCGCCTTTGCCGGCACCCCGGTGAACGCCGCGCCGGTGGAGGCGATCCTGAAGGCCACCAAGGTGCCGGCCCAGCTGGGCGGCGGCATCCGCGACATGGCCACGATCGAGGCCTGGCTGGACAAGGGGCTGGCCCGCGTCATTCTGGGCACCGTCGCGGTGGAAAACCCCGATCTGGTCCGCGAGGCCGCCCGCGCCTTTCCCGGCCAGGTCGCCGTGGGGATCGACGCGCGCGATGGCCGGGTCGCGACCAAGGGCTGGGCGACGGAAACCGACGTTATGGTCACCGACCTGGCCCGCAGCTTCGAAGACGCAGGCGTCGCCGCCATCATCTACACCGACATCAACCGCGACGGCGCCATGCAGGGGCCGAACATTCCCGCCACCGCCGATCTGGCGCGGGCCGTGTCGGTCCCGGTCATCGCCTCTGGCGGGGTGTCTTCCCTGGCCGACCTGATCGCCCTGCGCGATTGCGGCGCGGCCTTGAACGGCGCGATCTCCGGTCGCGCGCTCTATGACGGTGCGCTGGACCTGGGCGCAGCGCTGGCGGCATTGAAAGAGCACGGGGCAACCTGAAAAGGAAGCGGCACGGGCGCCGGCGTCATGATGGCCGGGCCGAGACGGACCGGGAGCAGAGGGGGCGCTGCCCCCTCTTGAGCGCGCGGCGCTCAATTCACCCCTGCGGTATTTCGGCCCGAAGGGAGGCCATCGGGGCGGAGGGAGGCCGGAGGCGGCACAGATTTGCCGAATTGCCTTCAGCCGCTACTGGCGGCGCCCCGTGCAAAGTTCTCCAGCGCGTCTTCCATCTTCTCCAGCTGTTCCAGATCGTCATCGACATCAAGATCGTCGACCATTTCCTCGACCTCCTCGTAAGCGATCCAGACCTGACCTTCGTCATCCTCAAAGGCCAGCATCCGCAACGGCAGGACCAGCCCGGCCAGCGCATCTTCCTGCATCACAGGGCTGCCAAGCCGAGGGTTTCCGAAAATCAGCAGCTCTGCCGGGGCCAGATCGAACCCGGCGTCGCGGGCGCCCTGGCCGTGGTCGACACGGGCAAAGACCGTGGCGCCCTTTTCCTCCACCAGCGATTGCAGACGGTCCATCACGGCGCTGACACTGCCATCGGCGCGGTGACGCTCGAAATCCGCCAACGCGGGCGTGACCAAGGTCAGGACCAGCGCTGTGGCGGCAAGGACGGGTTTGAAGATGGGATGCGACATCGGGGCCTCCTTTGGGAATCTTCCGCCCAACCCGCAGCTGGGCCGCAGGTTCCAACCACCCGCTGGACGCCGCCTGCCGCAGCGCCTATCAAGCGGTCATGTTGAAGACCCGGATCATCCCCTGCCTTGATGTCGCCGATGGCCGCGTGGTCAAAGGCGTGAATTTCGTCGACCTCCGCGATGCGGGCGACCCCGTGGACGCCGCGCGCGCCTATGATGCCGCAGGCGCGGATGAGCTGTGCTTCCTGGACATCCACGCCACCCACGAGAATCGCGGAACCATGTTCGATGTGGTCACCCGCACGGCGGAACAATGCTACATTCCGCTGACCGTCGGCGGCGGGGTCCGCACCCATCACGACGTGCGGGCGCTGCTGCTGGCCGGGGCAGACAAGGTCAGCTTCAATTCCGCCGCCGTGGCCAATCCCGATGTGGTGGCCGAAGCCGCCGACCGGTTCGGCAGCCAATGCATCGTCTGCGCCCTCGATGCCAAGACGGTGGCGCCGGGACGGTGGGAGATCTTCACCCATGGCGGCCGCCGTGCCACCGGCATCGATGCGGTGGAATTCGCCCGCACCGTCACCGCCAAGGGCGCGGGAGAGATCCTTCTGACCTCCATGGACCGCGACGGCACGCGCGCCGGGTTCAACCTGCCGTTGACCCGCGCGATTTCCGATGCCGTGGCGGTGCCGGTCATCGCCTCGGGCGGGGTCGGCACGTTGGACCATCTGGTGGAAGGCGTGACACGGGGCGGGGCCTCCGCCGTGCTGGCCGCGTCCATCTTTCACTTCGGCGACCACACCATCCGCGAGGCCAAGGACCACATGGCCGCCGCCGGCATACCGATGAGACTGACATGACCGCACTCTCCCGCCTGTCCGCAACGATCGAGGCCCGCAAGGGCGCCGATCCCGACACCTCCTGGACCGCGAAGCTGTTGGCGCGCGGCCCTGAGAAATGCGCGGAGAAATTCGGCGAAGAGGCCGTGGAAGCCATCATCGAGGCCGTGAAGGGCGACCGCGACCGCCTGACATCGGAGGCCGCCGATGTCCTCTACCACCTGCTGGTGATGCTGGCGGCGCGCGATGTCTCCCTGGACGACGTGCTGGCCGAGCTGGACCGCCGCGACGGCACCTCGGGTCTGGTGGAGAAGGCCAGGCGAGGCTGATCCGCCCGGGCGCCCTGCCCCGACCGCCTGGGCCTGCCTAGAGCTTCGAGGAAATCACGCCCGTCGCGAACCCGCCCATGCGCAATTCGCCGAACAGGCGCTGATATTCGATCTTCGGACAACGATCCATGACCACCTCTACGCCGCGCGCCCGCGCTGTTTCGGCGGCACCGTCATGGATAATCCCGATCTGCATCCAGATCGTAGCCAGTTCGGGAAAGACTTCCAGCGCCTCGTCGACCAGTGGCGGCACATGTTCGGATCGACGGAACAGATCCACCATGTCGATATCCGGCACATGCCGCGCGGCCTCCGTCAGGGAGGGGTGCACCGTCTCGCCGAACAACTCCTCTCCGGCCAGGGCGGGATTGACGGGAACCACACGGTACCCTTTCAGCGACAGATAGCGGGCGACATAATTGCTGGGACGCACCGGATTGGCCGAGACGCCGACCACCGCGATCACACGGGTGCGGGTCAGGATGCGATGGATGTCTGGGTCGGTCATGGTCATGCGGGGATCCTGCACGGTGCCAAGGCCGGGCGCAATCGCTCTGCCGGCATGGCGGTGCACCCGGTGCATCGTGGAAAAAGCGCCCGGCCCCGAAAGACCGGGCGCAGTTCGGAACGAGGGACAGTGAAAGGACGCACCGGCGTTCCGTGCCGGTGTCCTGCTGAAAATATGGGGGTCCGCGATCCACCGGGAAGAGTAGGTAATAGGAATGTGAAGATGGCGTGGACGTCGGCGAAACATCCACAGGTTTTTTGCGCTGCCGTGCAGGTATCCAGGATCACGAGGCGAAGATCGGCCGTCAGGCCGCCTGCCGCAGATCGCGACGCTCCTTCATCCGCGCCCTTCGATTGCCGCCTCTCACCCCCCGGGGCGCGTCGCCGCATAAAGCGACACGGCAGCCGCGTTTGAAACGTTCAGCGACCCGAAAGCACCCGCGAAATCAATCCGCACCAGGGCATCGCAGCTCTCTCGGGTCTTTTGCCGCAGGCCCGGCCCCTCGGCACCCAGGACAAGGGCGACGGGCCTGCCCGCGCGCTCCGCAAGGGCGACGCCGATCTCCTGCTCCGCCTCGCCGGCCAGGCCCAGCACCTGGTAGCCCATGTTGCGCAATTGGTCGATGGCGCGGGCCAGGTTCGTGACCCGCAGATAGGGCTGACGCTCCAACGCGCCGCTGGCAGTCTTCGCCAGGGCGCCGGTTTCCGGGGCGGAATGGTGACGCGGCGCGATCACCGCCGCCGCGCCGAACACCTCCGCCGAGCGCAGGATCGCCCCGACATTATGCGGATCCGTCACCCGATCCAGAAGCACCACACAGGGCGGGCGGATGCCGTCGCCCAGACAGACCTCCTCGACCGGCCCCCAATCCAGCGGTTTGACCTCCAGCGCGGCGCCCTGGTGCACCGATTGCGGATCCAGGGGCGCGTCGAACCGGCGCGGGTCGGACATCTCCGGCTCGATTTCCGCTTGGGCGACCGCCTCCGCCAGCTTGTCCAGCGCGTTTTTGGTCACGATCAGGCGCAACTTCTCGCGGCGCGGATTCCGAAGGGCATCGCGTACCGCGTGCAGACCGAACAGCCACAAGGTCTCGGACGCGGCCGCCCGCTTGGCCTGTTCCTTCTCGACCACCCATTTCGGTTTCTTCATCTCTACGCTCCCGCCTGCAGCTGCGCGGTCATGACATGAAAGCGCCCGCTTGGGAATGGCCTGGCCGCGGTGATGACATCGGCGGGATTTTCCTGTTGACGCCCCCGATCCGCGGCGATACTCACCCCACACGAAACGCGCCCGAGGGTGCGGGACGGGCGACGGGCTGCAAGGTGCGGCAGCGGACTGTAACTCCGCCGGGGAGACCCACGCCTGGTTCGATTCCAGGGTCGCCCACCATTCCCCCCCACTTGAATCAGCAACCGGCCATGCCTCTTTTTGAGAAAGGCCAGTGGGTTACGCGCCATACCTCATCCTTCGCATCAAGGCATCAAAATCGCCGTCCGGTCGAAATCCGCGAAGGTCGTCGTCAGGTCGTCGTAGAGAATCTCCACCCTGACCTGCTGCACGAAGCCAGGCGGAAACGCACGGTACGGATCGCCGTCTGCGGGTGTGATGGCCGACGGCGCGTTCGTTTCCAGATGGCAGTCCGGCAGCGGCCAGACCTCGGCCGGGCTGCCGTTGACCGACAAGCTGATCTGATGCATCCCGCAGCGCCAGGCCCAAAGATGCGTAACATACAGCAGGTCCTGCCCGCCGTAATCGCGCACAGCCACCCAATTCGCGCGGGTGGCCTCAAGGATCGGCTTGACCTCCGTCGCGGTCAGGAACCGGCCGCTGGGCGCCTGGTCCTCGGCCACGAAATCCGGCGCAGACTCGAAAACGGGCAAGCGCGGAACATTGTCAGCGGGGGTGACCAGCCTGTCCCGTCCACCGGTCACCGCCAATGCGGATGTCAACGCGAACAAGATTAAATGCAGCATTTGAAACGACCTTTCCCAGAGCGAACCGGAGGGTGGTTCCCGAACTGTCCGTGCCCCCCTATACTCAACCCGGAAAATAGGAACGTTTCAGATCCGGTTCGGACAGGGCAAGTATGACAAGAGGCGATCGCGAAAGCCAAGCGTTCAATATCATGATCGTGGCACAGGGCGGGAGGTTGGAGTTCGAAGCGGTGATCTTCGCCGCCTCCCTGCGCGCGATGAGCCCGGATTTCACCGGCCGCCTTCTGGTGGCGGAGCCACAGCCAGGGCCGTTGTGGGCGGAGGATCCGCGCATCCGCCACGCTGAGACGCGCGAACTTTTGGCGGAGCTGGGCGCGGAAATCCTTCCCTTCACCTCGCATCATTTTGGCCAGGACTACCCTTACGGCAACAAGATCGAGGCGCTTCTTGCACTGCCGGAACGCGATAATTTCGTATTTTTCGACACGGATACCCTGATTACCGGTGATCTCGCTTCCGTCCCCTTCGATTTCGACAGACCGACCGCATCCTTGCGCCGGGAAGGGACCTGGCCGCAAATCGAGCTCTATGGCCCCGGCTACACCGAGATCTGGAAATCCCTCTATGACAAGTTCGGACTGGAATTCGAAAGCTCCCTGGATCCAGGCCAACCAGACGAATTCTGGCGTAAGTACCTGTATTTCAATGCTGGTTTCTTTTTCTACAATTGCCCGCAGGTGTTCGGGCAGCGGTTTCTCGACTATGCGGTGGCGATCCGGGACGATCCGCCCCGCGCGCTGGAATGCCAGAGCCTGACCCCCTGGCTGGATCAGGTCGCGCTGCCCCTGGTCATCCATTCGCTGGGCGGTGGCCGCGACACCCTGCCCTCCGGCCTGCTGGACGGCCGCGTCACCTGTCACTATCGTCTTCTACCCCTGCTATATGCGCGCGAAAGCGATCGTGTCATCGACGTGCTGGAAACGGTGACGTCGCCCAACAAGATCAAGAAAGTGTTGAAAAAGCATGAACCGCTGAAAAGGATGATCTTTCAGGGACGTGGTCAGAAGGCGCGCGCCCTGTTCGATCGCGGCAACCTGCCACGGAAAGAGCAGGCGATCCGCAACAAGTTGAAACGCGAAGGCTACTGGATGCGCTAGATCGCGCCAATTTCGTCCTTCAAGCTTTTGTTTTAACGCTTTTTCAACCTTTTGGCCGGAGGTTTGCCCCCGAACCTCCGCTGCGACCATGGCGGAAAACATTGAGCATGGGCGCCACATCGCCTAATCCCCTTGGCAAACAGCCCAAGGGAAGGACAAGAAATGACACATGGTTTCGACACGCTGCAAATCCACGCAGGCGCCAGGCCCGATCCGGCCACCGGGGCCCGGCAGACGCCGATCTACCAGACGACCGCCTATGTCTTCCGCGATGCCGATCATGCTGCTGCGCTTTTCAACCTTCAGGAAGTGGGATTCATCTACTCCCGTCTGACCAACCCGACCGTCGCGGTCCTTCAGGAGCGTGTGGCGACGCTGGAAGGCGGGGCCGGCGCGGTTTGCTGCTCCTCCGGCCATGCGGCACAACTGATGGCGCTGTTCCCGCTGATGGCGCCCGGACGCAATGTCGTCGTGTCGACGCGCCTATACGGTGGAACGGTCACGCAGTTCAGCCAGACGATCAAGCGCTTCGGCTGGGAAGCCAAGTTCGTCGATTTCGACGACCAGGCCGCCGTTGCCGCCGCGATCGACGACGATACCCGCGCGATCTTCTGCGAATCCATCGCCAATCCCGGCGGCTATGTGACCGATCTGGACGCCATCGCGAAGATCTCGGATGACGCCGGCCTCCCGCTGATCGTCGACAACACCACCGCCACCCCCTACCTCTGCCGGCCGATCGAACATGGCGCGACTTTGGTCGTGCATTCGATGACCAAGTATCTGACCGGCAACGGCACGGTCACCGGCGGCGTCGTGGTTGATTCGGGGAAATTCGACTGGTCCGCCAGCGACAAGTTCCCCTCCCTCTCCGCGCCGGAGCCGGCCTATCACGGCCTCACCTTTCACGAGACCTTCGGCCCCCTCGCCTTCACCTTCCACGGCATCGCCATCGGCCTGCGCGACCTGGGCATGACCCTGAACCCCCAGGCGGCGCATTACACCCTGATGGGCATCGAAACGCTGAGCCTGCGCATGCAGCGCCACGTGGAAAACGCGCAGAAGGTCGCCGCCTGGCTGGAGCAGCACGACGCCGTCGAAAGCGTCACATATGCAGGGCTGCCGTCCTCCCCCTATGCGGAGCGCGCCGCGCGCATCTGCCCCAAGGGGGCCAGTGCGCTGTTCACCATCGCATTGAAAGGCGGTTACGACGCCTGCGTCAAAATGGTCGAATCGGTAGAGATCTTCAGCCACGTCGCCAACCTGGGCGACACCCGGTCGTTGATCATCCATTCGGCCTCCACCACCCACCGTCAGCTCAGCCCCGATCAGCAGAAAGCCGCCGGTGCCGCGCCGGAGGTGGTCCGTTTGTCCATCGGGATCGAGGATGCTGATGACCTGATTGCCGATCTGGATCAGGCTTTGAAGGCCGCGACCGCCTGATCGCGGCAGAGAAAGCGGGATCGGGGCCGTGCGCGGCCCCGTCCCTTGTTTTGGTTTCCCTCGAAGACGAGTTGGGCTAGAATTTCCCGACAAACCGGGGCTTGGGCGCCGGTCTTAATGCGACCGCCCCGGATGGGGTCGGAACGAAAAGAAACATCGGAAACTTCAGACGGCCGAGATGCGACCGGATTTTGCACTGAATTTCGGAGCGGACGGAATCGCCTTGCTCCACCGCGCCTCTCCAGGGTGGGAACGGATCGGTACAGCCGAGCCGGCTGCCGACGATTTCACCGCTCAGTTGGAAGACCTGCGGCAAAAGGCCGAGCTGTTTACCGATGGCGACCCGATCCTGTGCAAACTGGTGATACCGGATGACCAACTGCGCTATCTCACCGTGCCCACCGGCCATGCCGGTGAGGCGGAACGGCGCGAAATCGTGGAACAGGCGCTCCATGGGGTCACCCCCTACGAGCTGGAGGAGCTTTCCTATGCGACCTCCATCTCCGGGGAGGTCACGCATGTCGCCATTGTCGCGTTGGACACCCTGGACGAGGCGGAGGAATTCGCCCTGTCACACGGGTTTGCGCCGCTGTCCTTCGTCGCCCTGCCCGAAGGGCGCGACTTCCTGGGAGAGCCATTCCTGGGACTGTCGCGGCATGCCGCCCGCCTTCTCCCCGCCGGGGAGGAGTTGGAAAAAGACGCGGTCTGGATCCGGATCCTGGGCGACGCACGCCTGCCCACTCCGCCGCAATCGACGGGGGCGTCTGCCGCCCTCGCCCCCACGCCAGGTGGTGAACCCGTCGGTGCCGAGGATCGCGAAAATGAAACGCTGGACAGCGCCCCGGCCTTCCGTTCGGCCCGCGACCTTGCCACGGCGCCCCCAGCCCCCCCCGATCTGACCAATCAACAATCCGAACGCGCGCCGGCGCGCGATGCGGACGAGGTGGATCCGGCCCCGACAGCCACGGCCTCCGACGCCTCGGAAACAGCGCCGGACAAGGGGCCAACGTCAGCCCCGTCAGCAGACCCGGAGACGGGCGCCCTTACCTCCGCCGGGACCTCTGCCGAGGGCGACAGCGAAGAGGGCCTGTTCGCCTTCGCTTCCGTGCGCGCCGCCACAGAGGCGCGCGATACCGCCCCGCCCATGGCCGCCACCCGCGCTGCCGCACCCCCGCCACAGGACGCCACGCCGCCACTGGACGCCAATCCGCCACAGGACGCCTCCGCGTCCAAGGACGCGGCCACGGCCGGCAAAGCCGCCGCGCGCGTGACCGATCCTGGGCTGGATATCGAACCCTCAGCCATGCGCCGCTTTGCCTACCGGGTGAAGGAGCCTTCCGGCGAACCGGCGCCGCTGGCGCCGCCAAGCCCCAGGGCCACCATCCCGGTGGCCGAGGACAAGACCCTCGCCGATCAGGCCGCCAGCATCGCAAGTCTGCGCCGTGGCCCCGAGGGTCCGGACAGCCCCAAGGCTCCGCGTACGGGCCTAGGGGCGCGGCTCGGCGGGATATTCACCCGCCGTGTGCGCCCTGCCCCGGACACCGCCGCGCCGAAATCCGCGCCCTCGCAGACGGCACGCCAGGCGCCCCGAGCCGCAGTGACGGCCCCGGCTTCGCCAGAGGGTGCCGCGAAACCCCCGGTCGCGGCGCCCGACGTGCCGCCCGCCGTGGCAAAAGCGGCCAAGGCCTTGAAACGGAAACAGCGCAAGCGGTTCGGCAAACGCCCGGCCGAAGCCCCCCTGGCCACGCCGCCAAGCCCCAAGATCGCCGCCTCGCCCACCGCCTCCGCGACAGCTACGGCCAAGCCCCCGAAAACCGGGTTGAAGGCCGCACGGGATCTCCCCTCCGGCAAGATGCCGGGCAAGGTGCCGGACCTGCGTGCCGCCCGCGCGAAGGCCCCCGTGGACGCTTCGCGCCGCGCCCCGGAGGCCGACCGCAACCAGATGCCGCCCCGCCCCGAGGAGCAGAGCGAGCTGGAGCGGATGACCGTCTTCGGCGCCCGGGGCACCGCGCAATCTGAGAGGCAATCCCGCGGCATGGGGTTGGTTCTGACGGTGGTTCTGCTGTTGTTCATGGCCGCCGTGGCGGCCTGGGCCTCGGTGTTTCGGGATGACCGGATCGCCTGGCTGTTCCTGCCGGCGCCCGAGGTTGAGACCAGCACGGTCGCCACCTCCGCCGACACGCCCACCGGACCGGAGGCCGACGCCCCGGCGCTGGACGTCACGCTGGTGGCGCCCCAGGATCTGGACGGCGCCGTGCCCCCTGCGGCCCTCCCGGCGCCGGACCGTCCGGAACAGGATCCAGCACCCGAGATCGAGGCCCCGCGCACCGTTGAAACCGATGTGCAGCCCGAACCGGAGCCGCAGACCGCCGCGCCTGCCGCGACCTCGCCCTTGATCGCCGACACGCCAGCGCCCCTGGGCACCCCGGCCAGCCCGGCGGAGGTGCAGGCGCGCTATGCCGCGACGGGGATCTGGCTGCGCGCGCCGACGCAATCGGCCGCGCCCAACGACACCGTGATGGAAGAACCCTACCTGACCTCTCTTGATCCGGAGGTTCCGATCCTCGACGCCGTCGCCCTGCCGGCGCCGGAAACCACCCGGGACGCGTCGATCTTTGCCCCCGCCGATCCGCCGCCCTTGCAGGCGCGGTTCCGGCTGGACGATCGCGGGTTGGTCGCCGGAACGGCGGAGGGCGCAGTGACGCCGCAGGGACACCGGGTCTTTTCGGGGCGGCCTGCGGCTGTGCCACCGCCGTCACGCGGCGACCAGGCCGAGGATGCCGCGCGGCAGGAAAGCAGCGCCCAGGCGGCGCAAGCGAACCTGAAACTGGCCCGGCTGCGCCCGCGTCCGCGCCCTGGTGACCTGGTGGAGGAAAGCCTGCGCGAAACCGAACGCTCTGCCCTGGGCGGGCGTACGCGGACGGAATTGGCCCTGCTGCGCCCGCGTGCACGGCCTTCCCTGCCCGATCCCCAGACGGAGAGCGAGGCAGACAGCGACATCATCGAATCCGCCCTGGAAGAAGCCGGTGCCGTGATCCTGGACAGCGGCACGTCGCTGGCAATCGCGACCTCCGTCCGGCCGCGCCCGCGTCCGGGCAACATGGGATCGCTGGTCGAACAGGCGCGGGAGGCCGACGTGGTGCCTGTGGCCCAGGTCGCGCCGCGCACCGTGGCGCCTGCCATCCCGTCCCGGGCGTCGGTGGCGCGCCAGGCCACGGTGAAGAACGCGCTCAACCTGAACCGGATCAACCTGATCGGCGTCTATGGCCAGCCCAGCAACCGCCGCGCGTTGGTGCGCCTGTCGAACGGCCGCTACAAGAAGGTGAAGGTCGGCGATCGGTTGGATGGGGGGCGGATCGCGGCGATCGGCGATGGCGAGCTGCGCTATGTGAAGAGCGGCCGGAACATGGTGCTGGAGATGCCCAGCGGCTGATCCGCCCGCCGGCCTCCGGCCTCCGGGACCACGCCTGATCTGACGCACCGGGTGCCCCCATTTCCACGCCCATCGCGCTGCTTGGTGCCGCGCCGCCCGGCCTCCATTCCGCCCTATCGCATGACGGCCGCATAGCGAAAGACGCACCGGCCGGGGCCGATGCGTCTTCTGGTCCTCCCTGTCGGACCTGGCGGATCGCGGGGCGTCCCCTGTTCGCCGCGCCCCAGCGGGCCACGGCGCCGGGGTCATTCTGCCGCGAGTTCACCGTTGTTGATCTGCTCCTGCTCGATGCTCTCGAACAGCGCCTTGAAATTCCCCTCGCCAAAGCCGTCATCGCCCTTGCGCTGGATGAATTCGAAGAAGATCGGCCCGATCACGGTTTTCGAGAAGATTTGCAGCAGAATGCGCGTCTCTCCTCCATCCACGACCCCTTCGCCGTCAATCAGGATGCCATGGGTTTTCATCCGCTCGATCGGCTCTTCGTGGCCGGTGACGCGGTCGTGGGACATGTCGTAATAGGCGTCGGGCGGGCCCGGCATGAATTTCACGCCCTTTTCCGCGATCTGGTCGGTGGCGTCGTAGATGTCATAGGCGCCAACGGCGATGTGCTGGATTCCCTCGCCATTGTACTTGCGCAGATAGGCGACGATCTGGCCCTCTTCGCCCCGGTCTTCGTTGATCGGGATGCGGATGCGCCCGCAGGGCGAGGTCAGCGCGCGGGAGAACAGGCCGGAATGCTTCCCCTGGATATCGAAGAACCGGATTTCGCGAAAATTGAACAGGTCGCCATAGAACCGGAACCAGGTGTCCATGTTCCCCTTGTGCACGTTATGCGTCAGGTGGTCGAGATAATGAAACCCGACGCCGCGTGGCTTGGACTGGGCCAGCCAGTCGAATTCATGGTTGTAGGGCGAGGTATCGTAATATGCTTCGATGAAATAGATGAGAGATCCGCCGATGCCGCGAATGGCGGGAACATCCATCGTCTTGCCGGGGCCGTCATAGGGTTCGGCGCCGTTTTTCACCGCGTGGTCGAACGCGTGTTGCGCATCCACCACGCGCCAGCCCATCGACGGGGCACAGGGGCCGTGTTCGTCGATGAAATCGGCCGCGTGGGTGCCCGGTTCGGCGTTGACGATATAGGTGATGTCGCCCTGCTGCCACAGCTCGATATCCTTGGATTTGTGGCGTCCCACCAGCGCGTAGCCCATGCGCGCAAAGAGATCGCGCAATTCCTGCGGTTCGGGATGGGCGAATTCGACGAATTCGAACCCGTCGGTTCCGGCGGGATTGTCCGGGGTGATCTGCGATTTCGGCGCGTCGTGCGGGAAAGGGCCCATCTTTGCCTCCTTTGATGCGGATTTGATGCAAGTCTAGGCCATATTCAGCCGGAGAACTGCGCGTTCTCGGGGATATTACTGCCAGGCGATGCGGAAACGGCGTATGGAACGGTGGAATCATGCTAGGATTCCGCATATGCTTGACGTGACAGACATCCGATTGCTGGCCGCCCTCCAGAAAGACGCGCATCTGACCGCGCAGGAACTGGGGGAGATGCTGAACCTTTCGCCCTCGCAGGCGGGGCGGCGGCGCCAGCGGCTGGAGGGCGAGGGGTATATTCACGCCTATATCGCGCGGCTGAACCCGGAGCGACTGGGCCTGTCGATCCAGGCCTTTGTCCAGGTGCAGCTGGGCACCCACGGGCCGGACCAGGCACGGGAATTCGCCCGGCTGGTGGCCTCGCGGGCTGAGATCACATCGGCCTGGACCCTGACGGGGGAGGCGGATTATCTGCTGCGCGTGTTCTGCACCGACCTGGCAGCGCTGAACCGGCTGATCCACGAAGTTCTGTTGCCGCACCATTCCGTCACACGGGTGCAAAGTCAGATCGTCATGGATCAGATGAAACAGGACGCACCGCTGCCGACCTGACCGCGCCTGCGGTCGCCCCACCATCCACCGCCGCCCCATCCGGCAAGGTGCACGACGATCTCCCGTTACGGGACAACAAACGACAGGAGCACGAATGGAAGGTTTCCTCTACCAAGCCTCGATCTACTTGGCCGCCGCGGTGATCGCGGTGCCCATCGCAGCCCGGCTGGGGCTGGGGTCCGTGCTGGGCTACCTGTCGGCGGGCATCCTGATCGGCCCGGTACTGGGCCTGGTGGGCAGCGAGACCCAGGATTTGCAGCATTTCGCGGAATTCGGCGTGGTGATGATGCTGTTCCTGATCGGGCTGGAGCTGGAGCCAAAGGCGCTGTGGGCGATGCGGCACCGTCTGCTGGGCCTGGGCGGGTTGCAGGTGCTGGGCACCATGGCGGCCGTCACAGCGGCGGCGATGGCGATGGGGCTGCAATGGTCCGAAGGGCTGGCGGTGGGGATGATATTCGCCCTGTCCTCCACCGCGATCGTGTTGCAGACCCTGTCGGAAAAGGGGTTGATGCAGACCGCCGGCGGGCGCTCCGCCTTTTCGGTGCTGCTGACGCAGGACATCGCGGTGATCCCGATGCTGGCGTTTCTGCCTCTGCTGGCGCTGCCGATCCTGCCGACGCTGAATGCCGACGGGTCCGTCACCTCGGCGGCGCAACATGCGGCGGAGGAGGCGGGGCATCATTCGATGTCGCTGGTGGATGGGCTGCCGGGCTGGGGCGTCACCCTGGTGACGCTGGGCGCGGTGGCAATGGTGATCCTGGCGGGGATGTACCTGATCCGCCCGGTATTCCGCTGGATCCACCAGGCGCGCCTGCGAGAGATGTACACCGCTCTGGCGCTGGCCATCGTGATCGGCATCGCCTTCCTGATGAACCTGGTGGGCCTGTCGCCCGCTCTTGGCACATTTCTCGCCGGGGTGCTGCTGGCCAACAGCGAATTCCGGCACGAGCTGGAAAGCGATATCGAGCCGTTCAAGGGGCTGTTGCTGGGGCTCTTCTTCATCACGGTCGGCGCGGGCATCAACTTTCCGCTGCTGTTCGGCGATCCGCTGACCATCCTGGGGTTGGCCCTGGGACTTATGGTGCTGAAAGGCGTGTTCCTGTTCGCCATCGGGCGGATCTTCCAGCTGCGGCACCGCAACCTGATGCTGTTCACCCTGTCGCTGGCGCAGGCCGGCGAATTCGGTTTCGTGCTGATCTCCTTTTCCCGGCAGCAGAACGTGCTGGAGGCCGTGCTGGCCGAACGGCTGCTGTTGGTGGTCGCCCTGACCATGCTGCTGACGCCGTTGTTCTTCATCCTGTACGACTGGCTGTCCAGCCGCATGTCCGACGGCGGCGAGGCGCAGGAACCCGACGAAATCGACGATGCCGGCCCGGTGATCATCGCCGGGATCGGACGGTTCGGGCAGATCGTGAACCGGCTGGTGCAATCCGTGGGCTTTCACACCGTGGTTCTGGATCACGACATGGAAACGGTGGAGCTGATGCGCCGTTTCGGCTTCAAGGGGTATTTCGGCGATCCCACCCGCCCCGATATCCTGCATGCGGCGGGCCTGCACCGGGCGCGCGTGCTGGTCGCGGCCATGGACAGCCCCGAATCGGTGACGCGGCTGGTGGCCTATGCCCGCAGCCAGCGCCCGGACCTGCACATCATCGCGCGCGCCTATGATCGCACCCATGTCTACAAGCTTTACCAGGCCGGGGCCGATGACATCGTACGGGAGACTTTCGACAGCTCTCTGCGGGCGGGGCGCTACGTGCTGGAGAATATCGGGCTGACGGAATACGAGGCTTCGGAGGCGGAAAAGACCTTCTTCCACCATGACCGGATGACCGTGCGGGAGCTGGCGGAATTGTGGGATCCCGAAATCCCGACGTCGCGCAATGTCGAATATATCGCCCGCGCGAAAGAGTTGGAAAAGGAATTGGAAACCGCCCTGCTGTCGCAACTGGCCAGCCGCGACGACGACGCGGCATAGGCCGGTTGGCTGGCGGTCGGCCGGAACCGTGACGGGCGCGGGGCATTCTGGTCCTCCGCCGCGCCGGATCGATCCCGATGTTTTGGACGTTCGTCCAACCGGGCCGCATCTTCGAACTGGAAAGCCTGCGCAGGGTGCGCTACTCGGCTGGCATGACCGACAGCCTCCTGATCCACCGCCCCGATGACTGGCACCTGCACCTGCGCGATGGCGCGATGCTGCGGGCCGTCCTGCCGGAAACCGCGCGCCATTTCGGCCGCGCCATCATCATGCCGAACCTGGTGCCGCCTGTCGTCACCTCGGCCGATGCCGGCGCCTATCGCGACCGTATCCTGGCCGCCCTGCCCGAGGGGGCGGAGTTCGATCCGCTGATGACCCTCTACCTGACCGAAGGGACCGATCCCGCCGATGTGGCCGCCGCCCATGCCTCGGGCCTTGTGAAGGCAGTGAAACTGTACCCGGCAGGCGCCACCACCAATTCGGACTCCGGCGTGCGCGACATCGACAAGGTCCGCCCGGTGCTGGAGGTGATGGCCGAGATCGGCCTGCCGCTGTGCACCCATGGCGAGGTCACCGACCCGGAGATCGACATCTTCGACCGGGAGGCCGTGTTCATCGACCGTGTGATGGACCCGTTGCGCCGCGCAGTGCCGGAATTGCGCGTGGTGATGGAGCATATCACCACCTCCGACGCGGTGGAATATGTGTCCTCTGCCAGCGCGGGGCTGGCCGCCACGATCACGACGCACCATCTGGTGATCAACCGCAATCACCTGTTGGTGGGGGGCATCCGGCCGCATTATTACTGCCTGCCCGTGGCCAAGCGCGAAACCCACCGCCTGGCGCTGCGCCGGGCCGCCACGTCCGGCGATCCGCGGTTCTTTCTGGGCACCGACAGCGCGCCGCACCCTGATCATGCCAAGGAAACCGGCTGCGGCTGCGCGGGCTGCTTCACCGCCACCAACACCATGTCGATCCTCGCCCATGTGTTCGAGGAAGACGGCGCGCTGGAGCGGTTGGAGGGATTCACCTCCCTCAACGGGCCGAATTTCTACCGCCTGCCCGTCAACCCCGGCACGCTTCACCTGGAAAAGCAGGCAGAGCCGATGAGTTACCCCGCCAAGATCGCCTGCGACGACGGCGATGTCACCGTCTTCGACCCCGGTTTCCCGCTGCATTGGCGCGTCATCTGACGCCATCTGATTTCGCCCGCCCCGACCCTGCCCGAAAGGTCCGCCCATGATCCCCGCATCCTTCCCTCCGCAAGACGAAATCGCGCGCCTGTCGGCCGCCATGCTGCTGGATATCGGCGCCGTCCATTTCAATGCGGAGGAACCGTTTACCCTGGCCTCCGGCCTGCCCTCGCCCACCTATATCGACTGCCGCAAGCTGATCTCCTATCCGCGCATCCGCTCTGCCCTGATGGATTTCATGGCCGTCACGGTAATGCGCAACGCGGGGCTGGAGGCATTCGACGTGATCGCGGGCGGCGAAACCGCCGGCATCCCCTTTGCCGCGCTGGTCGCCGAACGGATGGCTCTGCCCATGGCCTATGTCCGCAAGAAGCCCAAGGGCTACGGTCGTAACGCACGGATCGAAGGCGTGGTGAACGAGGGGGAGAACGTGCTGCTGGTGGAGGATCTGACCACCGACGGCGGGTCCAAGCTGTCCTTTGTCGATGCGATCCGGGAGGCCGGTGGCCAATGCGGTCATACGGCGGTGATCTTCTTCTATGACATCTTCCCTGACACGCGGAAAAACCTGGCCGAACACGGGATCGAACTGCATCACCTGTGCACCTGGTGGGACGTGCTGGCCGAGGCGCGGCGCCGCGACAGCTTTGCCGCCGAGACGCTGGAGGAGGTCGAGACCTTCCTCAAAGCGCCCCGCGCCTGGCAGGAGGCGCGGCAGCAGGGCTGATCCGCCCCCCTGCCGGTCGACCTGACCGTTCGCCCGACTTTTTCCGCCCGCCCATCCTCCCTGCCCCTTTCGCCCGCAGGTTCCGCCCGCAGGTTCCGCCCGCACGTCCCGGTTGCCGGCCACTGCGCGCGCACATCGGGGCGGGGCGCTGCGGGCCGGGCGCCGGCCGCTGCGGGCGCCGGTCGCGGCGGGCGGCGGGCACCTGTGGCGGAATGATGCCGCAGCCACGCCAAGGCACCGCAGGGCGCCCCCCAGATATTGACAGCCCCCGCCACAATCGCCCAACATTTACCCGATCGACTGTATCAACATCTTATCCACAGGGTTATACAGTTTGCCTTGGACCGCCGCGCTGACCTATGACAGATGCAGGGAGCGGTCGCCGGGACAAACACCGGCGCCGCGGGTGATGGTGATCCGAACTGCGGCCCTGCCGCCGTCCGGCGCGCTGTCCGGCAAACCCCTGATACAACCGCGACGCGCGCCATCTGGCGCACCAGGCAGGCGCGCGGCCTGCGGCACGCAGACATCTGCGCCCCATGTGGCGCGACGGAGACAGGCATGAACCAGGTTTTCAACCCGACCGGAACGGAGATCCAGCAGCCCGAGACGCTGCCCCATTCCATCGAGGCCGAACAGCAATTGCTGGGCGCGATCCTGACGAATAACGACGTCTACGACCGCATCGCCTCCATCATCAAGCCGCAGCATTTTCACGACCCGGTGCACCAGCGCATCTACGAGGTCGCCGCCGCCCGTATCGCGCGCAACAACCTGGCCTCCCCCGTCACGCTGAAGACCTTTCTTGAAGATGACGAGGGGCTGAAGGCCCTGGGCGGTCCGGCCTACCTGGCGCGGCTGGCGGGTGTCGCCGTGTCGTCCTTTGCCGTGCGTGAATACGCGCAGATGATCTACGACCTGGCCATTCGGCGAGAGCTGATCGGCCTGGGCCGCGATATCTCCGACCGCGCCGCCAAGGTCGACGTGGAAAGCGATCCGAAATCGCAGATCGTCGAGGCGGAGCAGAAGCTCTATGCCCTGTCCGAACAGGGCAAGGCCGAAAGCGGTTTTCAATCCTTCCTCAAGGCCGTGACCGACGCGGTGAAGGTGGCCGATGCCGCCTATCAGCGCGACGGCGGGCTGGCCGGACTGTCCACCGGGCTGGACGACATGGACAAGAAACTGGGCGGGCTGCACCGGTCGGACCTTCTGATCCTGGCCGGGCGTCCGTCGATGGGCAAGACCTCGCTGGCGACCAACATCGCCTTCAACGTGGCGAAATCCTATCGCCGGGGCAAATTGCACGATGGAACGGACGGGGCGGTGAATGGGGGCGTCGTCGGCTTCTACTCCCTGGAGATGAGCGCCGAACAACTGGCCGCGCGGGTCCTGTCGGAGGCCGCCGAAGTCCCCTCGGAGCAGATCCGCAAGGGCGACATGACAGAAGCGGAGTTCCGCCGCTTTGTCGAGGCGGCCAAGGCGCTGGAAAGCTGCCCGCTCTATATCGACGACACGCCGGCGCTGCCGATCTCCCAGCTGGCGGCGCGCGCCAGGCGGTTGAAGCGGACGCATGGGCTGGACCTTTTGATCATCGACTACCTGCAACTGGTCCGTCCCGCCACGGCCAGGGACAGCCGGGTGAACGAGGTCTCGGAAATCACTCAGGGTCTGAAGGCCATCGCCAAGGAACTGGACGTGCCGGTGATCGCCCTGTCGCAGCTGTCGCGGCAGGTCGAATCGCGGGAGGACAAGCGACCGCAGCTGTCGGATCTGCGAGAATCGGGTTCCATCGAACAGGACGCGGACGTGGTGATGTTCGTCTTCCGCGAGGAATATTACGTGGAACGGGAGAAACCCTCCGACGACCGGCTGGACGAGATTGCCGCCTGGCAGGAGCGGATGGACCGCCTGCATGGCAAGGCCGAGGTGATCATCGGCAAGCAGCGGCACGGTCCCATCGGCTCTGTCGATCTCAGCTTTGACGGGCAGTTCACGCGCTTTGGCAACTTGGCCAAGGCCTATCAGCAGGACCAGCGCGGGTATTGAGCGCGGATTTCAGGCCGGGTGACCCAGGGCGGAACCGCCGCGAACGGGGTGGAGAAACAATCACCCTTGCGTCCCCGCGCGACGCGCGACAAAAGCGGATCATGAGCACCGGACGTCTGACCATCGACCTAGATGCGCTGGCCGCCAATTGGCGCGCGCTTGATGCCGTTTCGGCCCCGACGGTGGAAACCGCCGCGGTGGTCAAGGCCAATGGCTACGGGCTGGGCATCGGCCCCGTGGCGCGCAAGCTGGCCGCCCAGGGCGTGCGCCGGTTCTTCGTCGCTGTCGCCGAAGAGGGCCAGATGCTGCGCCGTGCCCTGGGCGACGGCGTGGAAATCAACGTCTTCTCCGGCCACATGCCCGGCGACACCGAGATCCTGCGCCAGTTGAATCTGGTGCCCATGATCAATTCCATCGATCAGATGCTGGTCCATGCCGAAACTCTGCCCGGCCACCCCTTTGGCGTACAGCTGGACACCGGCATGAACCGGCTGGGGATGGAGCCGGGCGAATGGGCCGCGCTGCGCGACATCGCGCTGGACCTCGGCCCGACGCTGCTGATGTCGCATCTGGCCTGTGCCGACGATCCCGACCACCCGATGAACCGCCACCAGTTGCAGACCTTCCGGGAGATGACCGACGGGTTGGACGTGCCCCGGTCCCTGTCGGCGACGGGCGGCATCCTGCTGGGGCCGGAATTCCATTTTGAGGTGACGCGCCCGGGCATCGGCCTTTACGGCGCCCTCCCGTTCGAGGAGGCGCAGCCGGTCGCCTACCTGGACTTGCCGGTCATCCAGACCCGCGAGATCGCCGCCGGTGAGACGGTCGGCTACGGCAACAGCTGGACCGCGCCGCATCCCGCCACGATCGCCACGCTGTCGGGCGGTTATGCCGATGGAATTCACCGGATCATGGGCCCCAAAACCGCCTTTTTCGCCGGCGAGATCCCTTGCCCCGTGCGCGGCCGGATCTCCATGGATCTGATCGGTGTCGACGTCACCCACCTGGAGGACATCCCCGACACCCTGACCCTGCTGGGCCATCAGCAGGGCGTCGACCAGCTGGCCGACAATGCGGGCACCATCGGCTACGAGATCCTGACCAGCCTGGGCAACCGTTTTACCCGCAGGCAGATCGGATGATGGCCCTGCCGCTGCGGGCTCTGGGTGCGCTAGGGCGCATGGTGCTGGACGCGCTGGCCGGGATCGGGCGGCTGGGCCTCTATGGCGGATCGGTCGCCGGCCACGCGCTGCGCCCGCCGTTCTACGGCCGTGAATTGCTGGTGCAGATCTTCCAGATCGGCTGGCTGTCGCTGCCCGTCGTCGGGCTGACCGCGATCTTTACCGGCGGGGCGCTGGCCCTGCAGATCTACGCAGGCGGCGCGCGCTTCGACGCCGAGGCCGTCGTGCCGCAGATCGTCGCCATCGGCATCGTCCGAGAGCTGGGGCCGGTGCTGGCCGGGCTGATGATCGCGGCGCGCGTCACCTCTTCGATCGCGGCGGAAATCGCCACGATGAAGGTGACGGAACAGATCGACGCGCTGGTCACCCTGTCCACCCATCCGATGAAATACCTGACTGTGCCGCGTGTGCTGGCGGCCCTGCTGACCGTGCCGCTGCTGGTCGGCGTGGGGGACGTGATCGGCATCCTGGGCGGTTACGTCGTCTCGACACAGGTGCTGGATTTCAACCCGGCCACCTATATCCGCAACACCGCCGATTTTCTGGAGCCGCTGGATATCATCTCCTCCCTCGCCAAGGGCGCGGTGTTCGGCGTGATCGCGGCATTGATGGGCTGCCATCACGGGATGAATTCGGGTCGCGGCGCGCAGGGCGTGGGCCGGGCGACAAAGACCTCGGTCGAGGCCGCGTCGATCCTGATTCTGGCGGCGAACTTCATCCTGACAGGGGTGTTCTTCTCGGTATGATCCGTTTTGACGATGTGCATAAGGCCTTTGGCGCCAACCAGGTGCTGCGCGGCGTGAACCTGGAGGTTGCGCGCGGATCGTCCATGGTGATCATCGGCGGATCGGGCACCGGGAAATCCGTGGCGCTGAAATGCGTGTTGGGGCTGGTGACGCCGGACCGGGGGCAGATCCTGGTGGACGGCAAACCGGCGCTTGCGGGCGATCGCGACGCATTCCTGGCGCGGTTCGGGATGCTGTTTCAGGGCGCCGCGCTGTTCGACAGCCTGCCGGTCTGGCAGAATGTCGCCTTTCGCCTGCTGCGGGGCCGCCTGAAACGGCCCAAACCCGAGGCGCGGGAGATCGCCATAGAAAAGCTGCGCCGCGTCGGTCTGAAACCCGATGTCGCCGATCGCCTGCCGGCGGAATTGTCCGGCGGGATGCAGAAACGTGTTGGCCTGGCGCGGGCCATCTGCGCCGATCCCGAAGTCATCTTCTTTGACGAGCCGACCACCGGGCTGGACCCGATCATGTCCGGCGTCATCAACGCGCTGATCCGCGAGATCGTCACCGAAATGGGTGCCACCGCCCTGACCATCACCCATGACATGACCTCGGTCCGGGCCATCGCCGATCACGTTGCCATGCTGCATGACGGGCAGATCCGCTGGACCGGCCCGGTGGCGCGGATGGATACCTCGGGCGATGCCCATGTGGAACAATTCATCCACGGCCGGGCCGAGGGGCCGATTGCCGCTGTCCGCTGACCCCCGCCCCGCCGCCGGGGCAGGCGCGGTGCCGCGCTGGCTGATCTGGGCCAACCTGGCGCTTTTGCTGCTGTTTCCGCTGTCCTGGGCAGCACCCTTGATGCGCGCCGGGCTGCTGCCCCTGTTCGGATTGTCGGAGATCTCCGTCCTGTCTGGCATCGCCGCGCTCTGGGACGACGATCCGTTCCTGGCGGCGCTGGTCGCCCTGCTGGCATTGGTCGCGCCGATGGCCAAGACGGCGGCCCTGGCGGCGGTGCATCTGGGCCGGTTGCCGGCGCGCCACCTGGGGCTGCTGTCCGGGCTGGGGCGGCTGGCGATGGCCGATGTCTTCCTGGTCGCGGTCTATGTCACCCTGGCCAAGGGGCTGGGCGTGGGCCGGGTGGAAACCGCCTGGGGGCTCTACCTCTTTACCTTTTGCGTGCTGGCGGCGCTGGCCCTGTCACTGCTGACCAAGCGTCGTTTGGCCTGACCGCGCGCCGGGCCTGACCGCGCGCCGGGGTGGATGGCGCCGCCCCGATCGCAGAGGCCATGGGCATTCCGGGCAAAACGCTTTGACCCGCCCGCGCGCATTGGGCACAACCGCGTCATGGCGAAAAACTCCACCTTTGTCTGCGCGTCCTGCGGCGCCAGCTTCTCCAAATGGTCCGGCCGCTGCGAGGCCTGTGGCGAATGGAACTCCATCCACGAGGAGGCCCCCCTCTCTCCCACCCCCACCGGGTTGGGCGCGGCCAAGGGCCGGCGTCTGGCGCTGACGACGCTGGACCGGCAGGAAGCCCCGCCGCCACGCAATTCCAGCGGCATCGCGGAATTCGACCGGGTGTTGGGCGGCGGGCTGGTAGAGGCCTCCGCCATTCTGGTTGGCGGCGATCCGGGCATCGGCAAATCCACCCTGCTGTTGCAGGCCGCCGCCAGCTTTGCCCGGTCGGGGCTGAAGACCTACTATATCTCCGGCGAAGAGGCGGCGGCGCAGATCCGCATGCGCGCCACCCGGCTGGGATTGCAGGACAGCGCGGTGCAACTGGCCTCGGAAACCTCTCTGCGCGACATCCTGACGACGTTGGACGCCGACCGGCCCGATCTGGTGATCATCGATTCGATCCAGACCATGTGGTCGGACCGGGTGGACAGCGCCCCTGGCTCCGTCTCGCAGGTGCGCGCGGCGGCGCATGAGCTGACGGCCTTTGCCAAACGGTCGGGCTGCGCGGTGATCCTGGTGGGCCATGTGACCAAGGAGGGCCAGATCGCAGGCCCCCGCGTGGTGGAACACATGGTCGATACCGTCCTCTATTTCGAGGGCGAGCGCGGCCACCAGTTCCGCATCCTGCGCGCGGTCAAGAACCGGTTCGGCCCCGCGGACGAGATCGGCGTGTTCGAGATGACCGGCGCGGGGCTGAGCGAGGTCGGCAACCCTTCGGCCCTGTTCCTGGGCGAACGGGGCAAGCCGTCACCGGGATCGGTGGTTTTCGCCGGGATCGAGGGCACGCGCCCGGTGCTGGTGGAGGTCCAGGCCCTGGTGTCGCCCACCCCGCACAGCCAGGCGCGGCGCTCGGTCGTGGGTTGGGACGGTGGGCGGCTGGCGATGATCCTGGCGGTGCTCGAATCCCGCTGCGGCATCCCCTTCGCCGGGCTGGATGTCTACCTGAACGTCGCCGGCGGCATGAAGATTTCAGAACCGGCGGCGGATCTTGCCGTGGCCGCCGCACTTCTTTCCGCGCGCGAAGATGCCGCCCTGCCCCCGGAAACAGTTGTTTTCGGCGAGATTTCCCTGTCCGGAGCACTTCGTCCCGTCAGTCAGACGGAAAACAGGTTGAAAGAAGCCCGAAAACTTGGTTTCTCCTGCGCAATCGCTCCGGAAGGCGGAAAGCCGGGGCGCGTGGCCGATTTGAAGTTGACCCAGATGGGCGATCTGACCGGCTTCGTTGGTGAGACATTCGGCGCCGGCTGAGCGCATCAGAACAGGAAGCGGGCCCCATGGAAGGTTTCACCCTTATCGACGGCGTCGTTGCGGCGGTCATCGTGATCTCGGCCTTGCTGGCCTATTCCCGCGGCCTGGTCCGCGAAACGCTGGCCATCCTCGGCTGGGTGGTCGCGGCGGTGCTGGGTTTTGTCTTCGCGCCCCAGCTGCAACCGCTGGTCAAGGAAATCCCCGTGATCGGCGATTTCATCGCCGACAGCTGCGAATTGTCGATCATCACGTCCTTCGCCGTGGTCTTTGCGCTGGCGCTGCTGGTGACCTCGCTGTTCACCCCGCTGTTCTCCTCGGTCGTGCAACGCTCCGCCGTCGGCGGCGTCGACCAGGCCCTGGGCTTTCTCTTCGGCGTGGCGCGGGGCGTGCTGCTCGTGGTGATCGCCTTCTTCGTCTACAAGACCGTCGTCACCACCCAGCAGATCCCGATGGTCGAGGACAGCCGCTCCGCACGCGTCTTCGCCTCCATGACGGCCAAGATCGAAAGCAACGACCCGGAACGCGCACTTGGCTGGATCACCGCCCAATACGAAGACCTCGTCGGCGTCTGCGAGGCACCCTCCGGCAGCTGACCCGCCATCGCCCGACCCGTTTTCCAACGCCCGTCTGCCCCGCAGCCGGGCGTTTTGCCGTTCTTGCCCGCTTGGCCGCGCATTCCCTCTCTGGGCGACCGCACCCCCTTCGGGCCGAAATACCGCGGGGGAATGGCCCGGCCTGCCGGGCCAGGGGGCAGCGCCCCCTGTCGCGCCGCGCATGTCTCCGCGTGCCACCGGCAAACCGCCCAACCCGACCGCGACGGCGATCACGATTTGCCGTTTGTCCTCAGCCAATTGTTATCGTTCCGTGACACTCGGCCCCGGACCCCTTATGTGACCCGTATCGAGCCATGGATTCGGAGCCCTCCCTCTTGTCCCCCACCCTCGCCACCGAACCGCATTTCTACGCCCACCCCTTCGACGACGACAAATTGCATGAAGAATGCGGTGTTTTCGGCGTCATCGGCGTAACAGATGCCTCCAATTTCGTCGCCCTCGGCCTGCACGCGCTTCAGCATCGCGGACAGGAAGCGGGGGGAATTGTCTGTCACGACAAGGAGCACGGGTTCAATTCCGCCCGCCGCTTCGGCTATGTCCGCGACAATTTCACGTCGCAGGACGTGATGCAGACCCTCCCCGGGCCGCTGGCCATCGGCCACGTCCGATATTCCACCGCCGGATCCAAGGGCCAGACCGCCATCCGGGACGTTCAGCCGTTCTTCGGCGAATTTTCCCATGGCGGCGCGGCCATTGCCCATAACGGCAACATCACCAATGCCGAGGCCCTGCGCCGCGACCTGATCGAACGCGGATCGATCTTTCAAAGCTCCTCCGATTCGGAATGCATCATCCACCTGATGGCGCGGTCCATGCAGCGTTCGATCCCCGAACGCATGGAGGAAGCCCTGCGCCGGGTCGAAGGCGCCTTCTCCGTCGTCGCGATGACCCGGTCCAAGCTGATCGGCGTGCGCGACCCGCTGGGCGTGCGTCCGCTGGTGCTGGGCCGTGTCGCAGACGGCTGGTGCCTGAGTTCGGAGACCTGCGCGCTGGACATCATCGGCGCCGAATTCGTCCGCGAGATCGAGCCGGGCGAGATGGTCGTGATCACCGACAAGGGCGTCGAAAGCCTGCGTCCCTTCCGGCAGAAGCCCTCGAAGTTCTGCATCTTCGAACATGTTTATTTCTCCCGCCCCGATTCGATTCTCGGCGGGCGCTCTGTCTACGAAAGTCGCCGCCAGATCGGCGTCGAACTCGCGCGGGAGGCCCCGGTGGAGGCCGATCTGGTCTGCCCCGTGCCTGACAGCGGCACCCCGGCGGCGATCGGGTTCAGCCAGGAATCGGGCATTCCCTACGCCATGGGCATCACCCGCAACCAATACATGGGCCGGACCTTCATCGAACCGACAGAGCAGATCCGCAACATGGGTGTCCGGCTGAAGCTGAACGTGAACCGCGCCCTGATCAGGGGCAAACGCGTGATCCTGGTCGACGACAGCGTCGTGCGCGGCACCACCTCCCGCAAGATCAAGGAGATGATCCTGGATGCCGGCGCGGCGGAGGTGCATTTCCGCATCGCCTCCCCGCCCACGGCCTGGCCCTGTTTCTACGGCGTCGATACCCCACAACGGGAAAAGCTGCTCGCCGCCACCATGTCGGAGGAGGAGATGCGCGATCACCTCAATGTCGACAGCCTGAAGTTCATCACCCTCGACGGGCTCTACCGGGCTGTCGGCGCCGAAGAAGGCCGGAACAACGCCTGCCCGCAATATTGCGACGCCTGTTTCTCGGGCGAATACCCGGTCGCGCCTTCGGACATGATCGCCAAGGGGTTCGAGCTGAAGGCCGCCGAATAGGCGCCCCGGATCGGACAGACGCACAATCGGATATCGGGGCGGTCCATGGGCCGCCCCGTTTCGTTTGCCACGCTCCCTTTGCCTCCGCCTCGCCCTGCCATCGGCGGGTTTCCGCACCGCAGCACGGCCGATCAGCGCCGCCCCGCCAAGGGCGCGGGGCTGCGGATACATCCGCTTTCCCGCAGGCACCGCAACGCATAGCAGGCAGGCTGATCCCAAGCTGGAGCCCCCGATGGTTGACCGTTCCCTTCGCCCGCAGACCCGCCCCGCCGACCTGGACACCGCCCCCCGGGCCGCACCCGCCCAGGGCCATGCCGCCGCACGGGCCACCGCCACCGTGGGCCTCGCCGATGGAGAGCCGGTGCTGCTGGGCACCTTTGGCCCCGACCGGGCGCGCGGCGCGCTGTTGCGGGTGAACCGGGGCCGCACGCTCAAGGTCAAGGTCGGCGATCAGGTCTCCGGCGGCCAGGTGGTGGCAATTGGCGACGGCACCATGGTGCTGGCCCGTGGTGGCCAGGCCCAGCGGCTGAACATCCCCGGCTGACCGCCGCCGCCGCCCGGCCCCTGCGACGCGACACCGGCACCTGCCCCCCCAACCCGGGCGCGCCCCTGCCCCCTTCGGGCGGCAAATACCGGCCGCGCAGCGTTGGCGCCCCTCGGGCGCCAAATGGATCGCCGCCGCAGGCGGCGATGCCTCCGGCGGCGGTATTTTCGCGCCCGAAGGAGGCCCCGGCGCGCCCGGTCCCCGGAACGGACACGCGACATTCAGGCCCCTTGACGGCGGCGGGAAAAGGGCCGAAACCCCGGCCCCATGGATCAGGATCACGCCCCCTCCGCAGAGAAGATCGCCCTTGTCACCGGCGCGTCCCGTGGCCTTGGCGCCGCGTTGGCGCTGGCGCTGGCCGACACGCATCACGTGGTCGCCGTCGCCCGCACCATCGGCGGTCTTGAGGAACTGGACGACCGCATCCAGTCGGCGGGCGGATCGGCCACCCTGGCCCCCATGGACGTGACCAATCCCGATGCGATGGCGCAGCTGTGCAGATCCATCCATGACCGTTGGGGCGCCATCGACCTGTGGGCCCATACCGCGATCCACGCCGCCCCACTGGCGCCCACGCCGCATATGGATGCCAAGGACCTGGGCAAGAGCCTGGCCTGCAACGTCACCGCCATGGGCCACCTGATCCCCTATGTCGCGCCGCTGCTGGGCACACGGGGCACCGCGCTGTTTCTGGACGATCCGGCGACGCAGGGCGCGAAGTTCCACGGCGCCTACGGTGCGACCAAGGCGGCGCAGATCGCGCTGGCCCGTTCCTGGGCGGCGGAGACGGTGAAGACCGGCCCGCAGGTGCGCATACTGACCCCCCGGCCGATGCCCACCGCCACCCGTGCCCGGTTCCACCCCGGCGAGGACCGCGCCGCGCTGACCGACCCGTGGACCGAAGCGCGGCGCCTGCTGGCGGAGCTGTCCGCCCAGGGCTGAGCGCCGTCGAACTGTTCCCGATTTGCCGCCAAGTCCCCGTTCTGGGGAAGAAATGTCCCGTTGGGGCGTCTCCGCTTGCCCCGCAAGCGACCCTCGCCTATTGACGGGACGGGCAGGATGAAAGGGCACAGATGCGAATTCTCATTACCAATGACGACGGGATCAGCGCACCGGGGCTGGAGGCCCTGACCGAAATCGCGACCGAGCTTGCCGGCCCGGACGGCGAGGTTTGGACCGTCGCGCCGGCTTTCGAACAATCGGGCGTTGCGCACAAGATCTCCTATACCCACCCGATGATGATCACCCAGCTGGGGGAGCGCCGCTTTGCCGCCGAAGGGTCGCCCGCCGATTGCGTGATGGCCGGCCTGCATGACGTGCTCAAGGGGCGCAAGGTCGACCTGGTGCTGTCGGGTGTGAACCGCGGCAACAACTCGGCCGAGAACGCGCTCTATTCCGGGACGCTGGGCGGCGCGATGGAAGCGGCGCTGCAAGGTCTGCCGGCGATGGCGCTGTCGCAATACCTGGGCCCGGACGTGTTCAACCTGGACGATCCGTTCGAGGCCGCCCGCCGCCACGGCGCCGCACTGGTTCGGGATCTGCTGAAGGCCCAGCCCGAGGACAACGGCCAGTTCCGCCTGTTCCACAACATCAACTTCCCCCCGGTCCCCGCCACCGGGGTCAAGGGCCGCCGCGTCGTCCGGCAGGGCTATCGCAGCGATTCCAGCTTTTCCACCGTGTCGCACCTGTCGCCGTCCGGGAAGAAGTTCCTGTACATCACCGGGGGGGATCAGAACATCCGCACCGGCGCCGACACGGATGCTCAGGCCAACCTGGACGGCTACATCTCTGTCACACCTATGCGCGCGGACCTGACGGCCCACGACATGCTGGAGCCATTGAAAGCCATCGAATGACCGAAGGGTTCGACGCCGATCGCAAGATGCAGTTCCTGTTCACTCTGCGCTCGCGCGGGGTGAAGGACAACCGTGTGCTCGGCGCGATGGAAAAGGTGGATCGCGGGCGGTTCATACGCGGGATCTTCAGCGAACGTGCCTACGAGGACATGCCCCTGCCGATCGCCTGCGGGCAGACGATTTCCCAACCCTCCGTCGTCGGGCTGATGACCCAGGCGTTGAACGTGCAGCCCCGCGACAAGGTGCTGGAGGTCGGCACCGGATCCGGCTATCAGGCCGCCGTCCTGTCCCACCTGGCGCGGCGGGTCTACACCGTGGACCGCCATCCCCGTCTGGCCCGCGAGGCCAAGACCCTGTTCGAGGATATCGGCCTGGTCAACATCACCACCTTTGCCGCCGACGGATCGCACGGGTTACCCGATCACGCGCCGTTTGAGCGGATTCTCGTCACCGCCGCCGCCGAAGACCCGCCTGGACCGCTCTTGGCGCAGTTGAAAACAGGCGGTATTATGGTATTGCCCGTCGGGCAATCCGACACGGTTCAAAGCCTGATCCGTGTCCGCCGTCACGAGACGGGATTCGACTACGAAGAATTGCGCCCCGTGCGTTTCGTCCCTCTGGTCGAAGGCATGGGCAAGGAAAGCTGAGATCACGGGACAGCGCCAACCGGCGCCACCGCAGGAGAAAGACGCCCGTCCGGGCCGGACAGCCCCGAAACCGGCGCGCGGGAATACGAGGATCGAACAGATGATGACCCAGACCAGGCCCCTCATCGCCCCTGCGGGCCGTGACCGCCACCGCTCTGCCCGCCTGATCGCCGCCGCCTCGGCGCTGGCGCTGCTGGCCGCCTGTGGCGACCAGACGCTGGACACCGACATTCGCGGTGCCTTTGGCGGGTTCAACACATCGGATGCCGCGCGCAACGCCACCGCCGCGCGCCCCAGCCCCGACGATCGCGGCATCATCTCCTATCCCAGCTACCAGGTCGCCGTGGCGCGGCGGGGCGACAGCCTGGCCGACGTGGCCGCGCGGATCGGCACCGACGTGACCGATCTGGCACGCTACAACGGGCTGCGGCCAGACGATGCGCTACGCTCGGGGGAAATCATCGCCCTGCCCGGCCGTGTCGCCGAACCGTCCCCCGCGACCGGGGCCGCCGGCATGGGTCCGATCCTGAACCCCGAAGGGGTCGACATCGCCTCCATGGCCGGCACCGCCATCGACCGGGCCGAGGACAACCGCGTCGCCGTGGCCACCGTGCCGCCCTCCAACCCCGGAGAGCCGAACCGCCTTGTCGGCCGCGAACCCATTCAGCACAAGGTCGCGCGGGGCGAAACCGCATATACCATCGCGCGACTATACGGCGTTTCGGTGCGGGCGCTGGCCGATTGGAACGGGCTGGACCGCAACTTCACCATCCGCGAAGGGCAATTCCTGCTGATCCCTCTGGCCAGCACGGCCACCGCGCCGCGCAGCTCGGCCGCAGCCGCCGAAGTGCAGACCACGGAACTGCCGGGCACCGGATCGCCCACGCCCGTGCCGCCATCCGCCGCGAAACCGCTACCGGACGAGCAGCCCCAGCCGCTGCGCCCGCAGGCATCCAGCGACGGTACCTCGGGCAACAGCGCGCAGGCCGCGGCCGAACCGCAGATCGCGCCGGACCTGTCCTCTGAACAGACCCCGACATCGAGCAAGGCACGGATGTCCTACCCGGTGCGTGGCAACATCATCCGCACCTTCCAACGCGGCAAGAGCGATGGCATCGACATCGCCGCCGCCTCCGGCACCGGTGTCAGCAGCGCCGCTGCCGGGACCGTGGCCGCCGTCACGTCGGACAACGTGATCGTGGTGCGCCATGACGGCAATCTGGTGACGATCTATTCAAACCTCGATTCCATCTCCGTGACCAAGGGGCAAAGCGTCGCGCGCGGGGCCCCGCTGGCCAAGGTGACATCGGACGGATCGCCCTACCTGCATTTCGAGGTCCGCCAGGGCATGACCGCCGTCGACCCGGCCGATTTCCTGGACTGACGGCGCCCGGACCTCCCCGCCAAGTCCGGAGTGGCCAGGCCTGGCCCAACGACCTGACCCGACCCGACGCGGCCCAACCCCGTCCACGACAGGCCACGGCCCAGGACCAGAACGCAAGACGGCGGACCCATCGGTCCGCCGTTCGCGTTTCACGGCCCGCAGGGGGGCGCGTTGCCCCGCCCTGCGGACCTCAGCCAAACACCGCGCCGTCCTGTCGCCAGACAGCCATCACCAAGGACCGGGGCTTGCCCGCGTCATCGGACCAGGAACCGCCCGCATGCTGGATCGCGGCAAAGACCGTCCTGCGAGCCGGCGTCCAGATCAGGCCCGTTACCTCTGGCCCGTTGGGCGCGGCGAATAAAACGCGCGATCGACCACCGCGTCAAAGCCGCTCTTCGCGCTGCGTGGGTCGCGCTGCTCGTCGAAATCGTCCCACGACAGAGCGACTGTTTTCCTGATGTCATGGCCTTGCTCCTTGTCCTGGCAATAGACCGGAAAGGGCTGTCACCCACAGGCCCCGCCTCCCATCAGATGCCGGAACGAGGTTAACCTCGCGTGTCAGGATCATGAATCTGGTGGGGGGCGGCGCCGCCCCCCTAGCGCAGGTCAGGCTATGGCCACGCCGTGCCGCCCGGCAAGGTCGGTGACGAATTGCCAGGCCACCCGGCCCGACCGCGCGCCGCGCGTGGCCTGCCATTCGATGGCCTCCGCCCGCAGGGTGTCGGCCGGGAGCGCGATCCCCAGGGCGGCGCAATAGCCGTCTATCATCGCCAGGTATTCGTCCTGGCTACAGGGATGGAAGCCCAGCCACAGCCCGAACCGGTCCGACAGGGAGACCTTCTCCTCCGTCGCCTCCGAAGGGTTGATCGCCGATCCTCGCTCATTCTCGATCATGTCGCGGGGCATCAGGTGGCGCCGATTGGAGGTGGCATAGAACAGCACGTTTTCCGGGCGGCCGGCAATGCCGCCATCCAGCACCGCCTTCAGCGATTTGTAATGCTGATCATCATGAGAGAAGCTGAGATCGTCGCAAAACAGCAGGAACCGGTAGGGCGCCGGGCGCAGCATGTCCAGCAGCTGGGCGACGCTGGGCAGATCCTCACGCTGCAATTCGACGATCTTCAGATCCAGCCCCCGTGCGCGAACTTCGGCGTGCACCGCCTTGACCAGAGAGGATTTTCCCATCCCCCGCGCGCCCCACAAAAGGGCGTTGTTGGCAGGCAGCCCCTGCGCGAATTGCAGGGTGTTGGCCAGCAGCGTATCGCGCGACCGATCCACGCCGACCAGCAGTTCCAGCCCGACCCGCGCGACCTGCGCAACGGCATCCAGACGGTTCGGCGCGGTATGCCAGAGAAAGGCATCGGCAACGTCGAAATCGGGGGCTGCGGGCGGCGTCGGAGACATGCGCTCCAGCGCCGCCGCGATCCGCTCAAGCGGGTCAGTCATGCGGGATCAATCCTTGGTCTCGGGGCTGTCGGCGTCGGTCCCTGCCACGTCATCGAGGTCAGGATCGGCCACATCCTCGTCATCGTAATAGCCTTCGGCACGCAGCTGCGCCTCGCGCTTGCGCTCCACCCGGCGAACCAGCCAGATCGACAGCTCGTAAAGGCCATAGACCACGACGAACAGGATCACCTGGGTGATCACGTCGGGCGGCGTCACCACGGCGGCCAGCACCAGAATTGCCACCACGGCGTATTTGCGCACGTTGCCCAGCCCCTCGGCCGAGACAAGGCCCGCCTTGCCCATCAGGGTCAGCAGAACGGGCAGCTGGAAACACAAGCCGAAGGCCACGATGAACTTGATCGTCAGCGCCAGGTATTCCTGCGCGGAGCCCTGGAAAGCAATGCCGGCGGTCGCGTTCTGCACCTCGCCCTCGGCGGTCAGTGTGCCCTCCTGCTGGAAGCCCAGGAAGAAGTCGAAAGCCAGCGGCGTCACCACGTAGAAGGCAAAGGCCGCGCCCAGGAAGAACATGAACGGCGAGGCGATCAGGAAGGGCAGGAACGCCCCCTGTTCGGACTTGTAGAGCCCGGGCGCCACGAACCGCCACATCTGGTAGGAAATATAGGGAAAGCTGAGGATCAGCCCGCCCATCAAGGAGATCGAGATGGCGACAAAGAAGCCTTCTTGAAGCTTGATCAGGATCAGGCCGCAATCATCGCCCATGGCGCCGCGCGCCTCGCATAACGGCTGCGTCAGGAAGTTGAAGATCGGGTTCCAGACGGTAAAGCAGATCACCATCCCGATGATGAAGGCCACGACCGAATGGATCAGGCGATGGCGCAATTCGGCCAGATGCTCGATCAGCGGGGCGGAGCTGGCTTCCATCTCGTCGGTGTCAACGCTCATCCGGTGGTATCTTTTCTGGTATTGTCAGGGGTCGCTGTCGCGTCGGCCTTGGCCGGTTTGGCAGCCTTGGTCGTGCTGCCAGCGGCCGGTTTGGGCTTGGCCGGTTTGGCCTTTGCCATCTCTGGCGTGTCGCCTTCGGATTTCACCGCAGGGCTCTGGGTCACAGAGGGCGCGCCCGTGTCGTTTTCCGCAGCGGTGGCGCTGGCTTCCTCCGCCTTGCGCTTTTCGGCGCGTTCGGCGGTGGCTTCGCGGATCTTCTTCGCCGCTTCCGCCCGTTCGGAGGCCAGTTTCCCGGTCTCGCTATCGGGATCCCAGCGGGCGAAATCGGTCGCGTCCTTGACCTTGTCCAGCCCGTATTGCTTGGGGTTGGCAAGACCGCGCAGGGTCTCCCCGGCCTCTTTCACGCCGGCCTCGTCGGCAGCTTCCTCCATCGCGCGGGAGAATTCGCGGGCCATGCCGCGCGCCTTGCCCACGAACTGGCCGATATTGCGAAAGAGCCCCGGCAATTCCTTGGGGCCCACGACGACCAGCGCCACGATCCCGATCAACAGCAGCTCTGTCCAGCCCATCCCGAACATCGGGGATCAGGCCTTGTCGCGGGACTCTTCCGGTGTCACGTCGCGCGCGGCATCGGCCTGGTCGTCTTCGAGTTCCTTGGAGCCGTCGCTCACGCCACGCTTGAACGCGGTGATGCCCTTGCCGACCTCACCCATCAGCGAGGAGATCTTGCCCCGGCCGAACAGGACCAGGACGACGACGGCGATCAGCAGAAGGCCCGGCAGGCCGATATTGTTCAGCATCTCTCTACTCTCTCCCGTTTGCGCGCGGGCGGGGCCGCCAACGCGAAAATGTCATGACTATCTAATGCTTCGCAGGCCCGAGTGAAAGGCGCAATGCGGTGTCATGGCAGGATTTTGAAAGATGTGATCGGTTTGTGCGCGCTCGCCCGCCCCGGCCGGGCCGGACGCAGGTCGTCCGGCCGCTCAGTCGCGGGCGGGAAAGACGAAACAGCGGTCGCGGCGGATGGTCAGCCACAATGGCTTGCCCGGACGGGGCAGGAAGACGTTGGGCACCGTCGCCTTCAGGATGGAGCCGTCGTGATCCATGCGGAATTCCACCAGGGATTCGTTGCCCATGAAGCGTGCCCGCTCCACCACACCGCGTGCCGGCACGCCGTCGACGGCGGTGGGCAGCGGGCCGCGCCCGTTCCGGTCGAAATCGATCTTCAGGTGCTGGGGCCGGATCACGATATCGACCTCCGCTCCGTCGGGCACCCCCGGCGCCAGGAAACGGCCAAAGGGCGTTTCGGTCAGCGCGCCCTGCACCCTGCCCCGGATCACGTTGATATCGCTGAAGAAAGCAACCGCCTCCCTGTCCTGGGGGGCGTTGTAGATATTGTAGGGCGCTCCCTGCTGCACGATCCGTCCGCCACGCATCAGGGCGATTTCGTCGGCCATGCGCATGGCCTCCTCAGGCTCGTGGGTGACCAGCAGGACGGCCGCGCCCTCTTCCTTCAGCACAGCCAGAGTCTCGTCGCGGATCTCGTCGCGCAGGCGGTTGTCCAGGCCCGAGAACGGCTCGTCCATCAACATCACGCGGGGGCGCGGCGCCAGCGCACGGGCCAGGGCGATCCTCTGCTGTTCGCCCCCCGACAGCGCATGCGGATAGGCCGATGCAAAGCGCGTCATGTCCACCCGGTCCAGCATTTCCATCACCCGCGCGCGGGTCCGATCCGCCGGGCCGGACAGGCCGAAGGCCACGTTTTCATAGACGCTGAGATGCGGGAACAGCGCGAAATCCTGGAACATCAGCCCGATGTGGCGCCGTTCCGGCGGTACGCGGGTGACGGTGTCGCAGATCAGCCCGCCATCGACGTAGATTTCGCCACTGTCCTGCATCTCCACCCCGGCGATCATGCGCAGGGTGGTGGATTTGCCGCAGCCCGACGGGCCCAGCAGGCAGGTCACCTGCCCCGGCATTACCGACAGCGACACGCCATCGACCACATTCACCCCGTCGAACTGGCGGGTCAGGTCACGGATTTCAAGCCGCGGCACCGGCGGCACGTAGCCTGTGGCTGAGGAAGTCTGCGCAGGGCGGGAAAGCACGGGCGGAATTACCGATCATTTGCCTCGGACATGGAGGCGGGATGTAACAGCCCGCCCGGAGGCGCGCAATGCCATGCGGGTGCGACGCGGCCGCCTATCCCGCCGGGTCGAGATGGATCGCCGTCTCGGCCAGCACCCGGCCGTTGACTTGCAGGCGCAGCGCCTGGGGACCGGGATGCAGCGCATAGGTGGTGGCGTCGCCGCGCATGTGCAGCACCTTGGTCAGGGTCAGGGGCTTGCCCGGCGTCACTTTCGATTGCTTCAGCTTGAAGACCTTGGCACCCGTGCCTCCGTCGGCGCGACGGCGGGCAAAGATCACGTCCACCAGAACCGGGACCGGCGCCATCCCCGCGGACCCCGGGGCTGCGGTCAGAGTGGCGGTCAGGGTCACCTTGCCCCCGATGGGCAGACGGTCCGGCGTGGCTTGCAGCGTCGCCGTGACCGGCGCATCGGCGCGAAAGCCCAGCAATTCCAACGCGCCGGGATGGCCCGCCTTGACCAGCCCGCGCAGGGCATGGGCAGTCATCCAGCGCAGTTCCGCCGCGTCCTGCCGCCCCTGCCGCGCCCACCTGTCCAGCCGGTCCAGCACCGTGTCGGGATCCTTGCGGGCGATGTCGTTCAGGTGGTTGGCCACCGACCGGGTCACGAACCGCGTCGGATCGGCATGCAGCCGGTCCAGCAACGGCAACGCGCGCGCCGGTGCCAGCGTGATCCCCGCCCCCCATGGCAGCCGGGGGCGTGTGCCCTCGGAGACCAGTCGGCGGACGTGGTAATGCGGATGCGCCGCCCAAAGCGACATCCGCGTCAGCACCGCGTCCGGGTGACGATTCAGGCAGGGCCGGATGGCGAATTCCATGGAAAACCGCTGCGTCAGCGCCTCCAGCAGGTCCAGCAGACGGTCCGGATGATCCTCCAGCCCGCGCAGCACGGCCCATTCGCCCAGCGGCGCAAAGATGAACTGCCCGAAATCGTCATCCCGTCGCGTGGGGTCCAACGGCGGTGGCAAAGCCGCCGTCACCAGGTCGGCGGCGGCGGCGAAATCTTCGGGCAGGCCCGTCAGCAGGCATTCGGCGATCCAGGCGATCCGGGCCTTCAACTCCAGCACCGGAAAGCGGGCCAGCACCCGCGCCTCGAACTGCGGATCAAATCCGGGATCGACCTCACGCAGCAGCCCGGCCAGGTAGCCGACCGATTGCGCATTGAACAACGCGTCCTTCAGCGAATATCCCGCCGCCATGGCCCTGCCCCGCTCCGATGTCAGGTCGTGGCGTTGAACGCCCCGCCATCCAGCAGGATGTTCTGCCCCACCAAGAACCCCGCATGTTGCGAGCAGATGAAAGCGCAGGTGTTGCCGAATTCCTCGGCCGTGCCGATGCGGCCGGTGGGATTGGCGGCGTTGCGCTGGCGGGCGGCATCGTCAAAGGACAGGCCGTCACGCTCCGCCGTCGCCTGGGTCAGCGACTTGATCCGGTCAGTGTCGTGGCTGCCGGGCAGCAGGTTGTTGATCGTCACGCCGTGCCGTGCCACCTGCCGCGCGGTTCCCGCGACATAGCCGGTCAGCCCGGCGCGGGCGGAATTCGACAGGCCCAGCTGCGCGATCGGCGAACGGACGGAGGCCGACGTGATGTTGACCACCCGGCCCCAACCTGCCTCGATCATGCCGGGCAGCTGCGCCTTGATCAGGGCGATGGGGGCCAGCATGTTGGCATCCAGCGCCTTGATGAAATCCTCCCGCTCCCAATCCTGCCAGAAGCCCGGCGGCGGTCCGCCGGCGTTGGTCACCAGGATATCGACCTGGCCTGCCGCCTCCAGAACACGGGCGCGCCCGGCCTCGTCCACGATGTCGGCGGCGACGGCGGTCACCTCGACGCCATGGGTGCTGCGGATGTCCTCGGCCGTTCGCTCCAGCGCCTCGGCGCCGCGCGCGTTCAAAACCAGGTTCACCCCGGCTGCGGCCAGCGCCTCGGCGCAGCCGCGCCCCAGCCCCTTGGACGATGCTGTCACCAATGCGCGCTTGCCTGCGATGCCCAAATCCATGATGTACCTCCCCGATGGCAACACGGCAGCTTCGCATTCCTGCCGCGATTGCGGAAACTATGACGGAAAATCAACCGTATCTTGCCCGTAAAGAGCCACAGTCGATCCGTAGATCCTTAGACAGCAACCACGTCCCGGCAACAAGACCAACAGCACCATGATCAGCGCAATCGCAAAACCAGCCGCCTCCGTCCCTGTATATCGCGCCCGCGATTTCCTGGTGATGCACGGCGCCAATGAAGGGGACGAGCTGTCCTTTGCGCATGAGCTGGTGCCCGATGACGTCTATTGGTTCGCCAAAAGCGCCGAACCGATCCGCCTGTCGATGGAAAGCGTCGGTGAACGTATCCTGGTCGGTGCGGACACCACCATCGGCGCGCCCGGCGCCGATCTGCACCTGGACAGCTGCCTGACATTCATGTCCCCCGACGGCCGAACGACCGAGGTTCTGGTGCTGGTCGAAACCGATGCGCAGGGCGACGTGAACCAGGTCTACGGGCTGCCGCTGGCCACCCTGTCGCACGGGGTGGATTACACCCTTGTCGGCATCGACAGCCACAATGCGCAGCGCCGCTTTGCCGAGGTCGCCTGCGTTTCCTTCATGCGCGGCACGCGGATCACCATGGCCTCCGGCGCGCAGAAACCGATCGAGGCGCTGAACCCCGGAGACCGCGTCCTGACCCGCGACGACGGCGCCCAGGAGATCCGCTGGATCGGCCAGTCCACCGTCCGCGCCGTGGGCGACTTTGCCCCCATCGTCATCAAGGCCGGCACGCTGAACAACCTGGGCGACCTGGTGGTCAGCCCCGATCACCGGCTGTTCGTCTACCAACGCGAGGACCGGCTGGGTACAGGCCACAAGGAAGTGCTGGTCCGCGCCCGGCATCTGCTGAACGGCGACACGATCGTGCAGCAGGACGGCGGCTTCGTCGAATATTACCAGATCCTGTTCGACAGCCATCAGATCATCTACGCCGAGGGGATCGCGGCCGAAACGCTTCTGGTGGACAACCGCACCCGTGCCGCCCTTCCGCCCGAGCTGGAGCAGACCCTGGCCGCCAACCTGCCGCATCAGGGCGACATCGCCCAGCTGCGCCACGAGGTCGCCCCCGCGCTGCTGGACCGGCCCGATGCGGCGGACCTGCTGCGCGGCGCCTCACTGCGGCTGCGCCAGGGCTGACGCCCCACCCGGCCGAACGGCGCCGCCCGGTTTCGGCCCGTGCCGCATGCGCCCTCTCGGCCACACACCCGCCCCCGGCAAATCGGAGCGCGTTGACCGCCCCCGCCTGCGGCCCCTACCCTGCCCCGGCATCATCCTGGGGAGGATTGCATGAACTCGACAATTCGCCGGTATTGCGCCGTCGCCTTCGCCCTCATCCCGGCGCTGCCCGCGCAGGCAGCAGATATTCCCGAACAACCCGCCCCCGCACCGGTGGCCGAACGTGTCGCCCAGGCGGTCCCCCGCAGCGAAGGCATCTTTGACGGCGCCCGCGCCTGGCCGATGGATCTGGACGGCGACGGCACGATGGAATGGCTGGTACAGGCCGCCTATGGCTTTCCCGGCGGCAACGCGGTTTTCGTGCGCACCTTCTTCTTTGATGGCGAAGATGCCGATTACGGCGCCACCCGCGACATCGGCCTGGCGCGCGCGATCAAGCGCATTTCCAAGGACGGCGACGTGATTACCGTGGTGATCCACGAATTGCTGGACGGCGAGCCGCGCTGCTGCCCCACCGGCGAATCCATTCGCCGGATCACCATCCACCGCTGACCGTCAGCCGCGCAGCGCGTCGATCAGCTGATCCTTGGTCATGTCGGACCGGCCCTCGACCTCCAGCTCCTGCGCACGCTCATACAGCGCGTCTTTGGTCCAATCCTCGTAGGGGGGCTGTTTGCCGCCCTTGCGCGAGGGGTGCATGTCCGGGTTGGCGCGCGCGTTGGAAATCCGGGCGGCCTTCTCCTTGGACATTCCGTCCTCGCGCAGGTCTTCGTACAGCTTGTCATCCTTGATGCTGTTGGCGTGGTTCTTGGTCATCGCGGCCTCCTTTCGGCTCTGCCACGAAAACGCGCCGGGGCCGCAGCTGTTCCGCCCCTTGCCCCGGCCCGACGCGCCCAACCCCCGCAGCACCGGGCGCCACGCCGAGGTGCCAAGAATTCTTGCCCCCACGCCGATCCCTGTTATATCCGCGCCATGCTGGACCACGCCACGAACCGCCCCGACCTTCCGCCCGAAATCGCCCGCCGCCGGACCTTTGCGATCATCTCGCATCCCGACGCCGGGAAAACCACGCTGACCGAAAAGTTCCTGCTGTTCGGCGGGGCTATCCAGATGGCCGGACAGGTCCGCGCCAAGGGGGAGGCCCGGCGCACGCGGTCGGATTTCATGCAGATGGAGAAAGATCGGGGCATTTCCGTCTCTGCCTCGGCCATGTCCTTTGATTTCCGCCACTTCCGGTTCAATCTGGTGGACACGCCCGGCCACTCCGACTTCTCCGAGGACACCTATCGCACGCTGACGGCGGTGGATGCGGCGGTGATGGTGATCGATGGCGCCAAGGGTGTCGAAAGCCAGACGCAAAAGCTGTTCGAGGTCTGCCGCCTGCGCGATCTGCCGATCCTGACCTTCTGCAACAAGATGGACCGCGAAAGCCGCGATGTCTTCGAGATCATCGACGAGATTCAGGAGAATCTGGCCATCGACGTGACGCCGGCCAGCTGGCCCATCGGCGTGGGTCGCGACTTCCTGGGCTGCTATGACATGCTGCGCGACCGGCTGGAACTGATGGACCGCGCCGACCGGAACCGCGTGGCGGAATCGATCGAACTGAAGGGGCTGGACGATCCGCGCATGGCCGATCACATCCCCGCCGACCTGCTGGAGAAGCTGCGCGAAGAGGTCGAGATGGCGCGCGAGCTGCTGCCGCCGCTGGATCCCCAGGCGCTGCTGGAGGGGACGCTGACGCCGATCTGGTTCGGCTCGGCCATCAACAGCTTTGGCGTGAAGGAACTGATGGACGGTATCGGCACCTATGGCCCCGAGCCGCAGCCCCAGGCCGCCAACCCCCGTCAGGTCGCCCCGGAAGAACCCAAGGTCTGCGGCTTTGTCTTCAAGGTGCAGGCCAACATGGATCCCAAGCACCGTGACCGCGTCGCCTTTGTCCGGCTGGCCTCCGGCCATTTCCGGCGCGGGATGAAACTGACCCATGTCCGCACGAAGAAACCGATGACCGTCTCGGCCCCCGTGCTGTTCCTGGCCTCCGACCGGGAGCTGGCCGAAGAGGCCTGGGCCGGGGACATCATCGGCATCCCCAACCACGGCCAGCTGCGCATCGGCGACACCCTGACCGAGGGCGAGGCGATCCGCGCCAAGGGCATCCCCTCCTTCGCGCCGGAACTGCTGCAAAGCTGCCGGGCGGGCGACCCGATGAAGGCCAAGCATCTGGAAAAGGCGTTGATGCAATTCGCCGAGGAAGGCGCGGCCAAGGTGTTCAAACCCTCCATCGGCTCCGGCTTTATCGTCGGCGTGGTCGGCGCGCTGCAATTCGAGGTGCTCGCCAGCCGGATCGAACTGGAATACGGCCTGCCCGTGCGTTTCGAAGGGTCGCAATTCACCTCGGCCCGCTGGGTCTCGGGTGACAAACAGGCCGTCGACAAGTTCGTCAACGCGAACAAGCAGCACATCAGCCACGACCACGATGGCGACATCGTCTACCTGACCCGCCTGCAATGGGATATCGACCGCGTGCAACGCGACTACCCTGACGTGACCCTGTCGGCGACGAAGGAGATGATGGTCTAGGCTTGCAAGCGGGGAGGCGTTTTAAGTGCTCAAGGAAAATTTCACAATGGAAATTCTGCGCCTGGAAAATTTCGCGCGCGCGATCTCCTTACTCCCTGCAAAAAAATCCAGTACTTTTCTGTTTCGCGGTCACACCAACAAGAACTACCTGCTGAGTCCAAGTTTATTCAGAAAGGAAGGTTGGCAGGAGGCCGAGAAAGAGCTCCTTCTTGGCTTGATTTCTGACAGCCCGAACGAATTTTCCGCTGATGCGCACACCATAGACTGGCTGGTTCGGGCGCAGCATTACGGCCTACCCACACGGGTCTTGGATTTCACCACGAATGGTCTGATGGCATTGTTCTTTGCCTGCGAGCCTTCTTCCGACGGTACCGATCATGATGGGCAAGTTCGTATCCTTGAAGTTGACAGAACAAATATCGGTTATCAGAATAGTGATCGGGTTTCGATCAAAGCAAACCTGGCCTACCTTTCCTCAAATGAAAAAGTTTTTCTTTGGCACGAAGTCGTCGAAGCAAAGGCCGAGATATTTCCTGAGATCGATAGATGGCCGACCCGCTACGATCCGGGGTTTCAAGATTATCTGAGGCGCGCCAATCAGGGGGAGAATTTTCAAAGGTTGGTGCATTTCATCAAGACTGAAAAACCCTATTTCGAAAACAGAATCGACCCCGCCGACATCTTTCAGCCCAGCTTTTTCCTACCGAAAAGAAACAACCCCCGGATCAGCGCACAAAGCGGATGTTTTGCCATCCTTGGCCTCGACGACAATTCCCAGGGGAAGGCGAGCACAACATCCGCAGCCGATCAGCTTGCTGTAGACACCCCCCACATCAGGGGCGAAATGGTCTTGAATATTCCAAATGACAGCAAGCCGCGCATTCTGGAACAGCTGGAGATCGTCGGGATCAACATCGGCACGGTTTATCCCGAGTTGGCCAAAAAGGCGGAGTATCTGAAGGCCCAGTACGACACGTAGCTCGGCGTTATTGCCCACTTGCACCGCACGCTCCGCGCGGGCATCCTGCGGCCATGCAGGACGGGTCCACAACATATGGCGGGTTCACCAAGGTCATCGCCCAGATGGAGGGGCGGCGCGATCCTTTCGTGATGGGCCCCGGAGAGGGGCTGCCGCCTGCGGATCTGGACGTCGCCCCGCTGAAGACCGCCCTGGCGGGCGATCCCGGTGCCTGTGCCGCTTCGCCCACCACCTTTGCCTACAAGGTGCGGGAACTGCACGAGGAATTCGCCGGGCGGCCGCAGATCCTGTGGCTGCACGGGCTGCTGATCGCGCATCTGCGCCGCCGGACGCAACCGGCGCAGACGGCGGTGCTGTTTCGCCGCCTCTGGACCGAAGAGGCCGACTTTCTGCTGGATCATCTCGATGCGCGCTGGCTGGTCTCGGCCGTGACCACCTTCGCCGATCACGGTGAGACGGAGGCGCAGCGCCGCGTGGGCCATACGCTCAACGTGTTGTTCAACATGATGAAACTTTACGAAACGGAGCGGCTGTTCTCTCCCACCCCGCCGGACCGGCCCCATGACGGGCGGCGGCAGAAGGCGGATCTACCGATGCAGATGGATGCCTTTGCCATCTCCTCCGGCGGGCTGGACGTCAACCTGTTGGGCCGGATCTGGCAGGACGCGGCGGAAGATCCGGTGATCCGTCCCCTCGCCCATCACCTGCTGGAGCTGCTGGAGGCCGATCCCGCCACGGTGTTTCGCCGCCTGCGCCTGATGCGCGCCGACCGCGCGGCCCGGCGCCCGCCCCCCGTCGAAGACCCGTTCCGCCTGCCACGGCGCAAGGACAACACCAACCCCGCGCCAGTGCCCGCCGCGCCCCGGGGCACGCCCCGTTGGGGCACCGTCTCGACCATCCGCGCGCCCCTGCCCCGGATCGCCCGGTTCGCCGCGCATCACCTGGACGCGGGCGCCGCGCGGGTGACGATCTATCTGGACACGCCCGACCCGGCCACCGCGAGCTGGATCTCCCGCGACCCACGGGTGGAGGTCATCGCCTGCGACGCCGCCCATTGGGACCGGCTGAAGGGACGCCCTGAGACTCACCAGCGCCGCCAGATGCGCAATGCCACCCACGCCTATCGCCGCAGCGATCTGGACTGGCTGGCCCATATCGATGTCGACGAATTCATCCTCTCTCCCGCGCCGCTGGCCGAGTTGCTGGCCCGCGCCCCCGCTACCGCCGCCGTGGTGCATCTGAACCCGGCCGAATTGCTGGCAGGGTCACAGCGCCATTTCAAGCTGACGGCGCGGTTCGCCGGCCATCACAAATCCGTCCTGACGGAAGTCTACCCGACCTTCGGCGCCCATCTGCGCGGCGGCTACATCTCCCACCTGGAGGGCAAGGTGATCGCCCGCACAGGTATCGCGGAGGTCCGGCTGGGCCTGCATGCCCTGCTCTACCGGGGGGAAGCCACGACCAATCGCGCGGTGCTGCGCGACGGCTGGATCGGACATGCCCATGTCGAAAGCTGGCAGCATTTCCGCGACAGCCTTGATTTCCGCCTCACACGCGGGTCCTACCGCAAACGCGACGCCGGCTTCCGCCTGGCCGACGTGCTGGATTTCCTGCGCGAAAGCGAGGGGGAGGCCGGCCTGCGCGCCTTCTTTGCCGAGGTTTGCGAAGACAGTGCCGCGCTGCGCGACAGGCTGGCGCGCCACGACATGCTGGTGACCCACGATCTGAAGCTGGGGGACAAGGTCGCCGCGATCTTCGGCCCCCTGCCCGGCGGCAGCGGATGATCCGCTGGGGCGTCGTCACCACGATCCGCGCAAGTTTGGCGGATACGCTGGCCTTCGCCGCCTGGCACCTGGAGCTGGGGGCGCATCGGATCTACCTGCATCTGGATGATCCCGACGACCCGGCCTTTGACCTGCTGAAGGCCCATCCCCGCCTTCGCCCGCTGCGCTGCGACGTCGCCTATTGGCAACGCCTGGCCGGACGTCGTCCGGCGAAACACCAGCTCCGCCAGACCCGCAATGCCACACGGATCTACAACCGCCCGGCGGAAGTCGATTGGCTGGCCCATATCGACGGCGACGAATTCCTGGTCCCCGACCGTCCCGTCGCCGACATCCTGGCCGATCTGCCCGCCACCTGTCACGCCGCGCGCCTGCGCCCGATGGAGGGGTTGCCCCGCCCCGAGGGCGCGCCCGCCATCGCACCTTTGCACCGATTCAAGAGCTTCGCCCTCGACCCGCCGACCCGCCATGCCCAGACAGAGGCGATCTACCCCAGCTTTGGCCGCTGGCTGAACGGCGGGTTCCTGTCCCATGTGGCGGGGAAACTCTTTGTTCGGCCGGGGCTGACAGGGGCCGAATTCCGTATTCACAACCTGCTGACCGATCAGGGCCGCAACCCCGGTCAGCAAGAGGTGCCCCAGCTGCGCCTGGCGCATCTGCATTACCGCGACTGGGCCGACTGGCGCGCCCGGTTGGATTTTCGGCTGAACCGGGGCGCCTACCGCGCCGAATTGCAACCCGCTCGCCCCAACGACCCCGCCGCGATGACCCTGCATGACCTGTTGGCCGGCCTCGCCCGCGAGGAGGGTGAGGCCGGCCTGCGCCGGTTCTACGACGAGGTCTGCCCCGACACCCCCGACCTGCGCGACCGGCTGCTGTCCCAGGGCCAGCTGCGGGAGGCCGTGCTGGACCTTGCGGGGGCAACCGCACGTCAATTTCCGCAACAATCCTGAACCGAACCCCGGTTTTGGTGCCGTAAACGCCCTGCCGGGCCCACCCTGTCCCCTGCTGCATTGACGCAAGGCCGCGCTTGGGCTAAACGGCAAAAAGGGACGCCGGCCATCCGGGCCGCCCCATCAAACGCCGCTGCGGGCCAAGTCGTGTCCGCAAAAAACGGACACACATGACCACATTTGCAGATCTCAATCTGGGCCCCAAGGTCCTGAAAGCCGTCACCGAAGCCGGTTACGAAACGCCGACCCCCATTCAGGCCGGGGCCATCCCCGCCGCGCTGGAAGGCCGGGATGTCCTGGGCATCGCCCAGACCGGCACCGGCAAGACCGCCAGTTTCACCCTTCCGATGATCCACATGCTGGCCCGTGGCCGTGCGCGGGCGCGGATGCCCCGGTCGCTGGTGCTGTGCCCCACGCGGGAATTGGCCGCGCAGGTGGCCGAAAACTTCGACACCTATTCCAAGCACCTCAAACTGACCAAGGCCCTGCTGATCGGCGGTGTCTCGTTCAAGGAACAGGATATGCTGATCGACAAGGGTGTCGATGTGCTGATTGCCACCCCCGGCCGCCTGCTGGACCATTTCGAACGCGGGAAGCTGCTGCTGACCGGCGTGCAGATCATGGTGGTGGACGAGGCTGACAGGATGCTCGACATGGGGTTCATCCCCGATATCGAGAAAATCTTTTCCCTGACTCCGTTTACCCGGCAAACGCTGTTCTTCTCCGCCACCATGGCGCCGGAGATCGAGCGGATCACAAACACCTTCCTCTCCGCCCCCGCGCGGGTCGAAGTCGCCCGTCAGGCCACCACGTCGGAGACGATCGAACAGGGCGTGGTGATGTTCAAGGGCTCCCGCAAGGATCGCGAAGGCAGCGAGAAACGCCGCCTTCTGCGTGACCTGATCGACGCCGAAGGCGACAGACTGACCAACGCGATCATCTTCTGCAACCGCAAGACCGACGTGGATATCGTCGCCAAGAGCTTGCAGAAATACAGCTATGACGCCGCGCCGATCCATGGCGATCTGGAGCAATCGCACCGCACCCGGACACTGGACGGCTTCCGCGAAGGGACGTTGAAGATCCTCGTCGCCTCGGACGTGGCGGCACGCGGGCTGGATGTACCCTCCGTCAGCCACGTGTTCAACTTCGACGTGCCCGGCCATGCGGAGGATTACGTGCACCGCATCGGACGCACCGGCCGCGCCGGTCGCGACGGCAAGGCCGTGATGATCTGCGTCCCCCGCGACGAGAAGAACCTGGCCGATATCGAAGCGCTGGTCGAAAAGACCATTCCGCGCCTCGACATCCCCGGCGGAAAGCCCGCTGCCGCCCCCGCCGAAGCGCGCGCGGAGGCCGAGGCAGAGGCCCCGGCTGACAGCACCGAAAAACCGCGCCGCACGCGGACCCGGGGTGGCCGTGGCCGCAAACCTGCCGCTCCCCGCACCGAGGCCGCCCTCACTGCCGAGGCCGAAGCGACGCCCACTCCGCAGGAGGCCGCAGCGCCGCAGCCGGTCAAATCCCGGCCCGCCCCGGCCGCCAAGACGGAGGCGGAGGCCGAACCCGCCCCCCAGGCTGAGCCGCGCAAACAATCCCGCCCGGCCCCGCGCCAGGCAGAGGAGCAGCCACACCCGGACACCACCCCCGACACGGCCAAGGACAGCAATGACAAGCGCCGTGGACGTGGCGGACGTGGCCGTGACAACGGCAAGGACAACAAGGTCGTGGGCATGGGCGATCACATGCCCCAGTTTATCGCGCTGTCCTTTGCGGAGCGTCAGACCGGCTGAAGCCGCTACATCTTTCATGCCATGAAAAAACGCGCCGCGGGTTCCCTGCGGCGCGTTTTCGTCATCTCGGATCCGCGCGCCCCGGGCGCTTGCCCTCTATCAGCGCCAGATCCTGCCAGAAGTCCCTTGCGGCGACCCGGCCCCCTTCGGGCGCCAAATACCGCCGCCGGAGGCCCGCCCGGAACGGGCGGACCCGCCGAGAGATGCCCGGTCGTTGGTCAGGCTGACAGGCGGCTGATCACCACGGTGACCTCGGGCTTGCGACCGATCTCCTCGTTGGCGGAATTGCGGACAACCCGGCGCAGCGCCTCTTCCAGCTTGTCGTCATTGCCCAGCGTCCTGGAATCCGCCCGGCCCAGGAATTGCGCCAGATCTTCCTCCAGCACCTCCACCAGGGACGCGCGCGACCGGCCGGTTTCGGGCAGGCCCTTGACGTCGCACCAGGGTTCACCCAACGGCTCGTCCTCTTCGTCCAGAATGGCGGTGATGGTCACATGACCGTTCAGTGCCATGCGGATCCGGTCGCGCACGATCCCGTCCAGCGCGCCGATCTGCACTGAACCGTCCAGGTAGGTACGCCCGGTCTCAACATATTCGACGACCTCGGGCGCATTGCCCGACAGGTTCAGCATCATGCCGTTGACCGCGATGATGGAGGACAAGCGCCCCTCTCCGGCCAGTTTGGCGTGTTCGCGCAGATGGCGGTGTTCGCCATGCATCGGGATGACCATTTGCGGGGCGACGACCTCGTGCATCCGCTTCAGGTCCGGGCGGTTGGCGTGGCCGGAGACGTGATACAGCCCGGAACTGTCGTCGATCACGTCGACACCCTGTTCCGAAAAGGCATTGATGATCGCGATCACGCCTTTTTCATTGCCCGGAATGGTCTTGGAGGAGAACAGGAACGTGTCGCCCTCCGCCATCTTGATCCCGTTGTACTTGCCCCGCGCCAGCTGGGCGGAAGCCGCCCGGCGTTCACCCTGGCTGCCGGTGACCAGCAGCATCAGGTTCTCGCGCGGGATGCTTTGCGCATCCTCGGGGCTGACCACCTTGGGAAAATCCTTGAGCACGCCGGTTTCAATGGCCGCTTCGATCATGCGGCGCATGGCGCGGCCCATCAGGCAGATCGACCGGCCCGCGCGTTCGCCCGCCTCCGCCAGGGTTTTCACCCGCGCGACGTTGGAGGCAAAGGTCGTCGCGACGAACATGCCCTTGGCCTGCGACACCAGCTTCTCGATTTCGGGGCCGACGGTGATTTCGGACCGGCCCTCGTGATGGCTGAAGACATTGGTACTGTCGCAGACGAGCGCCTTGACCCCCGGTTTGGCGACGTCGCGCCACAGATCGGGGTCAAAGGCCTCGCCCACCAGCGGGTCGAGGTCCAGCTTGAAATCGCCGGTGTGGATCACGCGACCCTCGGGGCTGTCGATCACCAGGCCCGAGCTTTCGGGAATGGAATGGGAAATCGGCAGGAAGCCGACCTTGAACGGCCCGGCCTCCACAACCTCTGGCCATGCGGAGGCGGTGGTGATCGCCTGATCGCCGATGCCATATTCGCCCAGCTTGCCCCGGCCGATATTGGCGGTAAACGCCCGTGCGTAGATCTTTGGCGCACCGAGGCGTTCGTACAGGTGACCCAGGGCGCCGACGTGGTCTTCGTGGGCATGGGTGACAAAGATCGCCTCCAGCCGGTCCTTGCGCTCTTCCAGCCAGGTGATGTCGGGCATGATGATGTCGACGCCCGGCGAGGTTTCCATGTCGGGAAAGGTCACGCCCAGATCGACCAGGATCAACCGCTCCGCACCGGGCGCACCGTAGCCGTAGACATAGGCGTTCATCCCGATTTCCCCGGCCCCGCCGAGAGGGAGATAGATCAGCCGTTCCGTCGTCATATGTTACCCTGGTCCTTGTTGTATTCATGAATGATCCGCAGGCCGTGGATCGTCAGGAATTCGTCAAAAGCGTCGAACAGCGTATCCCCCTGCCCGAACAGCGGCGCCAGCCCGCCCGTGGCGATGATCTTCATCGGACGGTCGTATTCACCGGTGATCCGGTCACATATCCCGCGAACCAGCCCGACGTAACCCCAGAAAACGCCCGATTGCATACAAGCGACGGTGTTGGTGCCGATGACTTTCTGCGGTTTGGTCACATCGACATGCGGCAAGGCCGCCGCCATCTCGTGCAGCGCCTGAAGCGACAGGTTCACCCCCGGCGCGATCACCCCGCCGACATAGGCGCCATCCTCCGCCACCACGTCAAAGGTCGTCGCCGTGCCGAAATCCACCACGATCAGGTCGCCGCCATACTTGTCGAAGGCGCCCGCCGTGTTGACCAGCCGGTCGGGACCGACCTGCGTGCCCTCGTCCACACGGGGCTGGCAGGGCAACAGGCATTCGGGCTTGCCGACCACCAGCGGACGAGAATTGAAATACCTGTCCGCCAGCACCCGCAGGTTGAACACCACGCGCGGCACCGTGGAAGAGATGATCACCGCGTGGATATCCAGCGGGATCTTGTGATGGTTCAGCAGCGCGGACAGCCAGACGAAATACTGGTCCGCCGTCCGTTGATGATCCGTCGCGGTGCGCAGGGTGCACAGGAACTGCTCCCCGTCCCAGATGGAAAAGACGGTGTTGGTGTTGCCGCAATCAATGGCCAGAAGCATGTCAGCCCCCTTGGATCAGAAGAATATATCGGCGGCGGCGATGGCATGGGTCCGGTCCGGCGCCGCCAGGATCAGGCGCCCCGCCTCGTCCACCGTGTCGAACCGCCCGGTCAGGCTGGTCTCGCCCAGCCGCGCGGTAATCTGCTGGCCCAGCCGCGCGGCACGGTCCAGCCAGGCCTGCCGCACCGGGCCGAAACCATAGGTCTGAAGGCTGTGTTCGTGCGCGGCAAAGGCCGGGGCAAGCGCCGCCAGCAGGTCCTCGGGCGTGACACTGGCACCGGTTTCCGACAGCAGTGAAACAGGCGGCAGGGCACTCGCCTCCACCTCGGCAGCGGCGGGCGCCTGCTGGAGATTGACGCCGATGCCGATGGACAGCCCGGCCACGCGCCCCTGCCGCTGGATCGTCTCCAGAAGGATACCGGCGACCTTGCCGCCGTTGAGCAGCACGTCGTTCGGCCATTTCAGCGCAAAGGGTTCGGCCCGGCCAGTCACACCGACAAATGCGTCGTGCAGGGCCAGCGCAGCGACAAAGCTGCGCAGAGCCACGCGGTCGGGGCTGTCCTCCACCGGCAATACCAACGTGGCCGCTAACATCCCCTGCGGCGCCACCCAGGCCCGACCGCGCCGCGCGCGCCCTGCCGTCTGACGATGAGCCAGGATCCAGCAGGGGCCCGGCAGGGCGTCGAACCGACGCTCTGCCTCGTTCAAGGTCGAATCCGTTTCCGCCAGGATCAACCGATCGTAGCCGACCGGCCAGCCCGACCAATCAGGATCAGTTGACAAGCGTTGCCGCCGCGGCCTCTGCCGCGCCCTCGATCCCGAACAGGTTGACCACGCCCAGCACCATGACCGCAGCGGACACCATCAGCAGGGACCACAGCACCGGAGAGCGCGGTGTTTGCAACGGCTCCGCCTCCTCGCCGAAATACATGTAGAAGACGATGCGCAGGTAATAGAACGCCCCGATGACCGAGGCGACAACACCGGCAACCGCCAACCAGGCCAACCCGCCGTCATAGGCCGCGCGCAGCACGTAGAGCTTCCCGAAGAAGCCTACCAGTGGCGGCACCCCGGCAAGGGAGAACATCAGCACCAGAACCGCCAGCGACCGCGCCGGATGGGCGGCGGAATACATGTTCAGCGCGGCGATGTCGGTCACCGGCTGGCCGTCACGCTCCATCGTCAGGATGAAGGCGAAGGCGCCGATGTTCATGGTCACGTAGATCGCCATGTAGATCAGCATCGCCTGCACACCAAAGGCGCTGCCCGCCGCCAGCCCCATCAGGGCATAGCCCATGTGCGCGATGGAGGAATAGGCCATCAGCCGCTTGATATTGGTCTGGCCGATCGCCGCGATGGAGCCAAGGAACATCGACAGCACCGAAATCAGCGCCACGATCTGCTGCCAATCGCCCACCACCTGCCCAAAGGCATCGTGCATGACCCGCGCGAACAGGCCCATGGCGGCGATCTTGGGTGCAGTGGCGAAAAAGGCGGTGATCGGGGTCGGCGCGCCTTCGTAGACATCCGGCGTCCACATGTGGAACGGCACCGCCGACACCTTGAACGCCAGGCCCGCAATGATGAAGACCAGACCCAGCAGCAAGCCCAACGGCGCCTGCCCGGCCTCGGCGGAGGTGATGATGCCGGAGAACAGCGTCGTGCCGGAATAACCATAGACCAGCGACGCGCCATAAAGCAGCAGGCCAGAGGACAGTGCGCCCAGCACGAAGTATTTCAGCCCCGCCTCTGTCGATTTCACGCTGTCGCGACGCAAGGAGGCCACGACGTAAAGCGCCAGCGACTGCAGCTCAAGCCCCATGTAAAGCGCGATGAGATCCCCGGCGGAGACCATGACCATCATACCGACCACGGCCAGCGTCACCAGCACCGGATATTCGAACCGCAAGATCTGGCGCCGGGCCATGTACTCCTGGCCCATGACCAGCACAGCAGCGGCGGACCACAGGATCATCACCTTGGCGAAGCGGGCGAAACCGTCGGCCATGAACATGCCGTGGAAAGCGGTATCCGCAGTCTCCCGCGTTGCGACCCAGAGGCCGACCAGCACGAAGATGATCGCCGTCCCCCAGACAAGGAGGGAGGCCGCCTTGTCCTTGGTCGTGTAGACCGCGCCGACAAGGCAGAGCATCGCGAAGACCGAAAGCAGCAGCTCCGGCAGGATTACAGAAAGATCAGCCGTGATCATCAGGGCCTCCGCTTAATGCGCCGCCGCGACGGCAGTGTCGGCATCGCCCAGGCGATCCGCTGCCGCCAGCGCGGTTTCATGGTTTTCGATCAACGCCGCCACCGAGGGGCCGATCACGTCAGTCACGAGGCTGGGGTAAACCCCCAGCAACAAGGTCATTGCCACCAGCGGGGCAAAGATCCATTTCTCCCGCGCGGTCATGTCCTTGATCGTGCGCAGGCTTTCCTTGATCAGATCACCCATTACAACGCGGCGATACAACCACAGCGCATAGGCGGCCGAGAAGATGACCCCCGAGGTGGCCACCAGCGCGACCCAGGTGTTGACCTGGAAGATCCCCATCAGCGTCAGGAATTCCCCGACAAAACCCGAAGTGCCCGGCAGGCCGACATTGGCCATGGTGAAGAACATGAAGATCAGCGCATAGGCCGGCATCCGGTTGACCAGCCCGCCATAGGCGTCGATCTCCCGGGTGTGCATCCGGTCGTAGATCACACCGACACAGAGGAACAGCGCCCCGGAGATGAAGCCGTGCGACAGCATCTGGAAGATCGCACCGTCGATCCCCTGCTGGTTGGCGGCGAAGATCCCCATGGTCACGTAACCCATGTGTGCCACCGACGAATAGGCGATCAGCTTCTTCATGTCCTCCTGCACCAGAGCGACCAGGGAGGTGTAGACGATGGCAATGGCCGACAGCCACAGGATCAGCGGCGTCATCACATCCGCGCCCACCGGGAACATCGGCAAGGAGAACCGCAGGAAGCCGTAGCCGCCCATCTTCAGCAGGATCGCCGCCAGCACGACCGAGCCCGCAGTCGGCGCCTGAACGTGCGCATCGGGCAGCCAGGTGTGCACCGGCCACATCGGCATCTTCACCGCGAAGGAGGCGAAGAAGGCGATGAACATCAGGGTCTGCGCCCCGCCCACGATCTGCACCCCCAGCAGGGAGAAGGTTTCCGACCCGAATTCATACGCCATCAGCGTCGGAATATCCGTGGTGCCGGCCTGGGTGAACATCGCGACCATGGCCACCAGCATCAGCACCGACCCGAGGAAGGTGTAGAGGAAGAACTTGAACGAAGCGTAAATACGGTTCGCCCCGCCCCAGATCCCGATGATCAGGAACATCGGGATCAGCCCGGCCTCGAAGAAGAGGTAGAACAGCACCAGATCCAATGCGCAGAACACGCCCAGCATCAGCGTTTCCAACAGCAGGAAAGCGATCATGTATTCCTTGACCCGCTTGTCCACGCCCCAGGAGGCCCAGATGGTCAGCGGCATCACGAAGGTCGTCAGCAGCACGAACAGGACCGAAATCCCGTCCACGCCCATCTTGTACTTCATGCCCAGCAGCCAGGACCGCTCCTCCACCAGCTGAAAATCGGTGTTGGACGGGTCGAATTCCGCCAGGATGAACAGCGACACGACAAAGGTCAGCGCAGTGGCAATCAGCGCCACCCATTTCGCGTTCCGCTTGGCAGCCGCGTCTTCTCCGCGGAGGAAAATCGCCAGGATGACAGCGGCGATCGCCGGGATGAACGTGGTGATGGAGAGAAGATTGCTCATTATTCCGCCCCTCCGGAGAGCGTCATCCAGGTCACGAAGACGGCGATCCCGATCACCATGGCAAAGGCATAGGTGAAGATGTAGCCGCTTTGCGCACGTCCGGCGAGACGGGTGAAGAACGGGATGATCCCCATGGCCAGGCCGTTCAGACCGCCATCGACAATGCGCCCGTCACCGTCCTTCCAGAACCGCCGGCCAAGCCAGAAAGCCGGACGGATGAAGATGAAATTGTAGATTTCGTCGAAGTACCACTTGTTCAGGAGGAAGCGGTACAGCGGCGCGTTTGCCTCCGCCACGCGGCCCGGCAGGGACGTGTCGCGGATGTAGAACAGCCATGCGGTGCCCAGGCCCAGCAGCATCGCGATGAAGGGGCTGACCTTGACCCAGGTGGGGGCATGGTGCGCATCGTCCATCACGTGGTTGTCGGGGCTCATGAAGATCGCGCCCTGCGGTGCCATGCCCGTGCCGTGATCCGGCGTGGTATGGGCGCTCGCATGGGCCGTTCCGGCCTCGGCATGGCCGGGATCCTCGGTCACCGCGTCGGCGGCGGCATGGGCATCGCCCTCCGCCGCCTGATCGGCAGCCGCGACGACCCCCTCGCCATGGCCTTCGTCTGCCGCCGCATGATGGGCGGGCGCGCCGAAGAAGCGGTTCACCTTGTCATGATCGCCGAAGAAGGAGCCATACCACAGCATCCCTGCAAAGATCGCGCCCAGCGACAGCACTGCCAGCGGCACCAGCATGACCGTCGGGCTTTCATGCGCGTGATCATGGGTGTGCTTGTCGCCGCGCGGCTCGCCGAAGAAGGTCAGGAACATCAACCGCCAGGAATAGAAGGAGGTGAACAGCGCCGCGATCACCAGCATCCAGAAGGCATAGCCCCCCGCCGTGCCGGCCCAGGCGCTTTCGATCACCGCGTCCTTCGACAGGAACCCGGCGAACCCGATATGGGTCAACGGAATGCCGACGCCAGTGATGGCCAGCGTACCGATCAGCATCGCCCAGAAGGTATAGGGCAGTTTCTTGCGCAGCCCGCCGTAGTTCCGCATGTCCTGTTCGTGATGCATCCCGTGGATCACCGACCCGGCGCCCAGGAACAGCATCGCCTTGAAAAACGCGTGGGTGAACAGGTGGAACATCGCCACCGGGTAGACCCCGACGCCGGCCGCCACGAACATGTAGCCCAGCTGCGAACAGGTGGAATAGGCGATGACCCGCTTGATGTCGTTCTGCACCAGACCGACTGTCGCCGCGAAGAACGCGGTGGTGGCGCCGATCAGGGTGATGATCGTCTTGGTGTCGGGGGCATATTCGATCAGCGGCGACATGCGGCAGACCAGGAAGACCCCTGCCGTCACCATGGTCGCCGCATGGATCAGCGCCGAAACCGGGGTCGGGCCTTCCATCGCGTCGGGCAGCCAGGTGTGCAGCAAGAGCTGCGCCGATTTCCCCATCGCGCCGATGAACAGCAGCAGGGCGATCACTTCCGCCGCGTCGAAGCTGAGGCCGAGGAAGGTCAGATCCTGCCCCGACAGCGAGGAGGCCGCCGCAAAGATGTCGTCGAACTGGATGGAATCCACCATGAAGTAGATGGCAAAGATCCCCAGGGCAAAGCCGAAATCACCGACCCGGTTGACCACGAAGGCCTTGATCGCCGCCGCGCCGGCAGAAGGTTTCTTGTAGTAGAACCCGATCAGCAGGTAGGAGGCGACGCCCACGCCCTCCCAGCCGAAGAACATCTGCACCAGGTTGTCGGAGGTCACCAGCATCAGCATCGCGAAGGTGAAGAACGACAGGTAGGCAAAGAAGCGGGGGCGATATTCCTCGCCCTCCTTGAAGTTCTCGTCATGGGCCATGTAGCCGAAGCTGTAGAGATGAACGAGCGCCGAAACGGTCGTGACAACGATCAGCATCAGCGAGGTCAGCCGGTCCAGCCGGATCCCCCAGGAGGTGGACAGCGTGCCGCTTTCGATCCAGCGCAGCACCTCGACGTGTTGGGTGACTGCCGGATCATGGGTCAGGAACACGATCCAGGACAGCAGGGCCGCCAGGAACAGCAGGCCGGTGGTCAGCCACTGGGCCCCCTTCACCGTGATGGCCCGCCAGAAGAACCCGGCGATGAGCGCGCCCACCAGCGGGGCGAACAGGATGATCGTCAGCATACGCTCAGCCTTTCATCACGTTGACGTCTTCCACGGCGATGGTGCCGCGGTTCCGGAAGAAACAGACAAGGATGGCCAGCCCGATCGCGGCCTCGGCCGCGGCGACGGTCAGCACGAACAGGGTGAACACCTGCCCCGCCAGATCGCCGTGGTACCAGGAAAAGGCCACCAGGTTGATGTTCACCGCCAACAGCATCAATTCGATGCTCATCAGCAGGATGATGACGTTCTTGCGGTTCAGGAAAAGCCCGAAAATCCCGATGACGAACAAGGCCGCCGCCACCGTCAGATAATGTTCTATCCCAATCATGTCCCTCGGTCCTTTGCGTCCCGTTGCCGGGTCCGGCCCGGCTTTCGTACTTGCAGCGGCCGTGCGGCCACCCACCGTTCGAGCAGCTTACAGCCCCTGCCCCGGCTTCACGTCCTTCAGCTCCATCGACTTGGCCGGATCACGCCACATCTGCGCCAGAACGTTCTGGCGTTTGATGTCGGTGCGATGGCGCAGCGTCAGCACGATGGCCCCGATCATCGCCACCAGCAGGATCAGCCCCGCCAGCTGGAAGATCAGGAAATAGCGGTCATAGATCATCGTCCCCAGCAGAACGGTGTTTTCCCCGTCCATGGCGATGGCCGTGCGCGCCGCCTGCGCGCCTTCCGCGCTTTCCCAGGCGCCGTAGGCCAGGCCGAATTGCATCAGCAGAACGACCCCGATCAGCAGCGCCAGCGGCATGTATTTGGCCATCTCCGCCTTCAGCTCGGCGAAATCGACGTCCAGCATCATGACGACGAACAGGAACAGCACCGCGACGGCGCCGACATAGACGATGATCAGCAGCATGGCGACGAATTCCGCGCCCATCAGCACGAACAACCCGGCCGAGGACAGGAAGGTCAGGATAAGCCACAGCACCGAATGGACCGGATTGCGCGCGATGACGGTGAACAGACCGCCCGCGACAACCGACATGGCAAAGAGGTAGAAGGCAAAATCGGCGAATGTCATTCCTTGTCGTCCTCCATGTCGTCCGTGACCTGTTTGGCCAGGGAGGCAGCCCGCGTGGTCGCGGGAATGCCGGCGAAGACAGACATCTGGGCGATGGCCTCCGCGATTTCCTGTTTCGTGGCACCCGCTTCCAGCAGGTGGCGCACCGTCATGCGCAGCTGGCTTTCGGCCTGTGCGCCATGCATGACCATCCCGGCAAGCGTCAGGAACAGCCGTGTCTTGCTGTCCAGCCCGTCCTTGTTCAACCCTTTGCCAAAGGCGAATTCCATCCATTCCTTGGGCATCGTCGGCCACAGCGTTTCAAAGGACCGGGGGTCGAAATTCTCCAGCGCCGGGTTCATGGATTTCGCCATGTCCTGCGCCTGCTGCATCATCATTTCGAACGGATTGCGGGCGTCAGACATGTCTGCCCCCCGTGCCGTGGGTATGAACCGCAGATCCGATCATCGGTATGGCGCATCCAGTTCGAGGTTCCGCGCGATCTCCGCCTCCCAGCGTTCACCGTTCTCCAGCAACTTCTGCTTGTCGTAGAACAGCTCTTCGCGGGTTTCCGTGGCGAATTCGAAATTCGGACCTTCGACGATGGCATCCACCGGGCAGGCCTCCTGGCAGAAACCGCAGTAGATGCACTTCGTCATGTCGATGTCGTAGCGCGTCGTCCGTCGGGAGCCGTCTTCGCGCGGTTCGGCGTCGATGGTGATGGCCTGCGCCGGGCAGATCGCCTCGCAAAGCTTGCAGGCAATGCACCGTTCCTCCCCGTTGGGATAGCGGCGCAGCGCGTGCTCCCCACGGAAACGGGGGCTCAGCGGGCCTTTTTCATGCGGGTAGTTCAGCGTCGCCTTGGGCTTGAAGAAGTATTTGAACCCCATCTTCAGCCCGGTCAGCATGTCCATCAGCAGGAAATACTTGGCGGCGCGGGTGTAGTCGACATTTGCCATTGTCAGCCCCCAATCATCCAGCGGGCATAGGCGCCGCCGAAGGCTTCGAATTTTGCGAGGAATGCCACGATGACCACCCAGGCCAGCGACAGCGGCAGGAAGACTTTCCAACCGATGCGCATCAACTGGTCATAGCGGTAGCGTGGCACGACGGCCTTCACCATCGCGAAGAGGAAGAAGACCAGGATGACCTTGCCGAAGAACCACAGGAACCCGTCGGGCAGCCCCGGGATCGGCGACAGCCAACCGCCGAAGAACAGCAGGGAGATCAGCGCGCACATCAACACGATCGCCACGTATTCGCCGATCATGAACAGCAGGAACGGGGTGGAACTGTATTCGACCTGGTAGCCCGCGACCAGTTCCGACTCGGCCTCCGGCAGGTCGAACGGCGGGCGGTTCGTCTCCGCCAGGGCAGAGATGAAGAACAGGAAGACCATCGGGAAATGCGGCAGCCAGTACCAGGAGAACAGACCGTAATCGCCGTCCTGCGCCATCACGATATCGCCAAAGTTCATCGATCCCGTGGAGATGATGACCCCGATGATGATCAAGCCCAGCGAGACTTCATAGGAGATCATCTGCGCCGCAGAGCGGAGCGAGCCCAGGAACGGGTACTTGGAGTTCGACGCCCAGCCGCCCATGATCACGCCGTAAACCTCAAGCGAGGAGACAGCGAAAACATAGAGGATGGCAACGTTGATATCCGCCAGCACCCAGCCATCGTTGAACGGGATCACCGCCCAGGCGACCATCGCCAGCACGAAGCTGAGAAGCGGCGCAAGGAAGAACACGACCCGGTCGGCGCCGGCTGGCAGCACGACCTCCTTGGTGATGTATTTCAGAAAGTCCGCGAAACTTTGCAACAGGCCAAAGACGCCCACCACATTGGGTCCGCGCCGCAATTGCACTGCCGCCCAGACCTTGCGATCCGCGTATAGAAGAAAGGCCAGGGCGACCAGCAGAGGCACGACGATCAGAAGGATCTGCCCCACCGTCAGAAGCAAGATGCCCAGCGGGTTGGAGGTAAAGAATTCAGGCATGTTCCCTCACACCGTCGGTATTCCGTTTTCCGCACAGGCGGCGGCGACTACTTCGGCGTCAATCGTCTTCGGCCCATCGGGCAGAGCCGCCGAGATGGTATAAACAGCATCCGCCTGCCAGAGGCCACCCTGTTCGACCACATTTGTACGAAGATGACGCGCAAATCCGTATCCCCGGATCAGCGTATACTGCGCCGCAGCGCATTCCGCGTAATCCGACACGTCCAGGTTGCCCCGAGCGCCAATCATACGGACGTGAAAGTTCACCAGATCGCCCGCCAGCAGGCGGGTTTCGATTCCCTGGTAAACCGGTTCGAACGGGGCGGCCTGTCCCGTCGCCGACGTGTCGCGCGCGACACGTTCCGGCAGCGGGGCACAGCCGCCCGTCAGCACCGCAAGCGCAGTGAAGATATGAACGCCGTGGCGGATCATTCCGCCGCCAGCGGCGCCGCGTTGCGCGCTGCGGCCCGTGCGGAAAGATCGGCCATCACCTCGGAGGCGCGGGCGATCGGGTTGGACAGGTAGAAATCCTTGACCGCAGCGCGGAAGCTGGCATCGCCCAGCGTTCCCTGTTCAAGCATCTGCCAGTCGTTGTCCGGCACCGCGTCGATACCTGCCAGATGCGGAACCGCCTTGACCAGCGCACGGCGCAGCTGCGCCAGGCTGTCGAACGGCAATGTCGCGTCCAGCTCTCCGGACAGGGCGCGCAGGATGGCCCAGTTTTCCTTGGCCTCGCCGGGGGCAAACCCCGCACGCAGGGCCAGTTGCGGACGGCCTTCGGTGTTCACGAACAGGCCGTTTTCCTCGGTCCAGGCGGCGCCCGGCAGAATCACGTCGGCGCGATGTGCGCCCCGGTCGCCATGGCTGCCCTGATAGACGACGAACGGCCCATCCGCGATCTCGACCTCGTCAGCGCCCAGATTGTAGACGACATCTGCGCCCTCGATCGCGGCGGGCAGGCCACCTTCGGTCACGGCGTCTACATCCATAGCACCGACGCGCGCGGCGGCGGTGTGCAGGACCAGCAGCTTGGAATTCGTTTTCTCCGCCAGAGACATGGCAGCGGCCAGAACGGCGGCGCCATCGGCTTCCCCCAGGGCGCCCTGCCCGACGATGACCAGCGACGGCTCTTCCAGAACGGCGCCGAAATCATGCTCCAGCAGACCCGACAGCGCGGCGCGGTCGGTGCCGATGTGGTGATAGTCATAGGTCAGATCGACCGCCTCGCCCACCAGCCCGACATTGGCACCGTCGATCCAGGCCTTGCGGATGCGGGCATTCAACACCGGCGCCTCGGCACGGGGGTTGGTGCCGATCAGCTGGATGTGGCGGGCAGTGTCGATATCCTCTATCCGGGCAGTGCCGACATAGCCGGCGCGGTTGCCCGCCGGCAGCTTGGCGCCGTCGGTGCGACATTCGACACGACCGCCCTGCCCCTCGATCAGGGATTTCAGGGCAAAGGCCGCCTCGGTCGAGACCAGATCACCAACCAGACCGGCGACAGTCTTGCCCTTCATCGCCTCCGCCACGCGGCCCAGAGCCTCGGGCCAGCTGGCCGGACGCAGACGGCCATTCTCACGCACATAGGGCCGGTCCAGCCGCTGACGGCGCAGACCGTCCCAGACAAAGCGGGTCTTGTCGGAAATCCATTCCTCGTTCACGCCGTCATGGTTGCGCGGCAGGATGCGCATGACCTCGCGCCCCTTGGTATCCACCCGGATGGAGGCGCCAAGCGCGTCCATCACATCCACCGTCTCCGTCTTGGTCAGTTCCCAGGGACGGGCGGTAAAGGCATAGGGCTTCGATACCAGTGCGCCCACCGGGCACAAGTCGATGATGTTGCCCTGCAATTCGGAATTCAGCGTCTGGTTCAGATAGGAGGTGATTTCCGCATCCTCCCCCCGACCGGTCTGGCCCATCTGGGTGATCCCCGCCACCTCGGAGGTGAAGCGGACGCAGCGCGTGCAGGAGATGCAGCGCGTCATGTGGGTTTCCACCAACGGGCCAAGGTCCAGATCGTCCACCGCGCGCTTCGGTTCCCGATAGCGGGAGAAATCGACGCCATAGGCCATCGCCTGGTCCTGCAAATCGCATTCGCCGCCCTGATCGCAGATCGGACAATCCAGCGGGTGGTTGATCAGCAGGAATTCCATGACCCCTTCGCGGGCCTTCTTCACCATCGGCGAATTCGTCTTGATCACCGGCGGCGCACCCTCGGGGCCGGGGCGCAGATCGCGCACCTGCATGGCGCAGGAGGCTGCCGGTTTCGGCGGGCCGCCGACGACCTCCACAAGACACATCCGGCAATTGCCCGCGATCGACAGCCGTTCATGATAGCAGAAGCGCGGGATCTCGATCCCGGCTTCTTCGCAGGCCTGAATAAGCGTGAGCCGCGGATCGACCTCGATCTCCCGGTCGTCGATGATGATCTTGCGAAGGTCAGACATGGCTTCTCACTTTGCTTTCAACAGGGACCCGATCCGGCTGGAGCGGTCGATCTCCGCCCGTCCCAGCGTACAGAGGTCCGCGGTATTCTCGGGGTCGAACCCCTGGGATTTCACATAGGCTTCGCCCTTGGCGCGGATGCGGGCCTTTTCGGCGTCGCTGTCCACATAGGCGTTGATCTCGTCGGAGGTGTAGCCCAGATCCTCGGCCGTCCCCTTGAGAGAGGCGAGAAAGGCAAACCCCTTCAGGGTGCGCGGACGGATCGCCTCGCATTTGTCGCTGATCTCGATCGCCAGGGCGACCCACAGCATGTTGTCGTCGATCTCCGCCACGTCCCGCAGCGGGGTCTTGGCCCCGGCGGCCAGCGGGGCCAGCGCCAGTGTCAGGCAAAGGGCGGGGGCAAGGAACTTGGCGGAGGCAAAAGCGGTCAGGCGCATGTCTGGTATCCTTTCGTCGCGTGGCTACGACCCGTCAGCGGACGGGCAGCAGCCCCGCAGGACAGGCGAAACCGGACTGACATGCAATAACATGCGCCCTGCCCCGCCAATATGAGTGCCCCCTTGCTCATCCCGTCAGGCCCAACCGTCGCAGCTGCCGCTCAGGATCATGTCGTCACCGTCCAGAACCAGCGCGCCGTCGGCGTCATCGGGGCCGTTGACCCAGGTGATGCGGCTCTGGCCGAACTGGTTGATGCAATACTTCACCGCCGCGTGGCGCCCGGCCTCCCGTGCGCCAGCCAGATTCTTCGTCGCGCCGTTGACTGAAACGGCAAAGACCTCCGGCGTTGTCTTTTCCGCCTGGACGCGGGTGCGGAAGTAATCACCCTCGAAGGTCTGGCGGCTGCTGGACAGCATGCCGCCCGCCCGTTTGCCGCCACCGCAGGCGGGCAATGCCAACAGGCCGGCACAGGCGCCCAACAGGGCAAGACGAGTCAGGTTCGGTGCGCGCATCATTCCGGCCCCCCTCATTCCGCCGCCATCACGGTGGCGCCACGACCGGTCCGTTTGTGCTTGATCCGGTCCTCGATCTCGTCCCGGAAGTTGCGGATCAGGCCCTGGATCGGCCAGGCGGCCGCGTCGCCCAGGGCGCAGATGGTGTGGCCTTCGACCTGCTTGGTCACGTCCAGCAGCATGTCGATCTCCTCGACGCTGGCATCGCCGGTGACCAGCCGGTCCATGACCCGCATCATCCAGCCCGTACCTTCGCGGCAGGGGGTGCATTGTCCGCAGCTTTCATGCTTGTAGAACTTGGACAGGCGCCAGATCGCCTTGATGATATCGGTGGACTTGTCCATCACGATCACCGCCGCCGTGCCCAGGCCCGATTGCAGATCGTTGCGCAGATAGTCGAAATCCATGATCGCATCGCGCATGTTTTCGCCGCGCACGCAGGGAACGGAGGACCCCCCGGGGATCACCGCCAGCAGATTGTCCCAGCCGCCGCGAATGCCGCCGCAATGGGTGTCGATCAGTTCCTCGAAGGAGATCGACATCGATTCTTCCACCACACAGGGGTTGTTCACATGGCCGGAAATGGCGAACAGCTTGGTCCCCGCATTGTTCGGCCGCCCGAAGGAAGAGAACCATTCCGCCCCGCGCCGCAGGATCGTCGGCACAACCGCGATGGATTCCACGTTGTTCACCGTGGTCGGGCAGCCGTAAAGCCCCGCACCGGCCGGGAAGGGCGGTTTCATCCGGGGCATCCCCTTCTTGCCTTCCAGGCTTTCCAGCAGGGCGGTTTCCTCGCCGCAGATATAGGCGCCTGCCCCGTGATGCAGGTAGAGGTCGAAATCCCAGCCCGAACCGGCGGCGTTGCGCCCCAGCAGGCCGGCGTCATAGGCCTCGTCCACGGCGGCTTGCAGGGCCTCCCGCTCGCGGATGTATTCGCCGCGAAGATAGATGTAGCAGGCGTTGGCATTCATCGCGAAGGAGGCGATCAGGCACCCCTCGATCAGCGTATGCGGATCGTGGCGCATGATTTCCCGGTCCTTGCAGGTGCCGGGCTCGGATTCGTCGGCATTCACCACCAGATAGGCAGGACGGCCATCGCTTTCCTTGGGCATGAAGGACCATTTCAGCCCGGTGGGAAAGCCAGCGCCGCCGCGGCCGCGCAGGCCGGAGGCCTTCATCGTCTCGATCACCCAGTCGCGCCCCTTGCCGATCAGGTCGGCCGTGCCGTCCCAGTGGCCACGCGCCTGCGCGCCCTTCAGCGTGCGGTCATGCATGCCGTAGAGGTTGGTAAAGATCCGGTCCTGGTCCTTCAGCATCGAGCTACCCTTTGTCATCCCGGCGCGCGCGCCAGATTTGTGCCGACACCACAAGCGCCCAAACCAGGGCGGCGATGGCGGCGAAGTCGAACAGAAAGGCATACCGCAAGGGCAAGCCGATCTGTCCTCCCAACCATTGCGCGGCCATCCAGACCAGGATCGTCCCGGCGATCACCAGGGACACCATCCGCCCCTTGCGGGCCAGGGCCTTGTCCTTTTCGGTCGCGCTCATTCACACTCCGTTCAGTACACGTCGCCCTTGCCGACGCGCTGCGAAAATTCCGTTTCCCCGCCCTGGGCGAGGGTCCGGGCCTGACCGACCCAGCCATCCCGGCTGACCCGTCCGCGAAAACCCTTGAGGTTCTGATCGACCCAGGCGATTTCCTGCGGTCCCCAGGCGGCGATCTGGTCGAAATGGTAGATCCCCATCTCGTTCAGCATGATCTCCAGCTTGGGGCCGACGCCTTTGATTTCCTTCAGGTTGTCGGCACCGCCCGCACGGGCTGCCGCCATTCCCTGCGGGGCCGAGCCCGGCCCCTCCGCCGCCTCGGGCTGGGTGGGGGCCGCAGGATCGGCTTGCGGCGTCTCAACCGGTGCCGGAGCGGGATCGTCCATCACCGGAGCGGAATCCGCCGCCAGCGGGACAGGGCCTTCGTCTTCTGCGCCCACCACTTCTTCGGCTTCGGCTTCGGCTTCGGCTTCGGCTTCGGCTTCGGACGCGATCATCCCGGGGGAACCCGGCGCGTCCAACGTCTCGGGACGTTCGGTCACCGGAACCGGCGGCTGATCCGCGGCGATGTCCTCGGCAGTATCTTCGACAGAAGATTCAGCCTCCGGTTGAACCTCCGGGCGGATGTCCTCCGTCATGGTTCGATCCTGGCGAAGCTCCTCAGGGGTCTCGCCGGGCAGCTCCTCGGCTGCGACCGTGTTCGCGGTCCTGCTTTCGGCGGCGCCCGTCGCCAGCGGCGCCGCCATCGGGGCGGCCACGGCATCCCGCGACTGATCGGCAGAGGCCTCGACCGGGCCGGTGCCCGCAGCGGAACCGGTACAGACAAGCCGCGCCAAAAGCCAGGCGACGACCCCGCCCAGGATCAGCGCGACGACAAGAGCCAGCAAGACGACCACACCCGGCCGCATCAGAAGATAGGCGAGCAAGGCCACCACAGCCCCCACCAGCCAGCACATCAGCCGGCATCTGTCCGTTCCGTTTGTCGTCGTCATCTCTGATCTCCTGTCGGTTCAGCCCGTCATCACACCTTCAATAGACATCACCTTTTTTCACCCGCGAAGAAAATTCGGTCGCTCCGCCCGACGCCAGAACCCGCGCCTGATCGACCCAATTGTCCCGGCTGACCCGCCCCTTGAACCCGGCAAGGTTCTGATTGACCCAAGCCACTTCGGCCGCGCCCCAACGGGAAATCTGGTCGAAATGGTAGAAGCCAAGGTCATGCAGCAGCGTTTCAAGCTTGGGACCGACGCCCTTGATCATCTTCAGATCGTCGGGGCCACCCTCGCGGGCGGCGGACAGACCTTCAGGGCGCGTGCCCTCCCCCGCCGCTTCGACATCGGCGTCCGAGACGGACTTTTCCTCGGGCGGCAGGTTGGCCGCGCGCTCGGCGGCGCTGGCGGCGCTGGCGGCATCGTCGCGCAGATCGCCGGTGCCGTCTCCATCCGTGGTCGCATCCGCGTTCCGCTGGGCCACCGGGCCGGTCTCCGCATTCGCGTCATTGCCGGTGGCATCGGCCTGCGGATGGCCGGTTTCGGTCGCCCGGGCCTCCTGTTCCGTCGTGCCGGTGGCGTCGGCGGGTTTGCCTGCGGCGGGCCGCGGCTCTTGCTGCTTCATGGTTTCGCTGTCGGGCGTGGCGACGGCGGGCTCTTCCTTCCACGGGGTGCGCAGGGGCACTTCGGTGCCATCGATGCGCTTCACGGTGTCACCCAGATCCACAGCGCGCTGCACGGAGGCGTTGTATTGCGTGCGGCCGCTTTCATATTCCGTCAGCGAGGTCAGGCCGGACAACGGTTCCGCCGCATAGCGCCCGTTCTGCGGACCGGGCACCGGAACCTGGCCGGCGGCCAGCTCCTCCAGCATCTCGGTGAACCGCGCGCCAGTCAGATCCTCGTAGTAATCCTTGCCGATCTGGGCCATCGGCGCATTCGCGCAAGCGCCCAAGCATTCGACCTCTTCCCAGGTGAACTTGCCATCGGCGGACAGGGTATGCGGCTTGTCGGCGATCTTCTCGCGGCAGATGCCGATCAGATCCTCGGCGCCGCAGATCATGCAGGAGGTCGTGCCGCAGACCTGGATATGCGCCACCGACCCGGTGGGGGTCAGCTGGAACATGAAGTAGAAGGTCGCGACTTCGAGCGCCCGAATATAGGCCATGCCCAGCATGTCGGCGATATGTTCGATGGCGGGGCGCGACAGCCACCCCTCCTGTTCCTGGGCGCGCCACAGCAGCGGGATGATCGCGCTGGCCTGTCGGCCTTCGGGGAACTTGGTCATCTGCGCCTCCGCCCAGGCCTGGTTGGCGGGCGAGAAGGCGAAACCGTCGGGTTGTTCAGGGTGAAGACGACGCAGCATCAGGCACAGGCTCCGGTAACCAGTTTGACCCCGCCGTCTTCCAGCGCGACGGCCTCTCCGTTGCCCATCTTGAACTGGGCCATCTGGATGACCTGTTCACGGGTCATCCCGGTCTGCAACTCGACCGGCAGGTAATCCCGCTCCGTCCGCAAGTTGCACCCGACCGAGGCGACGGCATCGTTGAAATTGGCCGAGGCATTGGCCGGTGCGCCCTGCGGCGGCATCGCACAGCCAGCGGTCAGAAAGAGGGCCGGCGAAAAGGCCAGCGAGAAAATCTTGCGCAAGGTCACAGGAACCCCCTCAGAATTTGCAGAACAAGGGCGGTGACCGCCCCCAGCAGCGCGCCGATGACGATCCTGTTGCCGCCCCGTGCGCCGATCACGGCGACCAGCCCGGCCAGCGCGCCGACGATCAGCGTCCAGATGTCGATCGTCAGGCTGCCCATCAGCGGTCGACCTCGCCGAACACGATATCCATCGTCCCGATAATCGCCGCCACATCGGCCAGTTGGTGCCCCCCCGCGACGTGATCCATCGCCTGCAAGTGCAGGAAGCCGGGCGCACGCAGCTTGGCGCGGTAGGGCTTGTTGGTGCCATCGGCGACCAGGTAAACGCCGAACTCGCCCTTCGGGGCCTCCACCGCGGCATAGACTTCGCCGGCGGGGACGTGGAACCCTTCGGTATACAGCTTGAAGTGGTGGATCAGCGCTTCCATGGAGGTCTTCATGTCGCCACGGCTGGGCGGCGTCACCTTGCCACGGGCCAGCACATCACCGGGGCATTCCCGGATCTTGGCGATGGCCTGACGGATGATCGACGTACTTTCGCGCATCTCCGCCATGCGGCAAAGGTAGCGATCATAGCAATCGCCGTTCTTGCCAACCGGCACCTTGAAGTCGAATTCATCATAGCATTCATAGGGCTGCGAGCGCCGCAGATCCCAGGCAAGCCCCGAACCGCGCACCATCACGCCGGAGAAACCCCATTCAAGGATCTCCTCTTCGGTAACCACACCGATATCGACGTTCCGCTGCTTGAAGATCCGATTCTCGGTCAGCAGTTCGCTCAGGTCATCCAGGAATTCGGGGAAGGTGATCGCCCATTCCTCGATATCGTCGATCAGCGCATCGGGCAGATCCTGATGAACGCCGCCGGGGCGGAAATAGGCAGCGTGCAGACGCGCCCCGCAGGCGCGTTCGCAGAAGATCATGATGTTTTCACGATGCTCGAACCCCCAGAGCGGCGGCGTCAGCGCGCCAACATCCATGGCCTGGGTGCAGACGTTCATCAGGTGGTTCATGATCCGGCCCAGTTCCGAGAACAGCACCCGGATCAGAGAGGCGCGGCGCGGCACCTCCACCCCGGTCAGCTTTTCGATGGCCAGACACCAGGCATGTTCCTGGTTCATCGGGGCCACGTAATCCAGCCGGTCGAAATAGGGCAGGTTCTGAAGGTAGGTCCGGCTTTCCATCAGCTTTTCGGTGCCACGATGCAGCAGTCCGATATGCGGATCGCAGCGTTCCACGATCTCCCCGTCCAACTCCAGCACCAGACGCAGAACGCCGTGGGCCGCAGGGTGTTGCGGACCGAAGTTGATGTTGAAGTTGCGGATCTGCTGTTCGCCGGTCAGGGCGTCGTCGAACCCTTTGGAGCCGTCCATCATTTGTCTACTCCCGGAATGCGGACCCGGTCACGGAAGGCCATGACCCAGAGCAATACGCGCACACCGAACGAGATCAGCCCCAACAGGGCTGCCCATTCCGGCAAGCGGAAATTCGGCATCAACCGCCACAGCGGTATGACCGTCGGCGCGGTGACGACGATATAGGCCAGGCCGCCCATCATCCCGCGTCCTGTTTCTCGTCACCCGGAAGGATGTATTCCGCACCCTCCCACGGTGACATGAAGTCGAATTGGCGATATTCCTGCACCAGGCTGACGGGTTCGTAGACGACGCGCTTCTGCACCTCGTCATACCGGACCTCGGTATAGCCGGTGGTCGGGAAATCCTTGCGCAGCGGGTGACCGCGAAAGCCGTAATCGGTCAGCAGACGCCGCAGATCGGGATGGCCGCTGAAGATGATGCCGAACATGTCGAACACCTCCCGCTCGAACCAATTGGCCGAGGGGTGGATCGACACGACAGACGCCAGCATTTCCTCTTCGCGCAGGGACACCCGCAGGCGGATCCGCTGGTTCTGGTACATCGACAGGAAGTGGTAGACCACGTCGAACCGTTTCGCCCGGTCGGGATAATCCACCGCCGTGATGTCCACCAGGGTGGAGAACCGGCAGGTGCTGTCGGTCTTCAGGAATTCCACGAACCCCAGGATATTGGCCGGGGCCACATCAATGTTCAGCTCGTCATGGGTGACGTCCCAGCCGGCCACGCAATCGGGGCGCTTGGCTTCGATATGGGCGCCCAGTTCGTTCAACGCTTCGGTCATCGTTACCTCGCGATCGTGCCGGTGCGGCGGATCTTCCGCTGCAATTGCAGGATGCCGTACAGCAGCGCCTCCGCCGTCGGCGGGCAACCGGGCACGTAGATGTCCACGGGCACGATCCGGTCGCAGCCGCGCACCACGGAATAGCTGTAGTGATAATAGCCGCCGCCATTGGCACAGGACCCCATGGAGATCACGTAGCGCGGCTCCGGCATCTGGTCATAGACCTTGCGCAGCGCGGGGGCCATCTTGTTGGTCAGCGTCCCGGCCACGATCATCACGTCCGATTGCCGCGGAGAGGCGCGCGGCGCCACCCCGAACCGTTCGGCATCGTAGCGCGGCATGGAGGTGTGCATCATCTCCACGGCACAGCAGGCCAGGCCGAAGGTCATCCAGTGCAGTGACCCGGTCCGGGCCCAGTTCACCAGATCTTCGGAGGTGGTGACCAGGAAGCCCTTGTCCTGCAATTCCCGGTTCAGGGCCTGGGTGGCCACCTCCCGGTCGGCACCGGCGGTGTTGGCGGATGTGCTCATTCCCATTCCAGCGCTCCTTTTTTCCACTCATAGGCAAAGCCGATGGTCAGAACGCCCAGGAACACCATCATGGACCAGAAGCCCACCATGCTGACATCCTTGAACGCGACGGCCCAGGGAAACAGCATCGCGATTTCCAGATCGAAAATGATGAACAGGATCGACACCAGATAGAACCGGACGTCGAATTTCATCCGCGCATCGTCAAAGGCGTTGAACCCGCATTCATATGCGGAAAGTTTCTCGGGATCGGGATTTCTGACGGCGACGATCACGGCGGCCAGGATCAGCACGGCTCCCAGGGCGATGGCGACGGCCAGAAACACGAGGATGGGAAGATATTCCCGAAGCATCTCGTCCAAGGGATGGCTCCTTTCGTGGCGGCTCGGACCCCTGCATGTTGGGGCTCCGCAGGCTGGTCCCGGTCTTACTCCCGCCCCCCGGCCGGGTCAACCAAGCCCGACAAGATTCCCGCGGTGCAGCATTCCATCGGGGCGCCACGGCCGGGACAGGCCCGCCAAGGGGTTACGCAACGGGCTTTGGCCCGGCCCGGACAGCGCATCCGCAAGACCGAGGGGAATCGTCGGTCATTGCCGCCTGGCGCCCCGGCAACAGCTGCCCCGCGCCCGCCGGGTTCGGCGGCCCGGCGCCAGTTCGGGGCACCGGCGGGCGGGACATCCGCCCGAGGACAAGGGCGGGACATCACGGGCAAGGAAGGCCAACCACGAAGGCAGAGGCAAGTGCCGTGGTCCGCACGTCGTGGCGCAAGGGGAAGGGCGGCGGCGGGATCGGTGGCCTGCCGCACCCCCCGACCCCGGCCCGGCGCCCGCAGGCAGAAGCTTTATCACCCGCAGGCGCGGCCCCGCCCCGCCGGTGGGGCCGTCATTCCTGCCAGGGCGGCCGCCGCTTGTCGAAGAAGGCGCCGATACCGGCCGGGGCCTCCTCCCCCTCCCAACAGGCGACCAACTCCGCGATGGAGGTCTCGATCACCTCCGGGGTGATGGCGGGCCCAAGGTAGCGCGCCAACCGCTTGGCGCGGGCCACCGCGCCCGGCGCCGTCTCAAGGTAAGGGGCGATCTCGGCCTCGACTGCGGCGTCCAGATCACCCAGCGGCACGACTCGGGCGACCAGGTCCATCTCCCGCGCTTCCGCCGCGCCGAAGCGACGGCCCGACATGAAGACCCGCCGCGCCTTGCCCTCGCCCATGCGGGCAAGGACATAGGGGCCGATGGTGGCCGGTATCAGACCCAGCCGGGTTTCCGTCAGGGCCATCTGCACCGGCTCCGCCGCGATTGCCACATCGCAGACAGAGACCATTCCGACCCCGCCACCGAAGCAATTGCCATGCACCCGCCCGATCAGCGGCTTGTCCAGCGTGTTCAGCGCCTGCAACATCTCTGCCAGCACACGCGCCTGCGCGCCGCGTTCGGCCGGGGCGGCGTCGAATTGTTGGCGCATCCAATCCAGATCCCCACCGGCGCAGAAGGTGCGGCCCCGCGCGGCCAGGACCACGACGCGCACCGACGCATCGGTGTTCAGCTCCTGTGCGGCGGCGTGGATGTCGGACAGCATCCGGGCGTTCATGGCGTTGTGTTTCCCTGCCCTGTCCAGCCACAGGGTCGCAACCCCGCGCCCGTCCCGGTCCAGGCTGACAGTCTCGTAACTCATGCGCTCATCCTCCCTGTTTCGCTCTCTTATGCCGGGCCCGGCGATCACACCGCGCCCGCGCCCTGCCGCATGGCGCGGGCCATAGCGGCGGCGCGGGTCAGCACCGCGCGGTCCAACCCGGTCTCATAGCCCAGCCCGGCCAGCCGGTCATGCACCGCCTCCGTCGCGACATTGCCCGCCGCGCCCGGCGCATAAGGGCATCCGCCCAAGCCCCCCACAGCGGCATCGAAAACGCGCAGCCCGGCGGCAAGGGAGGCTTCGATATTTTCCAGCGCGCGGCCGGCGGTGTCGTGGTAATGCCCGGCCAGACGGTCCGCCGGCAGCTCCTCCAGCACGGCACGCAACATTGCCGCGATCCGCTCCGGCGTGGCGCGACCCAGCGTATCGCCCAACGACACCTCGTAGCAGCCCATGTCGCGCAGCGCGGCGACCACGCGAGCCACCGCCTCCGGCGCCACCTCTCCATCGAAGGGGCAATCACTGACGCAGGAGACATAGCCCCGCAGCGGCAGCCCCGCAGCCCGCGCGGCATCGGCCACCGGGCCAAAACGCTCAAGGCTTTCTGCGATCGTGGCGTTGATATTCGCGCGCGAGAATCCCTCGGAGGCGGAGGCAAAGATCGCCACCTCGTCCGCCCCGGCCGCGCGGGCATCGTCAAAGCCGCGCAGATTGGGCGTCAGCGCCGCATAGGACACGCCCGGCGCCCGCCGGATCCCGCCCAGCACCGCGCCCGATCCGGCCATCTGCGGCACCCATTTCGGACTGACGAAACTGGCGCATTCGATCCGCCGGAAACCGGCGCCCGACAGGCAATCGACCAGCGCGATCTTTTCCGCCACCGGGATGTCGCGCGCCTCGTTCTGCAAGCCGTCGCGGGGTCCGACCTCGAAGATCTCCACGTTCTGGGGCATCTCGTCTCCTTCTCGGGCCACGAAACCGGCCCTGGGCCACCGGCGGATTCGAGGGAAGGTGACGCCGGCGGGGCTTCACCCTTGGTCGAACACGCCCATTGTTTCCGGCGCGATTTCCGCCCCGGTCAGGGCGCGTAGAAATCGCGGTCGTAGAATTTCTGCGGCCCGTCCAGCGCGCGGGCGCGGCGCAGGGCCGGACGCTCCTCCATCCGGGCCATCCAGCTGCGAATATGGGGAAACGCCTCCAGCCGGACAAAATGGCCCGCCGCGTCGAAATTGAACCCCAGCATCGTGTCGGCGGCGGAAAAACCCGAGGCCAGGACGTGATCCTGGCGGGCGAAAGTCGCCTCCAGCGGAGCCATGGTGCCGGCCAGTCGGCGGGCGTCGATCTTGGCCACGACATCCGAGCGTTGCGCCGGGTCGCGCAGAAAGACCCATTGCAGGTTCAGCCCGGCAATGATGTGGGCCATCGTCTCGGCGTAATGCATCGCCTCCAGAAACGGGACGCGGTCGACATCACCGGGCGCGCGGCCCAGCCCGTGGTCAGGCCGGGTTTCGCACAGGTATTCGGTGATCGCGCCGGATTCGTAGATCACCCGCCCGTCGATCTCCAGCGCCGGCACCCGGCCGGCGGGCGAACGCTCCAGATATTCCGCCGCCCGAAGAGAGCCGTCGGCGATCTGGTAAGGGCGGACCTCCGGGGTGATGCCCATCTCCTCCAGCAGCCACAGGATGCGCAAGGAGCGGGAGCCGGGAACATGGTGCAAAATCGGGGTCATGACGCGGGGTCCTCCGGCGTGTCTGCGGTCTCGGATTCAAGGCGGATCAGGGGGGTTCCGGCCTCCACCTGACTGCCCTCCGCGACCATCAATTCGGCGATGATGCCATCGCGTGGGGCGGTCAGGGCGTGCTCCATCTTCATCGCTTCAAGGACGGCAAGCCGATCGCCGGCCGTGACCACCTGGCCCTCGCTGGCAAGGACGGATTTCACCAGCCCGGGCATCGGCGCGTCGATCACGTCCCCGCCCGCGCCCGCCGCGGCGGCGCGTTGCAGCGGGTCGACCAGTTCGAAGCGCTGGCCATAGCCGTCAAAGACGGTGATTCGGTCCCCCGCGCGGTGGAGCGGCGGCAGCGGCGCGCCATCCAGACGCCAGCCCCCCGGCCCATGCCGGGCCGTCACTACCACGCCTGCGCCAAGGTCGATCTGGTGGCGCCCGTCGGGATGAGAGGTCACCGCGAACTCTGCCGGGGTTTCCTCGACCATCAGGGTGATCTGCCGGCGCAGCGGCGCCCAGAGGGTGAACCCCGCCATCGGCGCCGGCGTGCCATCCAGCCCAAGCGCCGCCAGCACAGCGGCGGCAAGGGTGACAGGTGTTGCGGTGGGCGGGGTGGCCAGCGTCTCGACCTCCCGTCCGATCAGGCCGGTATCGACCTGCCCGGCGGCAAAACCCGCATGTTCGGCCAGCGCCCCCAGGAAGGCGAGGTTGGTCGTAGTGCCCGCCACCCGCGTTTCGCGCAAGGCGCGGGCCAGACGGTTCAGCGCGATGGCGCGGGTCGGGCCATGGGTGATCACCTTGGCGATCATCGGGTCGTAATGCGGAGAGATCGTATCGCCGCTGCGCACCCCGGTATCGGCGCGCAGGCCGGATGGAAAGGCCAGGTGTGTCAGCGTGCCGGTGGCGGGCAGGAACCCCTTGGGCACGTCTTCGGCGTAAAGGCGCGCCTCGAAGGCGTGGCCGGTGATGGTCAGATCCTCCTGCCGGACAGGCAGCGGATCGCCTGCTGCGACGCGGATCTGCCATTCAACCAGGTCCACGCCGGTGATCGCCTCTGTCACCGGATGTTCGACCTGAAGGCGGGTGTTCATCTCCATGAACCAGAACCGGTCAGCGCGCAGCCCGTCCGAGCCGTCGACGATGAATTCCACCGTGCCCGCCCCGCTGTAGCCGATCGCCTCCGCCGCGCGGGTGGCGGCCCGGCCCATGGCGGCGCGCATCTCTTCGGTCATGCCGGGGGCCGGGGCTTCCTCGATCACCTTCTGGTGGCGCCGCTGAAGCGAGCAGTCGCGTTCGAACAGATGCACCGCGCGGCTGCCGTCGCCGAATACCTGCACCTCGATATGGCGGGGATGCTGCACGAATTTCTCGATCAGCACATCGGCATTGCCGAAGGCGGTCTGCGCCTCCCCCCGGGCCGAGGTCAGGGCGTCGGCGAAATCCGCCTTCCGATCCACCAGCCGCATTCCCTTGCCACCGCCCCCGGCGACGGCCTTGATCAGGACCGGGTAGCCGATCCTGTCCGCCTCCGCCGCCAGCAGGTCGGAGGATTGATCGGCACCGTGATAGCCCGGCACCACCGGCACGCCCGCCTCCTCCATCAGTTTCTTGGCGGCATCCTTCAGGCCCATGGCGCGGATGGCGCGGGCGGAGGGCCCGATAAAGGTCAGCCCGGCCTGTTCCACCGCCTCCACGAAATCGGGGTTTTCGGACAGGAAGCCATAGCCGGGATGGATCGCCTGCGCTCCGGTCTGGCGGGCGGCGGCGATGATCGCATCGCCCTTCAGGTAGCTGTCGGCGGGGGCGGCACCGCCAATGGGCACCGCCAGATCGGCCAGTGCGACGTGGCGCGCGCCGGCATCGACGTCGGAATGCACCGCCACGGTGCGCAGACCCATGGCGCGGGCGGTTTCGATCACACGACAGGCGATTTCGCCGCGATTTGCGATCAGGATCGTATCAAACATCTGGCTGTCCTCCTCCTGCGCCGTCGGGCGCTGCGGGGCTGGTGTGCGGCAGGGTCGTGACCCGGAATGTCCTGGGCGTGGCGGGGCGGTTGGCAGTGCCATGGCGAAGATGGGCAACAGATTTCATCGTTGCCACCCGCCATCCAGCAACGTCCGCGCCTGGGCCACCATCTGGTCCAGGATGGCGCGGGCGGGCGGCGCGTCATGGACCAGGCCGATCCCCTCTCCGACGATGGCCGACGCGGTGTCCGTGCGGCCCTCCGCCAGGGCGGCCTGCCAATCGGCGCGGGCGGCGGCGTCCTCGCGCAGGACATCGACACGATCGTGCCAGCGATCGGTGAATTCATTGGCCAGCACGCGGATACGATAGGGTGCGGGCCAGTCCAGCCCCCGCGCGGCATCCACGGCGGAGGTCTGGATCGTGGCATCCCCGGTGGCGGCCAGCGCCTGCTCCAGATGGCCGGGCGGGCGCAGCGCCTCGGCCGCAGCCCAGAACCGGGTGCCGCACAGCACCCCATCCGCGCCCAGCATCAACGCCGCCGCCAGCCCGCGCCCGTCGGCGATGCCGCCGGCAGCGACCAGCAGGGTCTCCGGGGCCTCCCGCGCCAGCAGATCGGCCAGTTCCGGCACCAGGGTCAGTGTGGCGCGCCGGGCGCCGTGGCCGCCGGCCTCTCCCCCCTGGGCGACGATGATCCCCGCCCCGGCCGCCAGCGCGCGGCGGGCATGGTCCAGCGTCTGCACCTGGCAGATCAGCTCTGCCCCCGCTGCTGCGATCGCGGACGCAAAAGGCATCGGATCGCCAAAGGACAGGAAAACGGCGCGCGGGGTGCGGGCCAGTGCGACTTCCAGAACCTGGGGGCGTTCCGCCAGTTTCCAGGTGATGAAGCCGATGCCCACGGGCGCATTGCCCGCCGCCTCAAGCTGGGTGGCCAGCCAGTCGGGATCGCCGTAGCCGCCGCCGATCAGGCCCAGCCCGCCGCCATGGCTGACCGCCGCCGCCAGCGCGCCTCCCGCTACGCCCGCCATGGGGGCGGACAGGATGGGATGGTCGATCCCCAGGGCGCGTGTCAGTCGCGTTGCAATCATGCCTGCCCCCTACATCCGGAACACGCCAAAGCGCGTATCCTCGATCTGCCGGTTCAGGCAGGCCCGCAGGCTGAGCGCCAGAACCTCCCGCGAGCGGCGGGGATCGACGATGCCGTCATCCCACAGCCGCGCCGAGGCATAAAGCGGATGGGACTGGCGTTCGAACATCTCGATGGTGGGGCGCTTGAACTCCGCCTCCTCCGCAGCCGACCAGCTGCCACCGGCGCGTTCGATCCCATCGCGCCGCACCGTGGCCAGCACGCCTGCCGCCTGCTCCCCGCCCATGACCGAAATCCGCGAATTCGGCCAGGACCACATGAGCCGCGGGCTGTAGGCCCGTCCGGCCATGCCGTAATTCCCCGCCCCGAAGGAGCCGCCGACCACCATGGTGATCTTGGGCACCTGCGTCGTGGCCACCGCCGTCACCAGCTTGGCCCCATGGCGGGCGATGCCCTCGTTCTCGTATTTCCGACCCACCATGAAGCCGGTGATGTTCTGCAGGAAGACCAGCGGGATCTTCCGCTGGCTGCACAATTCGACGAAATGCGCGCCCTTCTGCGCCGCTTCCGAGAACAGCACGCCGTTGTTGGCGATGATGCCCACCGGACAGCCCATCACATGGGCGAAACCGCAAACCAGCGTTTCCCCGAACCGCGACTTGAACTCGTCGAACCGAGATCCGTCCACGATGCGGGCGATGACTTCGCGGATGTCATAGGGGGTGCGCAGATCGGCGGGGACGACGCCGATGATCTCTTCGGGGTCATAGGCGGGGTTCTCGGGGCTGGCCCAGGCGACGCCTTCGGGCCTGACCCGGTTCAGCCCGGCCACCGCGCGCCGGGCCAGGGCCAGGGCATGGGCGTCGTCCTCGGCCAGGTAATCGGCCACTCCGGACAGTCGGGTGTGCACATCGCCGCCGCCCAGATCCTCGGCGGAGACGACCTCCCCCGTGGCGGCCTTGACCAGCGGGGGACCGGCCAGGAAGATGGTGCCCTGATCCTTCACGATGATCGTGACATCGGACATCGCCGGCACATAGGCGCCGCCGGCGGTGCACGATCCCATGACCACCGCGATCTGGGGGATGCCCTGCGCGGACATGTTCGCCTGATTGTAGAAGATGCGCCCGAAATGGTCGCGATCGGGAAAGACCTCGTCCTGATTGGGCAGGTTGGCCCCGCCGCTATCCACCAGGTAAACACAAGGCAGGTTGTTTTCGGCCGCGATCTCCTGGGCGCGCAGGTGCTTCTTGACGGTGATCGGGTAATAGGTGCCGCCCTTCACGGTGGCATCGTTGCAGACCACCATGACCTCCTGACCATGGACCTGGCCCACCCCCGCGATCACCCCGCCCCCCGGTGCGGCACCATCGTACATGCCATGGCCTGCGGTCGCCCCGACCTCCAGAAAGGGGCTTCCCGGATCCAGCAGCCCCGCCACCCGGTCGCGCGGCAGCATCTTGCCCCGGCCCAGATGCCGGTCCCGCGCCTTCTGCCCGCCCCCTGCGGCGGCGGCTTCTGCGGCCTCCCGCACGATCTCCAGCGCGGCAAGGTGGTTGTCGCGGTTGGCGGCGAAATCGGCCCCGCCGGTCAGAACCTGTGATTGCAATCTCATGTCAGCTTTCCTCCGCCGCTGCGCGGGCTTTCAGTTCCTTGCGGATGACCTTGCCGGTGACGGTCATGGGCAAGTCGGGGACAAAGGCGATTTCCCGTGGATAGGAATAGCTGGCCAGCCGGTCCTTCACATGAGTTTGCAACGTCTCTGCCGTCACTTGCGCGTCCGGTTTCAGCACCACATAGGCCTTGACGATCTCGGTACGCAGGCTGTCGGGCTTGCCCACCACGCCGACGGTAGCCACCGCCGGATGGGTCAGCAGGCAATCCTCGATCTCGGAGGGGCCGATGCGGTACCCGGCCGAGGTGATCACGTCATCCTCCCGCCCGACCAGCCGCAGGTGGCCCTGCTCCATCACGCCGCGATCGCCGGTCAGCATCCAGTCACCACGGAATTTGGCCGCCGTGGCCGCAGGATTCCGCCAATATTCCAGCATCATCGCCGGGGATCCACGCCGCACGGCCACGTCGCCTTCTCCCAGGCAGGGCAGCCCCTCCGGCCCGATCACCGCAACCTCGTGGCCCGGCACGGGCCGACCCGCGCAACCGGGGCGTGGATCGAACAGCGTCGCGCAGGAACTGACGACCATGTTGCATTCGGTCTGGCCGTAGAATTCGTTGATCGTCACCCCCAGGGCGCTGCGTCCCCAGTCCAGCATTTCGGCGCCCAGAGGTTCCCCGCCACTGGCGACCGAGCGCAGGCCGGGGATCCGCGCCCCCGCCGCCCGCAGCATCCTGAGCGCGGTGGGCGGGAAAAAGACGTTGCGCACCGTGCCCTGACGGATGATGGCGCGGCAGCCCTCGACGTCGAAACGCGGCATCCGCGCGGCCACCACCGGCACGCCCAGGGCCAGCCCCGGCATCAGCACGTCGAACAGCCCGCCGATCCAGGCCCAGTCCGCCGGGGTCCACAGGCAATCGCCCTCCTGGCCCAGCAGATCATGGCTGAGTTCAACCCCTGGCATGTGACCGGTCAAGACGCGGTGACCATGCAACGCCCCCTTGGGCTTGCCCGTCGTCCCGGAGGTATAGATCAGCACCGCCGGATCGTCGGCCCCGGTGTCGCGGGTGGCGAACAGCCCGTCGGGCAGCTCTGTCTTCTCGGGCACCAGCGGCGTCACCTCAAAGCCGGCCAGCATTTTTGCGCCCTCGTCATCGGTGATGACATGCAGCGCGCCGGCATCCCCGATGCGCGAGCGCAGGGCGTCGTGGCGAAACAACTTGAACAGCGGGACCGAAACAGCGCCCATCTTCCAGATCGCGATATGGGCGGCGGCGCACCAGCCGTCCTGCGCGCGCAGCACACCGACCCGATCGCCGGGCGCCACGCCGCGCGCTTCCAGCGCAAGGGCCAACCGTTCGGCCATCTCCCGCAGGCTGGCATAAGAGATGTCGCGCCGTCCGCCGCCTGGATGGTCCGCCGTCAGGTCGATGATCGCTGTCCGCTGCGGCGCGCGCGCGGCCCAATCGTCGCAGACCTGCGTGGCCATGTTCAGCCGCGTGGGCAGCGCCCATTCGAAATCGGTACGCAGGGTGTGATAGGGGCGGCGCGTCAGCATCATTCCTCCGGCAGGGCAAAGCCGAAGCGCTGGCCATCGGCCAATGCGTTGCGGTCATTGCCGCGATTGGGCAGCCCGCCCGCATCCTTCAGCATCCGGGCCATGTGCAGCAGGTTCCACGTCATGATCGTGGTGTTGCGGGCGGTGAAGTCATTGTCGAACCCGGCCCGCCGCCCTTCAGCATGATCGCCGAAAGACGGGCCCGGCCCCGCCTCTCCGATCCAGCCGCAATCGGCCTGTGGCGGAATGGTGTAGCCCAGATGGTTCAGCGCAAAGGCCAGGGTCATCGCCGTATGCTTGATCCCGTCCTCGTTGCCGGTGATCACGCAGCCGCCGACCTTGCCGTAATAGACGGATTGGCCCTTGTCGTTCAGCTCTCCGGACATGGCATACAGCCGCTCGATCAGCACCCGGCAGACAGAGCTTTCCTCCCCCAGCCAGAGCGGCGTGCCGATCACCAGGATATCGGCGGCGCGGACCTTGTCCCACAGGGCGGGCCAGTCGTCGCGGTCCCAGCCGTGTTCCGTCATGTCCGGCTGCACGCCGGGCGGCACCTGGTGATCCAGCAGGTAGAGATGTTCGACCTGCGCCCCTGCCTCCGCCATGATCCCGGCAGAAGCGTTCAGAAGAATTTGCGTATGGCTGTCCCCCGCACCCCGCTTGAGAGAGCAGTTGATGAACAGCGCGCGAAGATCGTCATGGGTCATGTCGGTTCCTTTCGGTTGGGCGCCGGGGCAGTCCCCTACCCCATCGACGCCATCAGTTCCCGCCCGACCAGCATCCGCCGGATTTCCGAGGTGCCGGCCCCGATCTCCATCAGCTTGGCATCGCGGAAGATCCGGGCCACCGGCGCATCCGCCAGGAACCCGGCCCCGCCCAGGGCCTGCACCGCCTGATGCGCCACGACCATCGCCTCTTCGGAGGCATAGAGAACGCAGGCCGCCGCATCCTGACGCGTGACCTGGCCCCGGTCGCAGGTGCGCGCGACCTCGTACAGGTAGGCACGGGCGGAGTTCATCTTGGTATACATGTCCGCGATCTTGCCCTGCATCAGCTGGAAATTCCCGATCGGCTGACCGAACTGCTTGCGCTCCTTCATGTAGGGCATGACCTCGTCCAGGCACGCCGCCATGATACCCGTGCCCAGCCCGGACAGGATGACACGTTCGTAATCCAGTCCCGACATCAGGACGCGCACACCCTGGCCTTCCTCGCCCAGCACGTTCTCGAACGGCACCTCCACATCCTCGAAGATCAGTTCGGCCGTGTTCGACCCGCGCATCCCAAGCTTGTCGAAATGCGGGGAGGTGGTGAAACCTTTCATGGATTTCTCGATGATGAAGGCGGTGATTCCCCTGGACCCCGCATCCGGGTCGGTCTTGGCATAGACGATCAGCGTGTCGGCATCGGGGCCGTTGGTGATCCAGTACTTGTTGCCGTTCAGCCGGTAATGATCGTTGCGGCGTTCGGCCCGCAGTTTCATCGACACGACGTCGGACCCGGCGCCCGGCTCGCTCATCGCCAGGGCACCGACATGGGTGCCGGCGACCAGGCCGGGCAGGTATTTCGCCTTCTGCTCCGGGCTGCCGTTCAGCCGCATCTGGTTGACGCACAGGTTCGAATGCGCGCCATAGCTCAGCGCGATGGAGGCGGAGGCACGGGCGATTTCCTCCACCGCCACGGTATGGGCCAGGTAGCCCATGCCGGCACCGCCATACTCCTCGTCGACGGTGATGCCCAACAGGCCCAGATCGCCCATTTCCTTCCACAGCGCGTTCGGAAACTCATTGCTGCTGTCGACTTCGGCGGCAATCGGCTTCAGCCGTTCCTGTGCCCAGCGATGCACCGTCTCGCGCAACGCATTCACGTCCTCGCCCAGATCGAACGTCATGGATGCCTGAAACATCGCCCCTCCTCCCCCGGTAAATGAACAAGTGTTCATATTGATGGCACGGGTCCGCCCATCGGTCAAGCGCCGGAACCCGGTGCCCCGGGTCCGCGTTGACCGCCGAACGTTTAAAAGGAGGAAATCATGAAGGATTTCACCGACACCCTGACCACCGAATTCTGGAAACGCCTGTCCAAGGTCACCGCCGGGATGCTGCACACGGATGCCGATCGCGTGGTGCCGATGGCCCATCACGGTGATTCCGGGGCCGGGGTCCTGTGGTTCATCACCGCGCAGGACACCGATGCCCACGAGGCGGCGGCACAGGGCAAGGCTCTGCACTACGTCATCGCCGAATCCGGCGCCGGGCTGTATGCCCGCGTGCAGGGCCGGCTGACCCAATCCGACGACCGCGCCAAACTGGACGAGATCTGGTCCCCCGTCTCCGCCGCCTGGTTCAAGGACGGACGCGAGGACGACAGTGTGCGGTTGCTGAAATTCACCCCCGACCGCGCCGAAATCTGGCTGACCGACGGGGCTGCGGGCTTTCTCTACCAGGTGGCACGTGCCAACATCACCGATGACACCGCCCATGCCGGCGAACACGGAGTGATCACGTTCTGATGAAAAAGCTGCTGTCTGCCGTCGCCTGTCTCTGCCTCGCCAGCCCCCTGGCGGCAGAGCAGGTCGGCGAAGTCGGGGTCGACTGGGTCGGCAACGATATCGTCATCGAGGCGATCCAGGACCCCGACGTCGCGGGCGTGACCTGCCATATCGCCTATTTCGACCGGTCGATGATCGACCGGCTGAGCAAGGGCAACTGGTTCGAAGACCCCTCCAATGCTTCCATCGCCTGTCGCCAGACCGGGCCGATCACCCTGGGCGACATCGACCGCGACGAGGACGGAGAGGACGTATTCCGCACCTCCCGCTCCATCGTCCTGAAATCGCTGCGGGTCAAACGGATCTACGACGCGACCAACCAGACGCTGATCTATGTCGCCCACGCGGCCGAGCTGACGGACGGATCGGCCAAGGTGGCGATTTCCACCGTGCCGCTATACGGCACCAATGCCGCCACGGAATGACGTCACGGGGCGCAGGCGCGACGTGGCGCCGCAGACGCGGCGCGCAGGTCCCCGATCACCTGCGTCACCGCCGCCGGCTAGCCCTGCTGATACACCGCCGCGACTTCGGCCCGGATGATCCGCCCGATCAGCGCGCAATCCGCCAGGCTGAAGGTCAGCGGCAACCGCATGTCCAGCAGGCCGCGCAGGATGCGATCGGTATCGGGCAGCGGCTCTGCCTGGGCATAGCGCCAATCGTCATAGCGGGAGGTAAATCCCGTGGGCTGCGCCCCGCCGAACCATTTCAATTCCACCCCCCGCGCGGCACAGCGCGCCAGCACCGCCTCGATCTTCTGCGCGTCCCATCCGGGCAGCAGGAACTGGATGGAAGATCCGACGAAATCCTCCGCCGCCGGCCGGTCGATCACCTGTAGCCCCGGCGTGCCAGCGATCTCGGCTTCCACGGCCCGATAGCGTTCGGTCCAGCGGGCGCATTGTCGGGGCAGATTCGCCAGCTGCGGGCGCAGGATCGCGGCGCGCAGGTTGTCCATGCGGGCGGATTGATTGGGGGTGACATAGGTCAATTCGTCGAAAACCTCGACCGCAGGCGCCTGGCCATGGCGCTGGTGGAACATGTAGCTGCCCGACATCAGGATCGCCCGCGCCGCCAGCGCCGCATCGTCGGTGGCGATGAATCCGCCTTCTCCCGAATTGAGATGTTTGTAGGTCTGTGTGGAAAAGCACGCCACCGCGCCAAACGTCCCGCTGGCCCGTCCGTTCCAGGCCGCGCCCATGGTGTGGGCACAATCCTCCACCACCATGATCCCCGCCGCCGCGCAGATCGCCATCAGCCGGTCCATGTCGCATAGATGGCCGCGCATATGCGACAACAACAGCACCGACCCGCGATCCGCCTTGGCCGCAAGGTCGTCCAGGTCCAGCGCCAGCCCCTCGGTCACGCCCAGGTAGACCGGCGTGGCGCCAACGGCTGCGATCGCCCCCGGCACCGGCGCCAGGGTAAAGGCGTTGGTCAGCACCCGGTCCCCCGGCTGCACCCCCACCGCCCGCAAGGCGATGATCATCGCCTGCCCGCCCGAGGCCACGGCCAGCGCGTGGTCCAGGCCGATGGCGCGGGCGAATTCCGCCTCCAGCAGCTCCGCTTCCGAAGTCTCTCCGGGGGCGGTGTTGTACCGATGCAACCGGCCCGAGCGCAAAACCCGCTCCGCCGCCGCGATCCCGGCCTCCGGGATCGGCTCCTGCTGGGTGAAACTGCCTTCGAACATTTCGGTCATTAAAACACCTGTCTGTTTTGGGCGTGTCCGTTCCGGACGCACGGGTTCCCGGAGCGCCGGCCCCGGTGGCCCCTGTGCGGCGTGCCCCCGCTCAGCGGTCGAACCGGGCCACGGCCTCGGGCAATTCGTCGAAATGCGCAATCATCGCCTCCGGCTTTAGCGCCGCCATGTCCGCGCCCGAGGGACCGAAGGTCACCAGGATCGACGGCACGCCCGCCGCCCGCGCGGTGTTGCGGTCCGTGTCGCTGTCCCCTACCAGGCAGCACCGGTCCGGGGCCACGCCAACGCGCCGCGCCGCCTCGCGCAAGGGGGCAGGATCGGGTTTGCGCACCGGCAGGGTGTCCGCGCCGACCAGCGCGTCGAATTCGCCGCCCACGCCCAGCTCCGCCATCAGGCGGATGGCCAACGCCTCGGGCTTGTTCGTGCAGATGGCCACCCGCCGGCCCTGGGATTTCAGCAATGTCACCGCCTCCATCGCGCCGGGATACAACAGCGTCTGCGTCGCGATATTGGCGCCGTAGGCCTCCAGCAGGACGGGGTAATACCGGTCGATCAGCGCATCCTCTCCCGCCCGGCCCAGCCGCGTCAGGCCCAACCGCAGCATCGCCCGCCCCCCGCGCAACGCAGTGCCGGCATCCGCAGGGGTAAGAACCTCGCCCGCGCCCATGTCGGCAAAGCAATGGTTCGCCGCCGCCAGCAGATCGCCGCTGGTGTCCGCCAATGTCCCGTCAAGATCGAATACGACCGCCTTCATGCGCTTTGCACCCTCGCTCCGGCGGGGTTCCGCCGCCTTCGAAACGAACAGAAACCCGCTGTGATCATCGGTGCGGGGTTCTGCCCTTGCACCATGCAGACACTGGCTTAAAACGGGCGCCACGGGAATAACAGCGCAAATCATCGGGCAGGATTGAAATGAACACGGCCTTGGTCATACTCGCCGCGGGCATGGGGACACGGATGCAATCCGACCTGCCCAAGGTGCTACACGAAATCGCCGGGGCGCCGATGCTGGCACATGCCATCGCCTCTGGTTTGCGGCTGGAGCCCTCGCGCGTCACCGTCGTTGCCGGACATGGCGCCGAGGCGGTGGGCCAGGCCGCGCGCGACCGGTTCCCCTTTGCCGAGATCGTCCTGCAAGAGGAGCAGAACGGCACGGCCCATGCCGTCGCTCAGGCGCGCGAGGGGCTGTCGGATTTCGAGGGCAACGTGCTGGTACTTTATGGCGATACGCCGTTCATCCGGCCCGAGACGCTGGACGCGATGCAGCGCGCCCGCGCCGATCACGACGTCGTCGTTCTGGGGTTCGAAGCTGCCGATCCCGGCCGCTACGGCCGTTTGGTGATGGATGGTGCACGGTTGGATCGGATCGTTGAATTCAAGGACGCTTCAGATGAAGAACGCCGCATAACACTTTGCAATTCAGGCGTGATCTGCGCCGATCGCAAGGTTCTGTTCGATCTGGTCGCCGCCGTGGATAACGACAATGCCGCGGGGGAATACTACCTGACCGACATCGTCGGCCTGGCCCGCGCTCAGGGTCTGTCCGCCGGCGCCGTCACCTGTGACGAGGCCGAGACGATGGGCATCAATTCCCGCGCTCAGCTGGCCGAGGCTGAAGCCGCATTCCAGGCCCGCGCCCGGGCGGAAGCGCTGGACAACGGCGTCACCCTGATGGCACCGGAAACCGTGTTCCTGGCCCATGACACCGTGATCGGCCGCGACAGTGTGGTAGAGCCGAATGTCGTTTTCGGGCCGGAGGTTACAGTGGAATCCGGCAGTCGCATCCGGGCCTTCTCCCACTTGGAGGGTTGCCATGTCAGCCGAGGCGGCGTGATCGGCCCCTATGCCCGCCTGCGTCCCGGCGCGGAACTGGCGGAGGACGTGCGCATCGGCAATTTCGTGGAGATCAAGGCCAGCCGCGTCGATCGTGGATCCAAGATCAACCACCTGAGCTATATCGGCGACGCGGAAATCGGCGAGGATACGAATATCGGCGCCGGCACGGTGACCTGCAACTACGACGGCGTGTCCAAACATGTCACCCGGATCGGGGCACGGGCGTTCATCGGGTCGGATACCATGTTGGTGGCACCCGTATCCATCGGCGATGACGCGATGACCGGCAGCGGATCGGTGATCACGCGGGACGTTGAACCCGGCGCGCTGGCCCTGGGCCGGGCGCAGCAGGTCAACAAACCGGGCCTGGCACGTAAATTGTTCGAAATGTTAAAATCCCGCGCCAAAACGCCGGGGAAAGGATCCTGAAATGTGTGGAATTATCGGGTACCTTGGATCTCACGAAGCGTCACCCTTCCTGGTGGAGGCGCTGAAACGGCTGGAATATCGCGGCTATGACAGCGCCGGGATCGCCACCGTGAACGATGGCGCGCTGGACCGCCGCCGCGCGGTTGGCAAACTGGTGAACCTCGCTGATCTGCTGGTCCACACCCCGCTGCGCGGCCGGTCGGGCATCGGGCATACCCGCTGGGCCACCCATGGCGGGCCCACCGAAACCAACGCTCACCCCCACCAGGCCAGTCGCGTCGCCGTGGTGCACAACGGCATCGTCGAGAATTTTCGCGAACTCCGGGCCGAGCTGGCCGCCGCCGGCATTGGCTTCGAGACGGAAACCGACACCGAAACCGTTGCCCTGCTGACCAACCACTACCTGGCCCAGGGCGACAGCCCTCGCGCGGCGGTGGAACGTGTTCTGCCCCGGCTGGAAGGCGCCTTTGCACTGCTGTTCCTCTTTGCCGGGGAGGACGACCTGCTGATCGCCGCGCGCAAGGGATCGCCGCTGGCCATCGGCCATGGCGATGGGGAGAATTTCGTCGGCTCGGACGCCATCGCCCTGGCGCCGCTGACCGACCGTATCACCTACCTCGAAGAAGGGGACATGGCCGTCGTCACCCGCCAGTCGATCGAAATTCGCGATCGCGAGGGTCAGCTGGCCAACCGGGAGATGAAACAGGTCACCCTGGACACCGCCCGCGTCGACAAGGGCGGCCACAAGCACTTCATGGCAAAGGAAATCATGGAGCAGCCGCAGGTCGTCGGCAACGCGATCAAACATTACCTGGGCGAGGCGGGAACCAACATCAGCCTGCCCGGTGAAGGCGTCGATTTCACCCGCGTGGAGCGGATGATTCTGGTTGCCTGCGGCACCGCCTACTATGCCTGCCTGACGGCGAAATACTGGCTGGAAACACTGGCGCGGATCCCGGTGGAGGTCGATATCGCCTCTGAATTCCGCTACCGTGAACCGCCGGTAACGCCGGGCACCGTGGCGCTGTTCGTGTCCCAATCGGGGGAGACGGCGGACACCCTGGCCGCCCTGCGCTACTGCCAGGGCAAGGCCGACATGATCCTGTCCGTGGTCAATGTGGCCGAAAGCTCCATCGCGCGGGAAAGCGATCTGGCCCTGCCGATCCTGGCCGGAACAGAGATCGGCGTCGCCTCGACCAAGGCGTTCTCCTGCCAGTTGACGGTCCTTCTGCTGCTGGCGCTCAAGGCGGCGCAGGACCGCGCCACCCTGGCGGAGCCCGAGCGGGAGCGCCTGACCGCCGCCCTGCGCGGCCTGCCCGCTGTACTGAACCGCGCGCTGGACAGCGACGGCATCGCCGCCACCCTGTCCCAGCAACTGGCGGAGGCCCGCGACATCCTGTTTCTCGGGCGCGGACTGATGTATCCTCTCGCTCTTGAAGGCGCCCTGAAACTCAAAGAGATCAGCTACATACACGCCGAAGCTTATGCATCAGGCGAACTCAAGCACGGCCCTATCGCGCTGATCGACAAGCGCGTCCCCGTGGTCGTCATGGCCCCTCGCGACGCGCTGTTCGACAAATCGATCTCCAACATGGAGGAGGTGATGGCGCGCGGCGGCAAGATCCTTCTGATCTCTGACAGGGAGGGGCTGCACGCGGCGGGTGATGGCGTCTGGAAAGGGATCGAACTGCCCTATGTGGACCCGGTGCTGACGCCGATCCTCTATGCCCTGCCGGCGCAGCTGCTGGCCTATCACACCGCCATCGCAAAGGGCACGGATGTGGATCAGCCGCGCAATCTGGCGAAATCGGTGACGGTGGAATGACGCCCCAGGCGGCGCTGGACGCTTTGCGCGACCGGGCCGAACCGGAACGCGCCGCAGGGGTGGCGACCTACCACAAGGCAGAGCGCCCCTACCTGGGCACGCCGAACCCCGCGATCAACGATCTGGCAACGCAATGGCGCCGCGCCCTGCCCCTGGAGGAGCGGCTGTCCCTGGCGCAGGCGCTGTGGGCCAGCGACATTCACGAGGCCCGCATCGCCGCCGCCAAGCTGCTGACCCAGGCGCGCATTCGCCCCGATGACACCGCCGCCTGGCGCATGATCTGCGATTGGGTGCCCGATTTCGACGCCTGGGCCATCGCCGACCACGTTTGCATGGCCGGTCAGCGGCGCATCATGGCGGACCTGTCGCGCGTCGCGCAGGTGGAGGGCTGGACCACCTCTCCCCACATGTGGACACGGCGGGCGGCTATGGTGATCACCCTGGGCCTGACCCGTGGCAACCACCCCACTGCGGCGGAGGCCACGGCGCGCGACCGGGTGCTGGGCTGGGCCGCAGGATATGTGGAGGACCCGGAATGGTTCATCCAGAAATCCGTCGCCTGGTGGGTGCGGGATCTGTCGAAACACGATCAACCCCGCGCCCGCGCGTTCCTGGATGCGCATGGCGACCGGATGAAAGCCTTTGCCCGCAAGGAGGCCGGCAAGTACCTTCGCTAGGTTTCGGCTGTGACGAGGGCGCCCGGGGCGCTCGCTGCCGATCTCCGCACGGACCGCAGAACCGGCGCTAACCGCCGTAAACCTCGACCTCGGGCAGGCTGGTCAGGGGCACGCCCAAGGCCTGCATCGCAGGCAGCGACAGGCGCGAACCGGCGGTGGCGGCACCGGGGATCGGGATCAGCTCGACCTCCAGCTGGGCGCCACTTGCGGGCAGCACGACGCGGCCGGGTTGGCGCGCGGTGACCAGCGGCGTTTTCAGCCACATTCCCGGCTCCGTGGGCGAACCCAGAGAGGCGGTGCTACGCCCCAGGTTGCCGGTGCGCGGCGCGGCGGACACGGCGCCGGCATCCGCCTCGGCGCCGGGGCGGGCACGGGGGCGGGTCTGCCCCTCCGCCGTGGTGGCGGGCGCAGAGACAGAAGCGTCCGACGCGCGGTCGCGGTTCAGGAAGGGCACACTGGCGCAGGCGGTCAGGGCCGGGATCAGGGCAAGGCCGACAAGGTATTTCATAGCCACCAACCTATCCTTTTCCCGCGCCGCTTCAATGCCGGGATGCCTGCGCAAACATGACTTGTCGGCAAGGCGCCGCCATCCTACCTTGGATGTCATGACAGCACCCCTCATCGACCCCTTCGCCCGCGCCATCACCTACCTGCGCGTTTCGGTTACGGACCGTTGCGATTTCCGCTGCGTCTATTGCATGGCGGAGAACATGACCTTCCTGCCGAAGAAGGAGCTTCTGACGCTGGAGGAGCTGGACCGCATGTGCTCCGCCTTTGTCGGTCTGGGGGTGAAGAAATTGAGGATCACCGGGGGGGAGCCGCTGGTGCGGCGCGATATCATGACCTTCTTCCGCGCCATGTCCCGGCATCTGGATAGCGGCGCACTGGAAGAGCTGACGCTGACGACCAATGGCTCCCAGCTTGAGCGGTTCGCCGCCGACCTGGCCGCCGCCGGGGTGCGCCGGATCAATATCTCCCTGGATACGCTGGACGAGGAAAAGTTCGCCCGTGTCACCCGCTGGGGGCGCCTGCCGCAGGTGCTGCGCGGGTTGGACGCGGCGCAGGCGGCTGGGCTGGCGGTCAAGCTGAACGCCGTCGCCCTGAAGGATTTCAACGAGGACGAGCTGTTCACGCTGACCGAATTCTGCCACGACCGAGGCATCGACCTGACCTGGATCGAGGTGATGCCGATGGGCGATCTGGGCAACGAGGACCGCATCGGGCAATATTGGTCCCTGACCGATCTGCGCGCCCAACTGGCGCAACGTTACACCCTGGCCGAACTGTCCGACCGCACCGGCGGGCCGGCGCGCTATGTCCGGCTGGAAGAAACCGGGCAACGCATCGGCTTCATCACGCCGCTCAGCCATAATTTCTGCGAAAGCTGCAACCGCGTGCGCATGACCTGCACCGGCGAATTGTACATGTGCCTGGGCCAGGAGGACCGCGCCGATCTGCGCCCGGCCCTGCGCAATTTCCCACAGGACGACGCGCCGCTGGAACAGGCGATCCGCGCCGCCATCGGGGCCAAACCCAGGGGCCACGATTTCGACTATTCCCGGCAGCGGGCCGATGGCCAGGTGTCCCGCCACATGAGCCATACAGGCGGCTGATGACCAGCCCGTCGCGGGCGCCTGCCGCCCTTGTCCTCTACCGCCTGGTGACGGCGGTGGCCGGGCCGCTGGCGTGGCGCCGGGTCCGGGCCAAGCTGCTGGCCGAGGGGGTCACCACCGCGCGTGCCGCAGAACGACTGGGCCGGGCGACGCTGGCACGGCCCGATGGCCCGGTGCTGTGGTTTCACGCCGCCTCTGTCGGGGAAAGCGTCTCGGTGCTGGCGCTGGCGGACCGGATGCTGGCGCGGCAGCCTGGCGCGACAGGCTTGATCACCTCCGGCACTTCGGCCTCGGCGCAGGTGCTGGCACGGCGATTGCCGGGGCGCTGCGTTCACCAATTCGCGCCGCTCGACACGCCGGGCGCGGTGACGCGGTTTCTGGCCCATTGGCGCCCCGACGCCGGCATCTTTGTCGAAAGCGAGATCTGGCCGCGCCTGCTGACCCGCGCCGATGCGGCGGGCATCCCGCTGGCGCTGGTCAATGCGCGGATGTCGGCGGGCAGTGCGCGCAACTGGGCGCGGGCCGGCGGCGCGGCGCGGGACCTGCTGCGGCGGTACCGCATGATCCGCAGTCAGGACCGCACGACCCATGACGCGCTGTTGCGGCTGGGGGCCGATCCAGACCGGCTGGCAGAAGGGCCAAACCTCAAGGCGATGGTGCCCCCCCTGCCCGTCGATCAGGCCGAGCTGTCGCGGCTGCGGCCCGCCCTCCCCGGCCCGGTCTGGACCGCCGTGTCCACCCATTCCGGAGAAGAGGAGATCGCGCTGGCCGCCCATCTCGGCGCGCGTGCCGTTCTGCCCGATCTGCAACTGATCCTGGTCCCCCGCCATCCCGTCCGGGCGGCGGAGGTCGCCGCGCTGGTCCGTGCCAGGGGGCTGTCGCTGGCGCAACGCAGTCGCGGCGAGGATCCCGCCGGGGCGTCGGTCTATCTGGCTGACACGATGGGCGAGACGGGGCTGTGGTACGCGCTGGCGGATCTGGCGCTGGTCGGCGGTTCCTTCGGTCCGGCGGAGGGGCACACCCCGTTCGAGCCCGCCCAGCTGGGCGCCCCTGTGCTGCATGGACCGCGCACCGCCAATTTCGCCCAGGTCTATGCCGATTTCGACGCCGCCGGCGCGGCCCTGCCCGTGGCGGATGCCAGGGCACTTTCCCAGGCCATCCCGCGACTGATGGGCGACCCTGCGGCCCGCGATGCGATGGCCGCCGCCGCCCGCGACCTGCTGACCCGCCAGGCCGCCCCGCTGGACGACCTGGCAGAGGCGCTGATCCGCGCGCTGGACCTTGACCCCACAAAGGGGGCGATCGCGCGGCCCGCCGCTGGCTGACCAGGGCGCCGGAAAGCAGCCCGCCACTTGCATCCCGCGCCGTCCTGCCGCAAGGCAGGGCATGGAATACGATACCATCATCCTGGGCGCCGGCGCGGCGGGCCTGATGTGCGCGGCGCATTGCGGCGGCCGGGTGCTGGTGGTGGATCACGCCCGCAAACCGGCGGAGAAAATCCGCATTTCCGGCGGGGGGCGCTGCAATTTCACCAATCTCGACGTCACGCCCGAGAAATTCATCAGCGCCAATCCGCATTTCGCCCGCTCTGCCCTGGCGCGCTATACGCAATGGGATTTCATCGACCTGCTGGCCCGCCACGGCATCACCTGGCACGAGAAGACGCTGGGCCAGCTGTTCTGCGACGGACGCTCTGCCGCGATCATCGACATGTTGTTGCGGATGTGCGCCCGGGCGGGGGCCGAGATCACGCTGGAGACCACGGCCACGGCGATCACCCCACTGACCAGGAGTGGCAACGCCGACGACGCGACGGGCTATGGCCTGACGCTGTCGGGGCCGGAGGGCAGGCGGCAGGTCCGGGCGCGGCGACTGGTGCTGGCCACCGGTGGCAAGTCGATCCCCAAGATGGGCGCGACAGGCTTTGCCTACGATGTCGCGGCGCAATTCGGCCATTCGGTCACGCAGACACGGCCCGCGCTGGTGCCGTTGACCTTCTCTGCCGACAGGTTTCGCCCGCTGGCCGGCACCGCCTTGCCCGCCCGCGTTGCCGCCGATGGTCCGCCGTTCGACGAGGCGCTGCTGTTCACCCATCGCGGGCTGTCCGGTCCGGCGATCCTGCAAGCGTCTTCCTATTGGCGCGAAGGTGCGGAGATCGTGGTGAACCTGTGCCCCGGCGCCGATGCCTATGCCGTGCTACGCGCCGCCCGGACCAAGGTCGGGCGCCGGTCTCTTGTGCGGTCGCTGGACGGGTTGGGCCTGATACCGGCGCGGCTGGCCGATCACCTGGGCACCGAATGGGTCCTGACCGGCAACCTGGCGGACCAGTCGGACCGCGCGTTGCAGACGCTGGCCGACCGGCTGACCCATTGGCGCCTGACCCCTTCGGGAAGCGAGGGCTACCGCACCGCCGAGGTCACCCTGGGCGGTATCGACACGGCGGAGATTTCGTCCAAGACGATGGAATCGCGCCGCCAGCCCGGCCTGTATTTCATAGGGGAATGCGTCGACGTGACCGGCTGGCTGGGCGGGTACAATTTTCAATGGGCCTGGTCCTCCGCCATGGCGGCGGCAACGGCCATCGCGGCGGCATAGCGCGCGGCCCCTTTCACCGGTCAGACCAATTCGGATCAATCCAGCGCGGCGACATGGGCGGCGAAGTCCTCTCCGCGTTTCTCGAAACTGTCATATTGGTCGAAACTGGCGGCGGCGGGGGCCAGCAGCACGGTATCTCCCGGCTGCGCCTCGGCGGCGGCGCGGGCCACGGCGGTGGCCATGTCGGTGCAAACCTCGGCCTCCACCCCTTTGAGCTGCATGGCGAAATTCGCCGCCTCGCGTCCGATGACATAGGCCTTCACCACCGATCCGGTGGCCGGCAGCAAGGCCTCCAGCCCGCCGTCCTTTTCCAGCCCGCCGCAGATCCAGCGGATGCTGTCAAAGGCGCCCAATGCCTTGGTGGCCGCGTCCAGGTTCGTGGCCTTGCTGTCGTTGACAAAGCGCACGCCACCGCGCTCGCCGATCACCTGGCTGCGGTGTGGCAAGCCCTGGAAATCGTGGAACGCCTGCTCGATCTGGCGCGGGCCCAGCCCCAACCCGCGCACCGCCGCATAGGCGCAGCAGGCGTTTTGATGGTTATGGGCGCCGGGCAGCCCCGCAATCCGGCGCAGGTCGATGGATCCGACCTGCCGCCCCTTGCGCCATTCCGTCAAGAACCCCTTGCGGGCAAAGACATACCATCCCGCCCCGGCCAGTTTCGTCCCCGAGGACACGCGGATCACCCGGTCATCCCCCGGCGCTTCCGCCAGCTGTCCGGCCAGGTACCGGCCCTCCGCCTCATCCACGCCGATGATGGCGCGGTCGGGCCCGCCCTCGGCAAAGAGGCGCCGCTTGGCCGCGAAATAGCCGCCGATCCCGCCGTGACGGTCCAGATGGTCGGGCGAGAAATTGGTAAAGACGGCGATATCCGGGGTCAGCGCACGGGCCAGGTCGGTCTGGTAGGACGACAGCTCAAGAACCACGATACCGCCATCGCCCGGCGGGTCGATGTCCAGCACGCCGCGCCCGATATTGCCCGCCAACTGGCTGTCGCGGCCACAGGCGGTCAGCACATGGTGGATCAGCGCGGCGGTGGTGGATTTGCCGTTGGACCCGGTGACGGCGATGACGCGGGGCGGCTGGTCATGGCTGGCCCAGCCCTGCCCGGCCAGCGACTGGAAGAACAGGCCGATGTCGTTGTCCACCGGAATTCCGTGCGCCAGTGCCAGGTCGATCACCGGGTTGGGCGCCGGATAGAGATGCGGAATGCCGGGGCTGACCACCAGACGCGCCACCCCCTCCAGCGCGCCGGGGCGGGCCAGATCGGCGATGACGAAACCTTCGGCGGCGGCACCCTCTCGGGTGGCGGGATTGTCGTCCCAGCACAGCGGCCTGGCCCCGCCTGCGCGCAGCGCCCGCGCCGTGGTCAGGCCGGACCGTCCCAGGCCCAGCACCGCAATCGTTTCACCCTGGTGGCCCTGAACCGGAATCATCTGGATGGTTTCCCTGTATTGTTCGACCGACCACTGCCCGTGATGCGGCCCCTGGTACTGGACCTGTGGCCAAGGTCCGGGGCCGAGGTCCGCCGCAGGCTCAGCGCAGTTTCAGCGTGGCAAGGCCGATCATCGCCAGGATCAGGGAGATGATCCAGAACCGGATGACGATCTGCGGCTCCGCCCAGCCCTTCTTCTCGTAATGATGATGGATCGGAGCCATCAGGAACACCCGTTTGCCCGTTCGCTTGAAGTATAGCACCTGGATGATCACGCTCAGCGCTTCGACCACGAACAGCCCGCCGACAATGCCCAGCACGATCTCGTGCTTGGCGGCCACGGCGATGGCACCGATCGCCCCGCCCAGGGCCAGCGATCCTGTGTCGCCCATGAAGACGGCGGCAGGCGGCGCGTTGTACCACAGGAAACCCAGCCCCCCGCCCACCAGCCCGGCGACAAAGATCAGGATCTCGCCAGTGCCGGGCACGTAATGCACGTCCAGGTATTCCGAGAAATCGACCCGCCCCACGGTATAGGCGATCACGCCCAGGGCCGAGGCTGCGATCATCACCGGCATGATCGCCAGCCCGTCCAGCCCGTCGGTCAGGTTCACGGCATTGGCCGAACCCACGATGACAAACATCGCGAAGGGCAGGAACAGCCAGCCCATGTTGATCAGCACATCCTTGAAGACCGGCAGCGCCAACTGGAACTGCAACTCGGTCGGATGCACGGCCGAGGCCCAGTAGGCGGCGATCCCGGCGATACCAAAGCCGATGAGCAGCCGCATTTTGGCAGGGATGCCGGCGGTGTTCTGCTTGGACACCTTGGCGTAATCGTCGGCAAACCCGATCAACCCGAAGGACAGGGTGACGAACAGGACGATCCAGACATAGGGATTGTCCAGCCGCGCCCAGAGCAGGGTGGAAGTCACCAGCGCGCCGACGATCAGCAACCCGCCCATGGTCGGCGTCCCGGCCTTGGCCAGGTGGGTTTCCGGGCCATCATCGCGGATCGGCTGGCCCTTGCCCTGGCTGCGGCGCAGCACGTTGATCAGCGGCGGCCCGAACAGGAAGCCGAAGACCAGCGCCGTCATCAACGCACCGCCGGCGCGGAACGTGATGTAGCGGAACAGGTTGAACACGTCCCCCCCATCGGAGAGCGCTGTCAGCCAATACAACATCTTCGGTCCTTTCCTGAACCTGCCACTCAATCGTCAGCGGGATGGCTCAATTTCCTGAGGGCGTCAACAACGCCGCTCACCCTTGAGCCCTTGGAGCCCTTGACCAGCAGGACATCGCCCGCATCCACCAGCCGCCCGGCCTGGGCGATCAGCGGATCGGCGGTCACTTCCATCCGGCCGCGCAGATGGTGCGGCAGCGCATCATATAGCACCCGCATCCGGGGGCCGACACAATGCACAAGGTCGAGTTTTTCCATCGCCGGATGCGCCGCCAGCGCGCGGTGCATGTCCTCGCCCTCAGGGCCAAGCTCCAGCATCTCCCCCAGCACCGCGATACGGCGCCCCTGGGCAAAACGCCCGACATCGTTGCGCACCCGCGCCGCTGCCAGCACGTCCAGCGCGGCGGCCATGGAGGTCGGGTTGGCGTTGAACGCGTCGTCGATCAGTTCGAAGGACAGTGATTTTTCCAGCGGGTCAAGGATAAGCCGTTGTCGCAGCCCGCGCCCGGCAGGTGGGGTCCAGCGGCCCAGATCGGCCAGCGCCAGTGCCCGGTCCAACCCCAGCACATGCGCCACGGCAAGGACCCCCAAAGCGTTGACCGCGAAATGCCGACCCGCCGCCGCGGCCTTGTAGGTGACGGGCACGCGCCAGGCGCGGGCGTGACAGACCAGGCAATCCTCGGTCACGCGGACATCCAGAAGGCGGTGATGATTTCGCCGCGCCTCTCCGAATCGCAGGATGCGGGCCTGCTGCGCCTTGGCCGCGTCGACCAGGATCGGAGTGGTGGGCAGATCGCCGTTGATCACCGCAACGCCGCCCGGCTCCAGCCCATCGAAGATGCTGGCCTTTTCGCGGGCGATGGCGTCGATATTCTCGAACGCTTCCAGGTGGGCGGGGGCGATGGTGGTGATCATCGCGACATGCGGGCGGGCCAGGCGGGCCAGCGGCGCGATCTCTCCGGGATGGTTCATCCCGATCTCGATCACCGCCAGTTCGGCGTCGCGCGGCATCCGCGCCAGGGTCAGGGGCACGCCCCAATGGTTGTTGTAACTTGCCTCTGCCACGTGGGTGCGGCGCTGCGCGCCAAGCACGTCGCGCAGCATCTCCTTGGTCGAGGTCTTGCCGGCCGATCCCGTCACCGCCACCACGCGACCCTGCATCCGGGCGCGCCCTGCCCGGCCCAGATCCTCCAGCGCGCGCTGTACGTCCGCCACGATCAGCAACGGCGCATCCGGGGCCACGCCGTCGGGGACATGGGTGACCAGCGCGGCGGCGGCCCCCTTGGCCAGCGCCTGGGCGACGAAATCATGGCCGTCCCGCGCCGCCTTCAACGCGATGAAAAGGTCACCACGCGCCAGGGTACGGGTGTCGATGGACACGCCCGCCGCCGACCAGTTGCCGATGGCCCGCCCGCCCGTGGCCTGCGCGGCCTGCGCCCCGGTCCAGAGGGTCAAATCCCGCCCCCGTCCAGCGCCGCCACCGCGACGGAGGCCTGTTCCACGTCGTCGAAGGGAAAGATCGTATCGCCCACGATCTGCCCGGTCTCGTGCCCCTTGCCTGCGATCAGCAACGCGTCTCCGGGGCCAAGCGCATCTACGGCACGCAGGATCGCCTCTGCCCGGTCGGCGACTTCGATCCCACCGGGGCAGCCCATCATCACGGCTTGCCGGATCTCCGCCGGGTCTTCGCTGCGCGGGTTGTCATCGGTGACAAAGACCAGGTCGGCATTCTCTGCCGCCGCCTGCCCCATCAACGGGCGCTTGGTCCGGTCGCGATCGCCCCCGGCGCCGATCACCGCGATCACACGGCCCATCACATGCGGCCGCAGCGCCCGGAGGGCGGTGGCGATGGCATCGGGCGTATGAGCGTAATCGACAAAAACCGCCGCGCCATTGCCACGCCGGGCCGCCAACTGCATCCGCCCGCGCACACCGCCCAGCCGGGTCAGCGCGGCAAAGACATCGGCGGCCTCCTCGCCAGACAGGATCGCCATGCCGGCGGCAACCAGCACGTTCTCCGCCTGGAAGTCCCCGATCAGGTGCAGCGGCACCTGGTATTCGGTCCCGTCAAAGGCCACCCGCAGGATCTGCCCCTCCGGCTCATAGCGGCGGGCGAGCACGCGGATCTCCGCCTCCTCGCCGCAGCCGACGGTCATGGCATCCAAACCTCTCGATTCGGCCTCAGCCACCATGTCCGGGCCACGTTCGCCGTCCAGGTTGATGACCGCGTGGCCCTCGGGCGGCAGAACACGGGTGAAAAGACCAGCCTTGGCATTGAAATATTCTGTGAAATCAGCGTGGTAATCCAGATGATCCTGGGTGAGGTTGGTAAAGCCCCCGACGCTCAGCACCACGCCGTCCAACCGTCGCTGCGCCAGCCCGTGGGAGGAGGCCTCCATCGCGGCATGAGTCACCCCTTCGGCGGCGACACGGGCCAGGGTGCGGTGCAGGGTGATCGGTTCGGGGGTGGTATGATGCAGCGGCAGGTCCACCGCGCCCTCCACCCCGGTGGTGCCCAGGTTGACGGCGGCATGGCCCAGCTCCGCCCAGATCTGGCGCAGGAAAGAGGCGACCGAGGTCTTGCCATTGGTGCCGGTCACCGCGGCCATGACGCGCGGCTGCGCCCCGAACCAGAGAGCGGCGGCAAAGGCCAGCGCCTGGCGCGGATCCGCCGCGACGATCAGCGCCGCCGGGCTGTCCGCCAGTTCCGCTGCGGCAAGGCGCGCGCCCTCCGCATCGGTCAGGATCGCGCTGGCCCCCATCCGCAGGGCATATTTGATGAACTCGCCACCATGCACACGGCTGCCGGGCATGGCGCCGAACAGATATCCCTCCCGCACCTCGCGGCTATCGACGGCCAGCCCGGTGATCCGGGCCTCCCGTCCGCCACGCGCGGTCAGACCCAGCTGGGCCAGCGATTTTTCCTGAAGACCGTTGCGGCCGGTCCCGCTGCCATCCGACATGACGCCGCCTTTTCGGACTATTGCGTTGACAGCGTTATATCAAGCAACGGGGCGGGTTCAATCTGCGGACGCAATCCCAGCAGGGGCGCGACGCGGCGGATGACCTCGGCGGTGACGGGCACGGCGGTCCAGCCGGCGGTGCGGCGCGGCTTCGGGCCCGAAGTCTCCACCGGTTCATCCAGGGTCACCACCAGCACGTAGCGCGGATCATTGGCCGGGAACAACGTGGCGAAGGTGGCGATCACCTTTTCCTTGTAATACCCCCCCTGCGGGCGCGGCTTGTCGGCGGTGCCGGTCTTGCCCGCCACGGCGTAGCCCTTGACCTCACCCATTGACGCAGTGCCCTCCGTCACCACCAGACGCAGCATGTCGCGGGCGGCATCGGCGGCCTCGCGGGACATGACGCGCGGGCCTTTTTGCGGGGTCGTCTGTTTCAGCAGCGTGGGATAGACGCGGGTGCCGCCATTGGCGATCGTCGCATAGGCCGAGGCCAGGTGCAGCGGGCTGACCGAAATGCCGTGCCCGTAGGAGACGGTCATGGTCGTCAGCTCGGACCAGTTCTGCTGGATCAGCGGCGCGGCGCCCTTGGCCTCCACGATCTCCAGCGGGGTCGGCGAGAACAGGCCGAGGTTTTCAAGGAAGGCCTTCTGCCGGTCGATCCCGATCATCTGGGCCAGCCGAGCGGTGCCGATGTTGGAACTTTCCACGATGATCTTCTCGACGGTCAACTCGTTGCCATAGAAGTGGAAATCATTGATCCGATGACGGCCCCAGCGGATCGGGCCACGGGTGTCGATCTCCGTCTGGGGGCCGACCAGGCCCAGGTCCATGGCCTGCGCCGCCGCAAAGATCTTGAAGGTGGAGCCAAGTTCGTACACCCCCTGCACCGCGCGGTTGAACAGCGGACTGTCATCGGGATGGCCCGAGGTCGGCAGCGCGGGCCGGTCGTTGGGATCGAAATCGGGAAGGGACGCGATCGCGATCAGCTCTCCGGTTTTCACATCCATCAGGACGGCCGCCGCACCCTTGGCGTTCATCAGCTTCATCCCGCCATACAGCACCTGCTCCACCCCGGCTTGAATGGTCAGGTCCAGCGACAATTCCAGCGGGCGGGCGCCGTTCGCCGGATCGGTCAGGTAGGTGTCGTAGCGCTGTTCGATCCCGGCGCGTCCCTTGACCTCGGCCCAGTCGACGGCCTGCTGGCCGAAACCCGCGCCGCCCAGCACATGCGCGGCCAGCGGTCCGTTGGGATAGAGCCGCATCTCGCGACGGCCGAAGTAGAGGCCCGGCTCGCCGATTTCGTGCACGGCCTGCATCTGTTCGGGGCTGATATTCGTCTTGATCCACAAGAACTTGGACCGCCCGGTAAACCGCCGTTCCATCGTCGCGGCGTCCAGGTCGGGGAAAATCTGCGCCAATTCGCGCGCCGCATGGGCCGGATCGACCATCTCGTGCGGATGGGCATAAAGCGCGTGAGTTTCCAGGTTCGTGGCCAGGATATGCCCGCGCCGATCCAGAATGTCGGCGCGTTGCAGGGCGATCTGCGCACCGCTGGCACTGGCGCGCGGCTCTGCCGGTTCGGAACTGGCCAGCGCCCCCATACGCAGCCCCACCAGCGCAAAGGCAAAGGCGAAGACGAACAGCAGCACCAGGATACGGCTTTCGGCGCGGTAGCGGGCGGTGTCGCGCATCTCCTCGTGGCGCAGCCGCAGATTCTCCCGTTCGATCGCATCGGGGTTTTCACCCCGCGACCGCGCGTCAAGGATGCTGGCCAGCGGGCGCAGGGGGGTGCGGCGGCTCATGGTTGCTGCTCCGCCGCAGTCGCGGGCACCTGCCCCTGCGAGGAAACGGTGAACATCTGCTCAAAGCTCAGCTGCGGTTCGGGCGCGGGCGGGAATTCCACCTGATCGGCCTTGCCGAACTGGTCGGGCCGCAGCGGCAGCAGGCCCAGCCGGTCGAAATTCAGCTCGGCCAGTTCGCGCAGCCTGTCGGGCCGGTTCAGGTAGGCCCATTCCGCACGCAACACAGCCAGCCGCGAGCGTGCGGCGCCGATGTCACGCTGCAACTCCTCTGCCTGGGCCAGCGCGGCCTGGGTCTGGTAATTCTCCCGGTAGGCCCAGGCGGCCAGTGCCATCACGACACAGCCGATCACGACAAAGAAAAACCCTCTCATCTCCGGTGCCCCCTGATATCCGGCATGCCAAGCGCGGCCCGGTCCAACGGCCCGGTCGGCGCCTCTGTCCGCTGTCCCATCCGCAACCGCGCCGAGCGGGAGCGCGGATTACGGGCCAGTTCATCCGCGTCCGGCCCGATCCCCTTGCGGGTTTTCTGGGTAAAGCGCGGCGCGTCTTCCGCGACCTCGGGGGCATAGCGATTGGCCCGCCCGCCGCCGCCGCTGCGCATCTGAAAGAACCGTTTGACCATCCGATCCTCGATCGAGTGGAACGACACCACCGCCAGAACGCCACCGGGTTTCAGGACCCGCTCGGCCGCCAGAAGCCCCTGGGCCAGGGCGGCGAATTCATCGTTGACGGCAATGCGCAGCGCCTGGAAGGACCGGGTGGCGGAATGCGCCTGCCCCGGTTTCGGACGCGGCAGGCAGGAGGCGACGATTTCCGCCAGCCGGGCGGTCGTCTCGATCGGCGCCTCGGCGCGTGCCCGCAATATGGCCCGCGCGATCCGGCGCGAGGCGCGTTCCTCCCCGTAGCGAAAGAGGATATCGGCCAGTTCCCCCTCTTCGGCGGAATTCACGATATCTGCGGCGGTCGGCCCCTCCTGCGCCATGCGCATGTCCAGCGGCCCGTCGCGCAGAAAGGAGAAGCCGCGTTCGGCCAGGTCCAGCTGCATGGAAGAGACGCCAAGGTCCAGCACCACGCCGTCCACATCGGCGACGACCTCGTCCATGTCGGCGAAATTGATCTGGTGAACCTTCAGCCGGTCCCCAAGGGTCGCGCCCCATTCGGCGGCCATGGAAATTGCCAACGGATCGTGATCCAGTCCGACCACCTGGTCGGCTCCGGCCTGCAGCAGGCCGCGCGCATAGCTGCCCGCGCCCAGTGTCCCGTCCACCCAGACACCCGAAATGGGCGCCGCCGCGGCCAGCAGGGGCGTCAGAAGGACCGGGATATGCGGGGCATCCGCGTCGGGGGCTCCGCCTGCCATGCTCTACTCCGCTTCTCTGTCACCCAGGTCGATCTCGTCGAACAGGGTTTCGGGGTCGAAATCCGCACCTTCTTCGTCCAGCCATTGCGCGGCGATACGTTCGGAATGGGCGCGGTAGGTTTCGGGGTGCCAGATTTCGAAGGTCTTGCCGTTGCCGATGAAATAGGCCGTGCCGCCCGGCTCCACCCCGATCTTGCGGCGCAGCTTGGCCGGCAGGACGATGCGGCCGGTGTCATCGACGGACAATTCCTGCGACTGTCCCAGGAAGAACCGTTTCAGCGCGCGCGTCTTGGCGTGCGATCCGGGCATCCGGTCGATCTTGGCCTCTTTTTCGGCCATCGTCTCGACCGAATATCCTTCGAGGTTGTCCTTGAGGTGATCGCCGTAGACCACCACCATGGTGGGGTTGCGACCTTCGACCCAATCGGGATCCTGCTCTTCCAGGACGCGGCGAATGGAGCTGGGAACGGACACGCGACCTTTGCTGTCCACCTTAAGCTCTTCTTCACCTCTGAAACGCCTGACACGCAAGGTTCCGCTGGTCCCTGTCCCTCCCCCCTTGACGTGATTCGCCTCACGCGCAACCCTGAAACGGAAAACGGCGGGTAGGGGCATGCTGCCTTTGCCCTACCCGCCGTCCTCGTCCCGTTTCCGGGGTGTCCGACTGCGCGCGCCACCTGGGGGGATGTACTGCTCGCTCGCGCGCCGGATCTCTTGGTTCAGATGAAAGCGGTTGCCTGTATGATCACTGCCTTGGGAGGTGTCTTGAGGTCTGTCGCCTCGTTTTGTCCCGTCCTCATCTGTGCCTAATGATTGCCACGGGACTGGATGGGAAGCAAGCGCAAATCATGGGAAAGCCTGCCTAGATGTGGGATCAGCCGCCGCGCGAAACCTACAGATTGTGTGAAACGGGCGAAAAATACGGACAACCTAGCGGAGAAGGCCTCGCGCACCACTAGATGTGGTGCACCATTTCGGGGGCAGTTTTTCCCAAAGAGAGCGGCGTTTTTTCCGGCCCGACCCGATCCAGCGCGGCACAGCACGCGTGAAACAAGGGCAAACCGCCAGCCAATCGTCGCTGAGAGCCTGGAATCACGCAGCCGTGATTCGGATCACGACCCGATTCCGCCCGTTTCCAGCCGCGTCAGGTAAAATCACCGGAATCTTGGCCCCGTCGCGGACGGCAGATCGGCGGCGCGGCGGCAAAAACCGGCACCCGTCCCATCATTTCCCAAACGTCCCATGCTTTCCCGGACCAAGGCTTTGGGCTGCCTGCACTGACGGTTGCGACGGAATGCAGGTTCTGGCTCGGCCCGGCGGCGCCTGGTACCCGGAAAATCGGCGAAAACCGGGTGGGAGGTCATGGGACCGCCGGGTCCGCCCGGCGCGTCAGGGCCGGAACTCCATGTGCAGGCGCGGCAGAACGCGGTCCGGCACGCTGGCCGATGGTACTTCGCCAGCCAGCATCGCCCCCATCCGACGGTAGAACCCCGCCGCGCCAGGATCGGCCACGATGATCAACCGCCGCGCCCCGCCAGCCCGGACATGGGCGCAGGCCCAGTCGAACAATGCCCGCCCCACACCGCGCCCCATAGCGTCGGGATCGACGAAGCAACGCTCAAGCTCGGCCATATCGCCGGACAGGCTGATCTGCGCGAACCCAAGCAGGACGCCCTGCGCCTCTGCCAGCCGGGCGGGCCATCGGGCCAGGTCGTCAGGTGTGACGCGCAGTTCCTCCCGGAACCGCGCCATCATGCTGGCATCATATCCCCAATGCGCCTTGGACCGCAGGCACAGCGCAGTCAGCGCCGCCGCCTCGTGAACCTGAGGGCGGCGCAGATGCATGGGTCAAGCGACCCCGCCCTGGATCATCCGGTCGGCCAGCTGGGCATAGGCGTCGGCCGCGGGACTGTCCCCCGAGGCAATCGGCTGCCCGGCATCGCCGCCCAGGCGCGTGTCCAGATCCAGAGGTAGCGAGGCCAACAGCGGCGCGCCCAGCCGCTCGGCTTCCGCCGCAACGCCGCCATGGCCAAAGGGATGGGATTCGCCGCCGCAATGCGGACAGATGAAACTGGACATGTTCTCGATCAGCCCCATCACCGGCACCTTCAGGGTGTGGAACATGTCGATCGCCTTGCGCGCATCCAGCAGCGCCACGTCCTGCGGCGTGGACACCACGATGGCACCCGACAGGGCCGACCGCTGACCCAGTGTCAACTGAACGTCACCGGTGCCGGGCGGCAGGTCGATCAACAGGATGTCCAGCTCGCCCCAGGCAACCTGCCCCAGCAGCTGCTGCATCGCCCCCATCAGCATCGGCCCACGCCAGACGACGGCCTTGCCCTCCTCCATCATCGACCCGATGGACATGAAGGTGACGCCATGGGCGGTCAGCGGTTCGATAATCTTGCCGTCCGGGCTGGCGGCCCGCTTGGCGTTGCCCATCATGCGCGGCTGTGAGGGACCATAGATATCGGCATCCAGCAGCCCGACCCGTCGCCCGGCCCGCGCCAGCGCCACCGCCAGATTGGAGGACACGGTGGATTTCCCCACCCCGCCCTTGCCCGAGGCGATGGCGATCACGCTTTTCACGCCGGCGGGTTTCAACGGTTCGGTCTGCGGTTTCGGATGGCCGCCGATCTTCAGCGACGGCGCCGCCCCCTGCCCGGCCGCGCCCGCCGCTGCGCGACCCTGGGCAGGCCCCTGACCTTGACCGCCGGTCGGACCATGGGCGGTCAGAACGACACTGACATTCTCCACCCCCGGCAATTGCGCCACCAATTGCTGCGCCGCCTCGCGCAGCGGGGTCATCTGCTGGGCCAGTTCCGGGCTTGGCGCCTCGATCACAAAGCGGACGGTGCCGCCGTCCACCGATAGTGCGCGGATCATGTCGCGGGACACCGGGTTGCCGCCGTCGGGCAGGCTTAGCCGGGTCAGCGCCTCAAGGATGGTGTCGCGGGTCACAGCCATGTTCTGCATCCTTCAATCAACTGCCCCACACCTGCGCCTTTTTTTATTCTGCTGCAAGTACGCCCCCCGGCGCCCAAGAAATAGTCGTTTGTTTTCAGCGAACGTTAGGTCAGCCTCTCTTATGCATTCGCTGCATGGCAGCATTGAAGCATCGGCCATTGTGCAGATGCAGCATGAGGTTAAATTGGGATCAACAAGACGGACGGAGACGACAGCAAACGCTGCCCCGGACGTCACCGAAAGGAAGACGACGATGACGATGATGACCGACACCCACAGCGCCGCAGCCCCGCAGGCTGGCCTGTTCTCCCGTGCCTATGCCGCGATCGCAGACCGCCTGGCGCGCCGCGCCGTGTTCAACAAATGCATGGACGAGCTGGCGTCGCTCAGCAACCGCGAACTGGCCGACCTGGGCCTGCATCGTTCCATGATCCGCTCCATCGCCTACGAAGAGGCCTACGGAGCCAAGTAATTCGGATCAGCCGGCCCTCTCCTCCTCCCTGGGTCGTCTGTAACTGGCGGCGGTGTCTCTCCTCCTCCCTGACACCGTCGCTCCTATCCCCCGGAACCGGGGTCAAGGTTTCAAGAATTGTCGGCCCTCTCCTCCTCCCTGGGTCGATGATATCAGCGGCGGCGCCTCTCCTCCTCCCTGGCGCCGTCGCACCTAATCCCCCGGAACCGGGGTCAAGGTTTCAAGAATTGTCGGCCCTCTCCTCCTCCCTGTGTCGATGATATCAGCGGCGGCGCCTCTCCTCCTCCCTGGCGCCGTCGCACCTAATCCCCCGGAACCGGGGTCAAGGTTTCAAGAATTGTCGGCCCTCTCCTCCTCCCTGGGTCGATGATATCAGCGGCGGCGCCTCTCCTCCTCCCTGGCGCCGTCGCACCTAATCCCCCGGAACCGGGGTCAAGGTTTCAAGAATTGTCGGCCCTCTCCTCCTCCCTGGGTCGGCGATATCAGCCGGCAGCGCCTCTCCTCCTCCCTGGCGCTGTCGGCATAAAATTCGGATCGGCTGCCTCTCCTCCTCCCTCGGTGGCCGTAAGCAGAACGGCGGCGCCTCTCCTCCTCCCTGGCGCCGCCGTTTCTCTTTTCCGGGCCCTTTCCTGAACAGATCCAGCCGAAACTGGCGCGACAGCAAAAAGGGGGCACAGCGGCCCCCTTTCTCTTTCCGTGGAATTTGCATGACCCGGTCCAGCAGAAGCGCCACCGGATTGGAATCAGAACGGCACGTCGTCGGCGCCCATGATGAATTTCGCCACGACTTTCTTCACTCCGGCCTTTTCGAAATCCACCGAAAGCTTGTCCCCCTCGATCGCGGCGATGGCGCCGTAGCCGAATTTCTGGTGGAACACCCGGTCTCCCACGGTGTAGGCGCTGACCGCATCCAGATCGATCACCGGCGCGCGGCTTTCGCGGGGCTGCGCGATGGGGCGCTGGCCGGCGCGGGCCTGCATTCGGCGCCAACCGGGCGAATTGTAGACATTCGCCTCTGCCGCGCGGTCGTGCAGGTTGGATTGCGGCGCCGCAGCCGCGCCATATCCACCGCCATACAGGCCCGGCGGCGTCAGCACATCGACATGGTCTTCCGGCAATTCATCGATGAAACGCGAGGGCAGCGCCGATTGCCATTGCCCGAAGACACGGCGATTCCCGGCAAATGAGATGGTGCACAGCTCCTCTGCCCGGGTGATGCCGACATAGGCCAGCCGCCGCTCCTCCTCCAGACCCTTCAGACCCGATTCGTCCATCGACCGTTGCGACGGGAACAGCCCGTCTTCCCAGCCCGGCAGGAAAACGGCGGGGAATTCCAACCCCTTGGCCGCGTGCAGCGTCATGATGGAGACCTTGGCCCCCTCCTGTTCACTCTCGTTGTCCATGATCAGGGAGACATGCTCAAGAAAGCCCTGAAGATTGTCGAAACTTTCCAGCGCCTTGATCAGCTCCTTCAGGTTTTCCAACCGGCCGGGGGCCTCCGGCGTCTTGTCGGCCTGCCACATTGCGGTGTAGCCCGATTCGTCCAGCATCACCTCAGCCAGCTCCATATGGGAGACGGCAGGCCGTGCGGGCGCCGAATCGTCCATGATCAGCGCATCCTCGTCCATTGGCTGCGGGGCGGCGGCCTGGGCGGTGGCGATCGGGTGCCAGCGGTCAATCTGTTCCACAAAGGCCGCCAGCCGGGCTGCGCCCTTTCCGGTCAACCCTTTGTCCTGCAAAAGAATTCGCGCGCCGTCCAACAGGGAGGTGCCGTGTTCGCGGGCGCACATCTGGATCTTCTGCTGGGCCTTGTCGCCCAGGCCGCGCTTGGGCGTGTTCACGATCCGCTCGAAGGCCAGGTCATCGCTGGGGCTGACCACCAGCCGGAAATAGGCCATGGCATCGCGAATTTCCAACCGCTCGTAGAAGCGCGGGCCGCCGATGACGCGGTACGGCAGGCCGATGGTCAGAAACCGATCCTCGAACGCGCGCATCTGGTGCGAGGCCCGAACCAGAATCGCCATCTCGTCCAGAGAGACGGGGCGGCCGCCACGGGTGCCGCGCTGCATCGCCTCGATCTCCTCGCCGATCCAGCGGGCTTCTTCCTCTCCGTCCCAATGGCCGATCAGGCGGACTTTCTCGCCGTCCTGCGCCTCGGTCCAGAGTTCCTTGCCCAGGCGCCCCTCATTGCCGCGAATGACGCCGCCGGCGGCGGCCAGGATATGCGCGGTCGATCGGTAATTCTGCTCCAGCCGGACCACCGTCGCACCGGGAAAATCCTTTTCGAACCGCAGGATGTTGCCCACCTCCGCGCCGCGCCAGCCATAGATCGACTGGTCGTCGTCGCCCACGCAGCAGATGTTCTTGTGCCCGCCCGCCAGCAGGCGCAGCCACAGGTACTGCGCCACGTTGGTATCCTGGTATTCGTCCACCAGGATATAGCGGAACCAGCGTTGGTACTGGTCCAACACGTCGGGATGGGTCTGGAAGATCGTGACCATATGCAGCAGCAGGTCGCCGAAATCGACGGCGTTCAGTTCCCGCAGGCGGCGCTGGTACTGATCGTACAGCTCGGTCCCGCGGTTGTTGTAGGCCGAGGCTTCCGCCGCTGGCACCTTCTCCGGGGTCCAGGCACGGTTCTTCCACTGGTCGATGATCCCCGAGAGCATCCGTGCGGGCCAACGTTTGTCGTCTATATTGCTAGCCGAAATCAACTGCTTGAGCAGGCGGATCTGGTCATCCGTGTCAAGGATGGTGAAGTTGGATTTCAGCCCCACGAGTTCGGCGTGGCGGCGCAGCAGCTTCACGCAGATGGCATGGAACGTCCCCAGCCAGGGCATGCCCTCCACCGTTTCGCCCAGCATCCGGCCCACCCGGTTTTTCATCTCCCGCGCGGCCTTGTTGGTGAAGGTCACGGCCAGGACTTCGTTCGGGCGGGCCGAACCGGTGGTCAGCAGATGTACGATCCGCGCGGTCAACGCCTTGGTCTTGCCGGTACCGGCGCCGGCCAGCATCAGCACCGGCCCTTCCAGGGCCTCGACCGCCTGGCGTTGCGCCGGGTTCAGATCGTCAAGATAGGGCGCGGGCCGCGCAGCCATGGCGCGGCGGCTCAGCGGGACTGCCGCCTCGAAGGCGTCGTCTTCGGAATAACTGCTCATGGGCGCAATCTATCCATTTCGGCCCCGAAGGGAAAGAGAGGTGTTCCCCTCCTGTTCACCCCATTCCCCCACACCCCACCCGGCTGCGCGGCGCCTTGCCATTTGCCGCGTTCTGCCCTCATCTGCGGGTATGAACATCGACTTCCGCTACCCGACCCTTTCGGACCTGCGTGCCCGCGCGCGCCGCCGCCTGCCGCATTTCGCCTGGGAATACCTGGACAGCGGCACCGGGGCCGAGACCGCAGTGCGCCGGTCGCGCGCCGCACTGGACGCCGTGATGTTGAAACCACGTACCCTGCGTGGCGCGGTCGTGCCGGACCTGACGACCCCGCTGATGGGGCGCAGCTATGACGCGCCCTTCGGCGTCTCGCCGGTGGGGATGACGGGACTGTTCTGGCCCGGCTCGGAACAGATGCTGGCGCGGATGGCGGCGCGGCGGAACCTGCCCTTTGGCCTTTCCACCGTCGCGGCCGCCGCGCCCGAGGACGTCGCCCCCCACATGGGCGATCAGGGCTGGTTCCAGCTTTATCCGCCCGAGGACATGGAGCAGAATTACGATCTGCTGCGCCGGGCCAAGGCAGCCGGGTTTCACACCCTGATCCTGACCGTCGACGTGCCGGGCAATTCGCGGCGCGAACGCTCGCGCCGGTCGGGATTGCAAACCCCGCCCCGCCTGACCCCGCGCATCGCGGCGCAATGCGCGCTGCGCCCGGCGTGGTCGCTGGCGACGCTGCGCGGCGGCATGCCGCGGGTGCGCGCGCTGGAGCGGTACAACGAAGGCACCCGCGCGGGCCAGATCGGCCTGGGCCGTCACCGCGCCCCCGATCCCGATTTCCTGGCCCGGATCCGCGATGCCTGGGATGGGCCGATGGTGGCCAAGGGCGTGTTGCTGCCGGACGAGGCGCTGATGCTGCGCGACAAGGGGATCGACGCGATCTGGGTGTCGAACCACGGCGGCCGCCAGTTCGACGCCGCGCCGGGATCGGCCACCGCCCTGCCTGCGATCCGCGCCGCTCTGGGCCCCGATGTACCGGTGATCTATGATGGCGCCGTGGCTTCCGGTCTGGACGTCCTGCGCGCCATCGCCCTGGGGGCGGATATGGTGATGCTGGGCCGGGGCTGGCTGTGGGGCACCGGTGCCCTGGGCGAACGTGGTGCCGATCACGTCGCCCATATTCTGGCCGAAGACATGAAAAGCGCGATGGTTCAGATGGCCATCACCCGCCCCGAAGAGGTACGCGAACTGCTCTGGGGGGAGTGAGCGCGGGACGGGCCCTGGCGGGCCGCAAAGGGGGGCGCGGCGCCTGCCCCGACGCGCCGTGCGGCTCCGTCAATGGCGGCGCGTTTCGCGACGGACGAAGCGGCTGCAAACCCTCGGACTTGGCCGGTCCAATGCGCTTTGCCAGCTTTGCAGTTCGCAGAGAGCACGCTTTGCAATTTGCAAAATCATCCTTGCGCTGCGGCGCGGCATCGCGTTTGCTCTGCGGAAATTTATGGAGAAGGGGAGCCCCATGCCCGAGTTCAGCAAGATCCTGGTCGCCAATCGCGGCGAAATCGCCATCCGCATCATGCGCGCCGCGAATGAAATGGGGAAGAAGACCGTCGCCGTCTATGCGGAGGAGGACAAGCTGGGCCTGCACAGGTTCAAGGCCGACGAAGCCTATCGCATCGGGGAGGGGCTGGGCCCCGTCGCCGCCTATCTGAGCATCGAGGAAATCATCCGCGTGGCACAGATGTCGGGCGCCGATGCGATCCATCCCGGCTATGGCCTGCTGTCGGAAAACCCCGATTTCGTCGACGCCTGCGACGCCGCCGGCATCACCTTCATCGGGCCGAAGGCCGAAACGATGCGCGCCCTGGGCGACAAGGCCAGCGCCCGCAAGGTCGCCATCGCGGCCGGCGTGCCCGTCATCCCTGCCACCGAGGTTCTGGGCGACGACATGGAGGCCATCGCCCGCGAGGCCGAAACGGTCGGCTACCCGCTGATGTTGAAGGCCAGCTGGGGCGGCGGCGGACGCGGGATGCGCCCCATCGTCGGGCCGGAGGAACTGAAGGAAAAGGTGCTGGAAGGCCGGCGGGAGGCCGAAGCCGCATTCGGCAATGGCGAGGGCTACCTGGAGAAGATGATCACCCGCGCCCGACACGTCGAGGTGCAGATCCTGGGCGACACGCAGGGCAACATCTACCACCTGTACGAGCGCGACTGCTCAGTCCAGCGGCGCAACCAGAAGGTGGTGGAGCGTGCGCCGGCGCCCTACCTGTCCGAAGCGCAACGCGAGGAAATCTGCGAGTTGGGCCGCAAGATCTGCGCCCATGTGAACTATGAATGCGCCGGCACCGTCGAATTCCTGATGGATATGGAGACGGGCAAGTTCTACTTCATCGAGGTGAACCCTCGCGTGCAGGTCGAACATACCGTGACGGAGGAAGTCACCGGCATCGACATCGTTCAGGCGCAGATCCTGATCGCCGAGGGCAAATCCCTGGCGGAGGCCACCGGCAAGGCCAGCCAATATGACGTCCGCCTGACCGGCCACGCCTTGCAGACCCGGATTACCACCGAAGACCCGACCAACAATTTCATCCCCGATTACGGTCGCATCACCGCCTACCGCTCGGCCACCGGGATGGGCATCCGGCTGGACGGCGGCACCGCCTATGCCGGCGGGGTGATCACCCGGTTCTACGACAGCCTTCTGGTCAAGGTGACGGCCAAGGCGCCCACCCCCGAACAGGCGATCCGCCGCATGGACCGGGCGCTGCGCGAGTTCCGCATCCGGGGCGTCAGCACCAATATCGACTTCGTCATCAACCTGTTGAAACACCCGACATTCCTGGCCAACCAATACACGACCAAATTCATCGACACGACGCCAGAGTTGTTCGACTTCAAGACCCGCCGCGATCGGGGCACCAAGGTTCTGACCTATATCGCCGACATCACCGTCAACGGCCATCCCGAGACGGCCGGCACACCGCACCTGCCTGCCAGCGTCGGCACGCCCAAGGCCCCGGCCTCCAGCGGAACGCCGCCGGCCGGCACCCGCAACATGTTGGACGAAAAGGGGCCGCAGGCCGTGGCCGACTGGATGCTGGCGCAGGACCGGTTGCTGATCACCGACACCACGATGCGCGACGGTCACCAATCTCTGCTGGCAACGCGGATGCGCTCGCTGGACATGGTGCGCGCCGCGCCCGCCTATGCCGCCCACCTGCCGGAACTCTTCTCCGTCGAATGCTGGGGGGGCGCGACCTTCGACGTGGCCTTCCGTTTCTTGCAGGAAGATCCCTGGCAACGGCTGCGCGACATCCGCGCGGGCATGCCCAATATCCTGACCCAGATGCTGCTGCGCGGCTCCAACGGGGTGGGCTATACCAACTATCCCGACAACGTGGTGCAGTCCTTTGTCCGCCAGGCGGCCGAAACGGGCGTCGATGTCTTCCGCGTCTTCGACAGCCTGAACTGGGTGGAGAACATGCGCGTCGCCATGGATGCGGTGGTGGAGGCCGGCAAGATCTGCGAAGGCACCGTCTGTTACACCGGCAATATCCTGGACCCGGACCGCGCCAAATATGACCTGAAATACTACGTTGCCATGGCCAGGGAGCTGCGCGACGCCGGCGCCCATGTGCTGGGACTGAAGGACATGGCGGGCCTGCTGAAACCGGCGGCGGCGCGCGTATTGGTCAAGGCGCTGAAGGAAGAGGTCGGCCTGCCGATCCACTTCCACACGCATGATACATCAGGCATCGCGGGGGCAACGATCCTGGCCGCGGCCGAGGCCGGGGTGGATGCCGCCGATTGCGCCATGGATGCGCTGTCGGGCAATACCTCGCAACCGACCATGGGCTCCATCGTCGAAGCACTGGCGCGCACCGACCGCGACACCGGGCTGGACGTGGCCACCGTGCGCCGCCTGTCGGATTACTGGGAGGCCGTGCGCGCGCAATACAGCGCCTTCGAAAGCGGTCTTCAGGCGCCTGCTTCGGAGGTCTATCTGCACGAGATGCCGGGCGGGCAGTTCACCAACCTCAAGGCGCAGGCCAAGTCGATGGGGCTGGACGAACGTTGGCACGAGGTCGCCAAGATGTATGCCGATGTGAACCAGATGTTCGGCGATATCGTGAAGGTCACGCCCTCTTCCAAGGTGGTGGGCGACATGGCGCTGATGATGGTCAGCCAGGGCCTGACCCGGGCCGATGTGGAGGATCCGGGCAAGGACGTCAGCTTTCCCGACTCGGTGATCGACATGATGCGCGGCAACCTGGGTCAGCCGCCGGGCGGGTTCCCCCCCGCGCTGGTAAAGAAGATCCTGAAGGGAGAGGCGCCCAACACCGACCGGCCCGGCGCGCATCTGCCGCCCGTGGATCTGGAGGCCAAGCGCGCCGAGATCAGCGCCGCCCTGAACGGGGCTGAAATCGACGACGAGGATCTGAACTCCTACCTCATGTATCCCAAGGTTTTCACCGAATACGCCCAGCGGCACGAGGTCTACGGCCCGGTGCGCACCCTGCCGACGCGCACGTTCTTCTACGGGATGGAGCCGGAAGAGGAGATCACCGCCGAGATCGACCCCGGCAAGACGCTGGAGATCCGTCTGGTCACGGTGGGCGAAACCCAGGATGACGGCGAGGTTCGGGTGTTCTTCGAGCTGAACGGCCAGCCGCGCACGATCCGTGTGCCCGACCGCAAGGCCACCGGCGGCGCCGCCGCACGGGTAAAGGCCGACCCGACCAACCCCGACCACCTGGCCGCGCCGATGCCCGGCGTCGTCGCCTCCATCGGGGTCAGCGCAGGCCAGAAGGTGACCGAGGGCGACCTGCTGCTGACCATCGAGGCGATGAAGATGGAAACCGGCCTGCACGCCGAACGCGACGCGGTGATCAAGGCGGTGCACGTCACCCCCGGCGCCCAGATCGACGCCAAGGATCTGCTGATCGAGTTCGAATGACACCAGCGGCGGAGGGGCTGCCCCTTCGCCGTATTGTGCGAGGGGATGCAGGTGTGTTCGGGGAGAGAGGAAGGGGGCCATTGGCCCCCTTTTCGCATTGATGGCAGCAAAGGGGATGACTTGCGAAGAATTGGGTGCAAGACTTGCCGGCATTGAAAACAGCTATTTGGAACGGGTGCCGCCGAAATTTTTCTACAATGAAATTTCGAAGCGGCATTCGAATATGAATGCGAACACCAGATCAGAATGGTTCCCCTACGCTCGGGTCTGCCTTTGGCATGATTGTCGTGCTGCTCCTCGCGACCGTTGTCATCTACGGTATCGGCCTAACCAACGGGGTGGATATTGGCCGCGAAGAGGTTGGTTTCCACACGCCCTACGCGCAGGTCAATGAACGTGAATTGGCCCGTTGCAATCAATTGGAGGGAACAGCTCGGGATGCCTGCATCATCACAGCAATGAGAGCCTCGCAACACCGCGACTTCTCGTTCGAGAATTTGCTTGTCCAGAGAGACATGTCGAAATGGACACTCTGGATGCTGATTGTATCGGCCGGGATGTTGGTGACTGCGGTGCTGGGTACCATCGGAATCCTCGGGACCTTGATCGAAACAAGGAAGGCCGTTCGTACAGCTCAGGACGCCAATGCATCTGCCCGCGAAGCGGTGGGCGTTACGCAAACGATCGGAGAGGCGCAAACCCGCGCCTACGTTTCCGTGAGGCAGCTAATCGCTATGCCTATACCTGACAGCACCGGAACCCGGTTGATTGTGGAAATCCAGAATACCGGGGCCACGCCCGCACGCGGGCTGGAGTTAATCATCCTAGGAAAACGCGTCGCAAGCTATGCGAAAAAACAAGTTTCCTTCCGCGATCAACCCCCTACACTCAAAAATACCGATTTGGGCGCTGGTTCGACACCCAAGACTTATTTTCGCGATTATCCTGATCTTTCGCATCAAGAAATCATGTTGACCAAAGACCAAGACGCTCACAAATTGTTCTGCTTCGTCTATATCAAGTATTTTGATGTCTTTGACCCGAAACGCGAGCGTGTTCGGAGAACGATTGCAAGCGCACAATATGACGGAGGTCACTTCGTCCATAACGGTGTGTTGGCCATGAACGATTGCGAGCGCGGCAACCGGAGTACTTAGGAACGGCTTTCAGGCTTCCTATTCAACCGGCACTTGGCGCACGGCATGGTCAGCCGCCCTCCCGCGTTTTGCGCGCGATGTCCCGGTCGGCATGGGCTTTTTCGCGGGCGGCGGCGAGGGTTTCGGGGCTGGTGGTGGCGACGTTGGAATAGTCGCGTTTCCACTGGTCATCCACGGCCCAGCGTTGCGGGTTCACGCGGGTGGTGCGGGGGCCTGTGGCCTCCTCCAGCAGCGACAGCGCCAGATCCAGCGTTTCGGCCTGCGAGACGGGATCGAAGGGGCGTCCGGCGGCATTGCCCAGGGGGAAATCGCTGAACAGGAAGCGCGGGACGCCGCAATGTTCCACCACGTCGCGGGCGCAGCCCAGGATGACCGTGGGAATGCCTGCCGCTTCAAGATGGCGGGCGGCCAGGGCGCAGGATTGATGGCAGACCGGACAATTGGCGACAAACAGCGCCACATCCGCCCCGTCGGCGCGACAGCGGCGCAGCAGCTCGGGCGCGTCGATCTCCTGTGTGTGGCGCTGGCTGCGGTTGGTGGGCAGGCCGTGGAACCGCGGCGCCAACCGGCCGATGCGGCGCCCTTCGACGGCGCGCAGGGCAGGCAGCGGAAACCAGCAGCCGGGATCCTCCATCGTGGTATGCACCCTGTCGATCGCCACGTGAGAGATCCGCAGATCATGATCGCGCCGCACATCTCCGGAATAGACCTGATAGAACTTTGCCGCCGCATTATAGGGCGCGCCGGGCCCCTGGGGCCCCTTGTCGGGCTGATAGGGCGCGGCGGTGGTGACCAGCGCCACCGACAGCCGGTCCAGCGGTCCGGGCAATGGCGCAAAGGGCACCGCGTCGAACTGCGCCCATTCATACGGATTGTCGAACCCCAGGGCGAGGTACCAATCCCGTGTGCGGGCCATGTAGGGCACCGGCGGCTGCCATCTGTCGCGCGTGTCCATCTTTCCCCCCATCGTGCCCTTTCAGGCCCTGCCCGATCCGCTAGAATTTTCCGCATCCCCCGGCGCGCGCGGCGCGGCGCGACTGGACTTGGCCCCGGTGCATCTTACCTGACATGCGATCCATGTCGCCAGCAAAGGGCACGAGACCCCGATGATAGAGCTTTTGCAAGACCCGGCCGTTTGGGCCTCCTTTCTCACCCTGACGGTGCTGGAGATCGTCCTGGGGGTCGATAACGTCATCTTCATCTCCATCACCGCCGCGCGCCTGCCGGAACATCAACGCCGCACCGCGCGGTTGATCGGCCTGTCGCTGGCGCTGGTGATGCGCATCCTGCTGCTGCTGTCGATCGCCTGGATCATCGGGCTGACCGCGCCGGTCTTCAGCCTGGGCGATCACCCGGTATCATGGCGCGACATCATCCTGCTGGCCGGCGGGCTGTTCCTGATCTGGAAGGCCGCGACCGAGATTTTCGACGAAGTCGAAGGCGAGGAGGACGGTGCCGGGGCCGTCCGCGCCACGCTGGCCTCGGTGATCGTGCAGATCGTCATTCTGGATCTTGTCTTCTCGCTCGACAGCGTGATCACCGCCGTCGGCATCGCCGATCATATCGAGGTGATGGTCGCCGCCGTCGTCGTGGCCATCGCGATCATGATGATCGCCGCCGAGCCGATCGCCGGTTTCGTGGAGGCCCATCCCTCGACCAAGATGCTGGCGCTGGCCTTTCTGGTGATGGTCGGCATGGCGCTGATGGCGGATGGTTTCGGCGTGCATGTCGAACGTGGCTTCATCTACGCGGCGATGGTCTTTGCCGGGGCGGTGGAAGGGTTGAACCTGCTGCGTTCCGGTCGGCGAAAGCGGCGTGCCCCGCCGGAGGATACGCCGCTGTGATCCGACCTGGCAGGGTGACGGGGCGTGAGGCAAATTCTTTGCGCCAACCTGCGTTTTTCCCCTTGCAGCCCCCCGCGCTTCTTTATACATCCTGCCTCACCAAACGGGGCGGGCGTAGCTCAGGGGTAGAGCATTACCTTGCCAAGGTAAGGGTCGAGAGTTCGAATCTCTTCGCCCGCTCCAATTTCTCCTTTCCGGAGAATGTTTGGTTCGACAGGGTCGCCTTCGGGCGGCCCTTCGTCGTTTGAGGGCCGTCGTATGACAGCTTTGGCGTTGATTGTACCTGCTGCCTGAGGCTCCCGCTTGCGGGGGCCATGCCTTATCTGTCACGATGACTGAGGCGCTCTCGTCCAGAGGCCGATGGCACCCGTTTTGAGCGAAGGCTTGGCCATCACCATCCGTGCCACACCCGCACCGTGGCGGTGAGCGGAGGTCTGCGATCACGTTCCGGCCCGACAGCTCCCGCTAATGCCGCTGTTGCACATCCCCGCGCTCTCCATCACGAGGTCACGACCGCCGAGACCGCGATGTCCTGATCGACACCAACCGCCGCCAGGACAGTGCCGCTGCCGCCGATGTAATGATAGATCGCCAACAGGTTGCCCTGATCGTCGGTCACCGTCGCGGGGCCGGATTGCGCGGCGACAAAGCTGCCGCCGTCGCCCATCAGGGTCAGGCTGTCGCCCACGTCGCCCAGGATCCGCAGGTTCTGCGCCGCCCCGTTCTGCGCCAGGATATCCGCCGCATCCGCGCCATTCGTGCCCGAGAGGTTGAAGATGTCGCTCATGGTCATGGTGCCACTGTCGGTCACGGCGTTGGTCAGGTCCAGAACCTCGACATTCGTGGCCGCGACCCGCTCCAGCAGCCCGCTGGCAACGTCGCCGCCATACATTGCGTGCAGCACGTCGTAGCCCGCCCCCGCGTCCAGCACCTCGATGCCGGGGCCGTCCAGATCGCCCAGAGCATCCAGCCGGATCAGGTCGTCGCCGCTACCGGTTTCGATCCGGTCCGTGCCCGCGCCGCCGATCACCGTGTCATTGCCCGCGCCCGACAGGATCGTGTCATTGCCTGCGCCACCCGACAGCAGATCGTCACCATCATAACCCAGCAGCACGTCATCCCCCGACAGACCCCGGATGTCATCCGCCAGGTCACTGCCCAGGTAGAGGTCATGGCCCGCGCTCAGATCCGTATCCACCGCGACGTCGCGCTTGGAGACCGATTCGCCCGCCGTCAGCGTCACCCGGTTCGCATTGTCCGAGGCATCGCCGTCGAAATCGAACGTCGCCTGGGTGGTGAACAGGTTCGCCTCTCCCAACAGGTCGGCGATGCCCTGGATCTGCGCCAGGTCCAGCGTGTAGGACAGCCCGTCGTTGGACAGGATCGGGCTGGTTTCGGTCACGATATCCGCATGGTTGACCCCGTCCGCCATCAAGGACAGCGAGAATTCCACCAGCGCCGCCGCAAACAGAGGCGATGCGGCAAAGGCATCCGTCAAATCGCTGGCCGCCGTCACCTGGGTCGATCCGGGCGGCGTTTCAAACGTGTCGAGATTGGTGGAATTATAGCCCGATCCGATGCCGAACGCCTCGATCAGAACACCCTGCCCGTTGATCTCCAGCGTTTTCAGATCGTCGCGCGCGCCCTGCCAGACACTGGTCGTGTCCGAGGGCTGCCCGTCGGTGATGAAATACAGGATATTGGTGTCCGCCAGCGTCGTCTCGCCGCCGTCATCATCGGTAAAGAACGCCTTGGCCGTGTTCAGCGGATCGGCCCAATAGGTGCCGCCGCCCTGGTAATCGTCCTTGAACCCCTGGTAATCGGACGCGCCCAGCCCGCCGGTGGTGTCCGGGTTGAAGTCCTGAAGATCGTAGACCGGGTAGCTGATCACCGAGCTCGAATAGGGGACCAACAGCACTTCCACCTCGGTGGCGGAGCCTTCGAACTGCCGGGCCAGCGCCTCCAGCGCGCCGACCACGGCGTCGATCTGAAGGTCATAGCTGCTTTGCCCGATGGAGCCGGACCCATCCATCGCGATCGCCAGCCGGATTTTCGCGCCGTCAACCTCGCTCACGTCGATATCGACGAACCCGGCCGGGTTGCCATTCGCCGGTTCCGTGTTGAACCCGATGCTGACCGCTCCGCCGCCGCCGCCCTGGGCCTGCGCATTATCGAAATAGACCTGAACGGTGGCGACATCCGTCGCGCCCTGCCCGTCCGTCACCCGGTAATCGAATTCGTAAAGGCCCGAACTCGTGCTGCCGTCCGGGGTCAGGCGAAAGCTGTCGCCATCCACGATCTGGACGAAGCCCGGCGCATCCAGCAGTGCAAAGCTCAGATCCTCGCCCAGATCCGGGTCCCGCACCCGGAACGCGGTATCCGTGGTCTCGCCCAGCGGGGCGACGACGATATCGTCCAGCGCCACGGGCGCGTCATTCGCCCCGGTCAGAGTGATGGTCACCGTCTCCGTCGCCGTGGCGCCGCCGCTGTCGGTAACGGTCAGGGTATAGGTCTCCGTCGCCGTGGCGCCCTGAGCCAGGCTGTCGGCCTCCGCGCCCGGCGTATAGGTCCAGGCGCCCGCATCGGTGACCGCGAAACTGCCCAGAACGCCCAGCGCCGTCCCGGACCAGGTCAGCGTGTCACCCTCCGGGTCGCTGGCCTGCCCCTGGCCCGAGACAGGCCCGTCATCCTCCCCCAGCGCACCGGTAAGGGTGCTGGGGGCCAGCACCTCGGGCGCGTCATTGGTGCCGGTGATCGTGATTGTCACGGCTTGCGTGGTCCCGTCCGCCGTCGTCGCGGTGAAGCTGTCGGAGAGGGTTTCGCCCTGCCCCAGCGCATTGACCGTCGCGCTGTTGCCGAGGACATAGCTCCAGTTGCCATCCGTCCCGATCTGGTAGCTGCCATGGGTCGCCTGCCCGCTGGCGCTCTGCCAAA